>JAPKDA010000044.1 GCA_028822695.1 Akkermansiaceae bacterium
GACGCCGAGACGGATGTTGAAGCTCATCGCATGAATTTCGATTTCTTCAGCCTCTCCCGCAAGGCGTGTGATTTCTTGGAGGAGCAGGTCAAGGCGGACAAGCCATTCTACCTCCAACTCTCGCACTACGCAGTTCATAAGCAGTTGCAATCCTTGGCAGAAACTCAGGCCAAATACGAAATGAAGAAGCGAGGGAAGTGGCGTTACCGGGCTGAGTTCGCCGCTTGTGCCGAGGATCTAGACACCGGAATTGGCATCGTTCTGGATAAACTTGCCGGGTCCCGGATTGACGGCCGCCGCCGCTTTTTCCTGAGTGATGCGAGGCATGAAATTCAGCGCGCGGTGAAGGTGGAACGGAGTAATTCGTAGCCGACCTTGCGGGTGTAATCGGCTTCCTCTTCGAGCAGTTCAACGTTCTCGAGGACCTCGATGCCAGACACGCGTTCGCTCAGTTTCTGGATGAGTCCCCGGGTGATGGCCCGGGCGTGGTGGGCACCGAGACAGTTGTGCGCGCCGAAGCCGAAGGAGATGTGCGGATTCGGTCTGCGGTCGAGCTTCACCTCGTTGGGTTCGTCGAAAACTTCGGGATCGCGATTGGCCGAAGACCAGCAGAGTGAAACGCGACCCTGCGGCTTGACCTCGAATCCATGGACATCGGTGGCGTGCGGGCAGATGCGACCGATGTGGGTCAGTGGCATGAACACGCGAAAAAATTCCTCGGCCGCGCTGTTTACCATCGACGGATTTTCGTGCAGACATTCCAGCGCCTTCGGATTGTCGGCGAAGTAGGAAATAATCCGGGTCACGGTGTGGATGATGGTGTCGCGTCCGCCGGCGAAGGCGATGTTGGCGAAGCCGAGTTTTTCCTCCATGGTTAGTAAGCGTCCCTCGAGCTCGGCTTGGTTGAGGGCTGAGAAAAAATCATCGCCCGGATTTTCTGCGGCGGCTTCGAACATCTGACGGCAGTAGCTCTCCATGAACGGCCCCTTGGATTTTCCGTCGCCATCCTTGAAGACGTGGATGCCCCAGCCGATCCAGTGTTCCGCCTCCGATTCCGAGACGTTGAGCATGTAAGTCAGCGCGTGGGACTGGAGCGGGATCGCGAAATCCTGGACGACTTCGATCGGTCCACCAGCGAGCGACTTGTCGATCAACGAGTCGATCAGAGCGTGGATCTTGGCCAGGACTTCCGGCTGTTTGGGTCGCAGGAAGAAGGGCTCGACGATCTTGCGGTAGGCGGCGTGGACGGGGGGATCGACCTCCAGGGGGTACTGGCGGACGGTTCGGACGTCTTCTTCCGATGGGATCGGAACGCGACGCGGGGCATCTGAGCTGAAGGTCTCCGGATCTTTCGCCGCCTTGCGGATGTCCTTGAGGCGCAGGATCATCGGAATGGTCTCGTTCTGGAAGGTTGCGGCAAGGATCGGGCCTTTCTCGCGGGCCTCTCTGAATGGGTCATCGTGGGAATTCACGGGAATTGGGGTGGGAGATCTACTCGGCCGGAGCGACTTCGACGACCAGGCCGTCGAGATCGTCGCTCATCTCGACCTGGCATCCGAGACGGCTGTTCGGCTGGTAGTGGGAGTTGAATTCGAGGGTGTCTTTTTCCACCGAATCCGGCAGGCCGACTCGCTCGATCCAGTCCTTGCGGACGTAGACGTGGCAAGTCGAGCACGAGCAGACACCGCCGCAATCGCCGCCGATCCCGGTGATATTATTTTCGAGCGCAATTTCCATGAGATTTCCCGATGAGTCAGAGACTTCGACGGTGGTCTTTTCGGCGGTGATGAAAGTGACTTTGGGCATGGTGATTTGGTGTGTGGCGGGCGGGACTCCCGGACGCGGAGAATCTAGCTTCCTCCAGATGGGAAATCTAGGCCGAAGTGCTTTAAATACGAGGGGCGGCACGCGGGGCAAGGTGCCATGCTGCTAAGGAGTCACCGAAATTTCTGGGAACTGAGAATTACAGATTCCCACAAATTAGTGAGGCGTTGGGTTCCGTGACGGAGGAGGAGACGCTCGTGGGGTTCGAGTATGACACCGCATTCGGGATCCTCATCAGCAAGGTGCTTCCGGAAGGCTCCGGGTGCGATTGTTGGCGAGATGAAGAGCGTTGTTTTATTGCTGATGGTTTTGGTGTCGCCGTTGATGGCGGGGAAGATCGGGTTTACGGTCGCGAAGGGAGCGGATGGAAAGGCCAGTTTGCGGGAAGGGGATTTTGATGTGTGGGAGGCAGGGCCGGGGCAGACGAATTATGCGCCGAAGAAGAACAAATCGATGGCGAAGTATCATCAGTAGATCCACGCGGTGGATGTGGCGGTGGGGCAGTGGAAGAAGCAGGCCGTGCCGCATCATGGGTATCAGCGATACGGGACGATTTTTGATCGGGAGGTGGAGTGGGAGAAGAAGAGGGCTGTTTGGAAGAAGAAGTAGATTTCGGTTGCGGATCTGGGGGGATGGGGGAGAGTTCGCGATGCTCTGATTGATTTTCAATTGTGCGAAGCACCGGTCCGGTCGGATTGTGTTGCTGGTGTTGGTTTTCGTGGTGGCGGGGGTGGTGACGTGGGGGAAGATGGGGTAGGTGAGGGGGGAGAGGGAGAACGCTGAACTTCGAACGCTGAATGGGGAGCTGAGGTTGTGGAAGGGGAGAGGAAATAGCCGCCTAGAGGGCGGGGGATTTAGACGGCAGCCAGGAGGCAGCCGCTCCGTGGGGGACGGG
Source organism: Akkermansiaceae bacterium (assembly GCA_028822695.1). Taxonomy (GTDB): domain Bacteria; phylum Verrucomicrobiota; class Verrucomicrobiia; order Verrucomicrobiales; family Akkermansiaceae; genus JAPKDA01. The sequence continues at coordinate 2,720 of JAPKDA010000044.1, forward strand.
GAGATCGCGGGCTGGAGACAGTGGCTCCGGGGGTGGGTGGCTATGCTAGGAATTGCTGGAGGGCGGGGAGGAGGGTTTCTAGGTGGGCTTGGGAGTCGGGGTGTTTTTGTGGGTTGGGGCTGGTGTGGGAATGGTATTCCAAGCCGCGGGTTTGGGAGATGTCTTGGTAGTGAGGGTAGACGTAGTTACTGGCGAAGAGCTCGAAGACGCGGCAGGTGGGTGGGGCGAAGAGGAGGTTGGTGAGGGCGGCGCCGTGGGAGGCGACGATGAGTTCGGCTTCGGAGAAGAGTTGGGCTTGCTCGGCGATGGAAAGGCCGGCGAGGGTGTGGGTTTCGATGTCGTACTGGGCGAGAAAGTCGAGGAGGACGTCTTCGTTGACGAGTCGGCGGCGCCAGGAGTCGCCGCGGCTGATGTAGATGCGGCGGGTGGGTTTGGTCGGGGTGACGGGGAAGAGGGCACGGATGTAGTCGGCGTCGGGGTGGTCGAGTTTGCTGAGGGGGAGGGGGGAGATGGCGGTGAGGGTGCGGCAGCGGTAGTGGCAATCGATGCGGGCTTCGAGGCGGCGATCGGAGGGGATGCCGAGGGTGTCGAGGGCTTCGAGATGGAAGGGGCCGCCAAGGGGGGTGTAGACGAGGTCGAAGGAGGTGGGGTCGATGTGTCGGAGGCGGGGGAGGGCGTCGACGAGCCAATGGAAGTAGTTTTTCCAGGAGCCGGCGCAGACCAGGGTGAGGACGTTTGCGTCGAGGGCGGTGGGTTCGGGGAGAGCGGGGTAGTCGGTGATGCGGTGGCCGCTGGAGGGAGGAAGGATGTCGGGGGAGAGGTCGGTGAGGATGTGGTTGTCGGGGGAGAAGACGACGCCGTTGTGGGAGAAGATGCGGCCGCCTTCGATGGTGACGGGAGTGCGGGGAGGGTGGCCGGAGGAGCGGCATCCGGCGGGGGCGGGGAAGGTCCAGGTGGAGCGGTCGACGTGGGGGGTGGCGAACATTTTGGAGGTCAGAGGTCAGTAGTCAAAGGACTGAAGTTGGAACCGCGAATGGACACGAATTGACGCGAATTGGGAATGCTGGAGATTGGAGGATGGAAGGGGGAGAGGAAAGGGTGAAGGTGAGGAGGGTGGAGTCGGATTCCCGGGCGAGGTTGCGGAGGCGCTACCAGGAGGAGGTGGGGATGCTCAACGCTAGGGGTTGGGGTTATCGGTGAATTGTTATCGGTGATGAATGGTGAGCTGCTGCGAGCCGCAGCAGCCACTGTTGAGGAGTTTGGTGAGGACGAGGGAGAGTTCGGTGAGGGCGCCTTTGGGGAAAGCGGTGAGGGAGGAGCTGAGGGTGGAGGTTTCGACGGGGCGGGACTGGTGGGCGTCAGGGAGTTTCTCCCGAAGATGCTGCCGGAGATCTTGGAGGTTGGGGGACATTTGGCGAAGTGTTCTAATAAACATCATTCGGGAGGGGGGAGATGCAAGGAGGAAGAGGGGGAGCCCAGAGGTCGGAGGGCCTGTGACCGAGACGGTCACGCCACTGTGGGAGAAGTGCGGCTGCGCCGGAGGGATTTTGGTCATGACCGGGATGGGTCATGCCACGGGGGAGTCGACCGTTGACGGGGGCTGGGGTCTTGGGGATGGTGAGGTCGAGAATGGAGAAGCAATTAGTGTTGGGATCGGGGTCGCCGCGGCGGCGGGAGTTGTTGGCGGAAGCAGGTTACTCCTTTGAGGTGCGGGAGCCGGAGGTGGAGGAGATTCCGCCCGGGTCGCATTCGATTCGGGAGTTGGCGGTGATGAATGCGGTGCTGAAGGCGCGATCTTTGGTGAAGGAGGGTGAGAATGCGGTGGTGCTGGCGGCGGATACTTTAGTCGGGGTCGGTGGCGAGGTGCTGGGGAAGCCGGAAAATTTGGAGGAAGGGACGCAGATGTTGGAGCGGCTGGCGGGGCGGGTGCATGAGGTGTGCACGGGTGTGTGTCTTTCTTCCGGCGAGCGGGAGAGTGCGTTTTTTGAGGTAACCTGGGTGAAATTCCGGAAATTCGGGGAGTCGGTGATCGCGGAGTATCACGACAAGGTGGAGGTGCTCGACAAGGCGGGCGGGTATGCGATCCAGGAGCATGGAGACATGCTGGTGGAGGATGTGGAGGGGGAGTATGAGAATGTGATCGGTCTGCCCGTGATCCGGGTGAAGGTGGAGTTGGAGCGATTCGGATTGCGACCGGCCTGAGCTTGCATTGAGATGGATGACGATGAGTGTGCCACGGAGATATCCCCTGATTCTGAATCCGAAAGCGAAGAGCGAACGGGCGCGGAAGGCGTTTCAGTTCGTGATGGAGAATGCGACGCGATTTGCGATTTATGCGACGAACACGGCAGACGAGGCGCGGACACTGGCGTGTCGGTTCAAGGATGAGGGGGAGCCGGTGGTGGTGGCGGCGGGTGGAGACGGCACGCTGAATGCGGTGGTCCGTGGTTTGGCGGGAGGAGAGACGACCTTGGGGATTTTGCCGACGGGGACGATGAACGTGTTTGCGCGGGAGATGGGGATTCCCTTTGACCAGCTGAAGCGGGCCCTGCAGGTGATCGACGAGGGGAATGTGGAGGAGGTGGATTTGTTCGAGGTGAACGGGACCCCATTTGTGCAGATGGCGGGGGTGGGATTTGATGCACAGGTGATCGAGGAGACGAGCGGGGAGTTGAAGAAGGTGTTGGGGCCCTTGGCGTATTTGTTGTCGGCGGTGAAGGTGTTGGGGGACAAGCCGCCGAAGACGACGGTGACCTTTGAGGAAGGGCAGACCGTGGAAGGGGTGGCGGTGTTGTTGGGGAACGGGACGCTCTATGGTGGTCAGTTCCGTTTGTTCCGGAAGGCGGACAACGCGGATGATCTGTTAGATGTCGTTGTCTTCAAGGAGGCGGGGTTGAAGTTTGTGCGCGACACGTTGGCGGGATTGGCGCGGGGAGGGATCAAGGCGGACTCGGGGACGGTGGAGTATTATCAATCGTCCGGAGTGAAGGTGTCGTGCGAACGTGATGTGCCGGTGGAAGTGGACGGAGAATTTTGGGGGAGGGGGGACGAGTTGGAGTTTGCGCACTCGGAGCGGAAGTTGCGGGTTTTGGCGCCGGAGGAACGTGGGGTGGCGTGGTGGGAAGAGGTGCTGAAGACCTTGGCGCCGTGGACGAAGTAGGGCGTTGCTTGCGGCATTGTTGTTGGTTGTTGGGGAGGGGAGGGGTGGGTTCTGGGGCGGGCTGAAGACCCGCGGTCCCAGGGGTGGGGAAGGGAAGGAGAGTCGGCGCTCTAGCCTCCGGCGGCGAGGGTGACGATTTCGAGGATGGCGCCGTCCTCGAGGGTGTGGTCGCGGTATTCTTCGCGGAGGAGGGCTTGGCCGTTGAGTTCGATGACGAGGGGTTTGCTGAGGAGGTCTTTCGACTGGAGGAAGTCGAGGAGGCTGACGGGGGTCATGAGAGTTTCTGTTTTGCCGTTGAGTTGGATGGTCATGGGGTGAATTATGGGGAGGCGAGGATGGATTCGTCCCAGTCTTTCCAGATAGGGTCGAAGTGGTTGTCGCGGAGGAGTTGTGCGAATTCGGCGGGGGAGCGGGTGTCGTCAATGGTGAACTGGGGGGTGGCGCTGTGGCAGGAGGAGGATTTTTCGTCTGCTTCTAGTTCGACGCGGCGGCCTTTGATGGTGCGGTGGAGGTCGTTCTTGCCGGCGCCGGTGTAGCCGCCGGGTTCGGTGTGTGATCCGGCGGACATGTGGGTGGCGCCGAGTGGGAGGAGTGAGTCGCGGAGGTGGGCGGGTTCGCGGGTGGAGACGACGATGCTGACGTGTGGGAAGGCGATCCGAAAGGCGCAGAGGAGTTGAACCATCTGGCGGTCGGTGAGGGTGTGAGTTGGATCGGGTTGATGGAGGTGGTTCTGAGCGCCGGCGTGGGGACGCATTCGGGGGAAGGAGACGGTGAACTGAGCCTTCCAGCAAGTCTTCATGAGATACTCGAGGTGTGCGGCGAGAGCGAGTGCTTCCCCGCGCCAGTCGGCGAGACCGAAGAGGGCACCGATGCCGATGCGCCGGAAGCCACCGGCGTAGGCGCGTTCGGGGCATTCGAGGCGCCACTCGAAGTTTTTCTTTGGTCCGGCGGTGTGGAGTTGGCGGTAGGTTTCCTCGTGGTAGGTTTCCTGGTAGACGATGAGTCCTTCCGCGCCGGAAAGGACGAGTTCGGAATACTGGTGGTCTTCCATCGGGCCGACCTCGATTCCGATGGTGGGGATGAAGGACTTGATGGCGGCGATGCACTTTTGGAGGTAGCCTTCGGAGACGAACTTGGGGTGTTCGCCGGCGACGAGGAGGAGGTTGCGGAATCCCTGGGCGTGGAGGTGACGGGCCTCTTGGACGACCTGGTCCACGGTGAGGGTGGTGCGGAGGATGGGGTTGTCGCGGGAGAATCCGCAGTATTTGCAGTTATTGACGCACTCGTTGGAGAGGTAGAGGGGGGCGAAGAGCCGCATGGTGGCCCCAAAATGGCGGCGGGTGATGGAGGCGCTGCGTCTGGCGAGGGCTTCCAGTTGGCTGTCCGGGAGGGGTTCGAGGTGGCGCTCGAGCTGCTGGAGGAGGGCGGATTTCCGCTGGGGGAGATCTCGGAACCTTTGGACGAAACTCATCGCTAGAGGAGAGGTCGGACCCGGGGGCGGGAATGTCAAAGGAGAAAATAGAGTCCGTGTGGTATGATTCGGGTTGATTTAGGAGTGTAAGGTTGCTTCCGTCTGGTGCCCCCGTCGCCGGGAGGGAAAAACGCATGAATAATTCGAATACGATCATCTGTCGCCCCACGAAGTGGTTTCTCTGGCGTGCCGTGGCGATGTTGGTGTTGTTCGGAGTATTTACGGTGCTCTTTTTCAAGGACTGGAAGGTGGGCTATCCGCAAAAGAACGTGGAGTTCTATAAGCACCAGGCGTTTGAGAAGGCGAAAGCGGCGTTTCAGGAGGCGGAGTCGAAGGGACAGGGTGCGTCCCAGTGGGAGAGTTTTGTCGGAGGGCAGATGGTTTATCCTGAGGAGGAGGGGATTTTGCCCAAGGGGGTGGATCCTAAGACTGGTTGGCCGGAAGTGTTGGCGAACTATGAGGGCTACAAGAAGGGCTTTGAGGAAGGGAAAGAGAAGGCGGCGCCTCCGCTGTGGTTGGAATACTCCCACGCCCAGGGATGGGGGTCGGAACCTCCCGAGTCGGGGAATGACGCGGATAAGATTCAAACGCAGCTGCATTTCGCGATCGGGTCGGCGGTGCTGACTCTGTTTGCGGTATTCTATTTGATGCGGACGGGTCGGCGCTCGATGGTGGTGGATGACGAGGCCTTTTTTGCCCCGGGTGGGCCGCGGATTCCGTTTGAGAAGATTCAGCGGATCGACAAGCGAAAGTGGGAGGCCAAGGGCTTGGCGTATTTGACCTATGAGGGTGAGGACGGAAAGTCGGGGAAGGCCAAGGTGGACGGGATGGTTTACGGGCAGTTTCGGGAAGAGGACGGGGCTCCGGCGGAGGCGCTGTTCCAGAAGATTTTAAAAAACTTTAAAGGGGAATTGATTGAGTTGGAGCCTGAAGAGGAAGACGAGGTCGAGGTTGCTGAACCCGATGAGTCGAAGGACTAATTTCGGAGTTGCCAAGAACTCCGCAGGGGCTAAAACCAGTCAACCTAACCTAAAGGATTTATGTCTGATATTGTGGCCAAAGTTAAAGAGATCATCGTCGAGCAACTCGGCGTAAATGCGGACCAAGTAACCCCCGAAGCAAAAATGATTGAGGATCTGGGAGCAGATTCTCTTGATGCCGTGGAATTAGTCATGGCGATCGAGGAGGAGTTTGAAATTGAGATTCCGGATGAGGATGCCGAGAAGCTTGCTTCCGTAGCCAACATCATCGACCACGTCGAGAAGGCGAAGGGTTGATTTTCTCGACGAACAACAAATTTTCGGGGAGGGCGGACCTGTGAAGGTCTGCCCTTTTCGTTGGCAGAAGAGCAGAACTGGACAAGGTTTTTGCAGATGAACACTCCTGACGATGTACAATACGCCCTGGAGACGACCCGGGTGCTTTACGAACCGGATCGCCGGATCGATACGTTCGGGGGGACGAAGTTTGAGTTCCTGTTGCTGAGCGAGTTGATGGACAGCGTGGGTCAGGTAAGGATTCGGAGCGGAGAGATTGAGGCGACTTGTCCGCAGATCATTCGTCCGGAAGCATACAATGAAGTTGAGTTCGAGGGCTTCGGTGAAGCGGCGAGTCGGTTGTATGCGTGGATGGAGGAGAGGGGGATCAGTGCGCCGCTGGTGAAGTATGGATTCCAGTTCAAGCGTGGGGCGGTGAAGGAGGAGTTGTTGAACGATTCGATCGAGTCGGTGCGCGGGAAGGTGTTGGAGGATGCCCGGCAGCGGGGGAATCCGATGCAGGCGGTGATCGAGGGGGTGGATGATGCTTGGGAAATCTGCGTGTTACGCTTTGTGTTTGAAATGACGTTAAAGAGCCGGGAGATCAATCTCTTTGACTTCAAGCGCCGGGGAATGATTTAACTACTTGGTGGCAGAAACGATATGATGGGGGTCATTAAAGCGCTGGCAGCAATCATCGTCCTCGCGATACTTGCGGGGACGGCATTGTATGTGAAGGAGGTGAAGGCTCAGGTGGCGGTGCCGCAATTGGAGATCCTGCCGGTGGAGGTGGTGAAGGGCGTGGAGCCGGGCGATCTGGCCTTTGAGCGGGCGGTGGAGCGATTGGCGTTGGGGAAGTATGAGGAGGCGGAGGAGAAGCTGCAATTTGTGGTGAATTTTGATCCTGGATCGGATGCGGCGACGGAGGCTCGGCGGATTCTCGGGGAGTTGCATTTGGATCGTTATCTTTCGACCGAGCACATGGAGGGGAAGAAGATCCATGTGGTTTGTAGCGGCGATTCCTTTCTGAAGATCGCGAAGCAGTATGAGACGACGATCGATTGCATGGTCCACTTGAATGGTTTGATGCGGTTGAATCAACTGCATCCCGGAGACGAGCTGGTGGTGATGCCGTTGAACTTTAATTTACGGATCGATTTGCCGCGGAAGCGTCTGGGGGTTTGGAAGGATGGACGCTTCGTGACCTCGTATTCGATCCAGAATGTTCGGCTGGGGCATTCCGGGAGTGGGGTGGTGCGGACGAAGGTGAAGAACAAGCAGGGTTTTTTGGAGGGGAAGAGCTACCCGACGACCAGTGATTTTTATCGGGCGGCGGACAAACTTCTGACTTTGGAAATCAAGGGGCTGAGGATTCTTGGGGAGAGTCAGGAAGCCGGGGAGGGGCCTGGAAAGGGGATCTTTTTAAAAGAAAGCGACATGGAGGAGCTGGTTTTGCTCACTCGGGTCGGAAACGGGGTGGAAGTCCGCTATTCGTCAGAGTAGCATCCGCCAGCGAAGAGCGCCTATGAACGTGCAACCATTGGAATTCGAGAAACCGATATTGGAGTTGGAAGCTGAGCTTGCGAAGATGCAGGAGAAAGCGAGCGCCCAGGATATTGACCTGTCGGCCGAGATTGCCTCGGTGGAGGTGAAGTTGACGGAGACGCGAAACCAGATTTACGCGAACGTCACTCCGTGGCAGCGTGTGCAGATTGCCCGGCATACAAACCGGCCATTTATGCTCGATTACATTTCCCATGCTTTTGACGATTTCTGTGAGTTACACGGGGATCGGGTGATTGGTGATGACAAGGCGATGCCGGGTGGCTTGGCGCGGATTGGTGGTCGGAGCTGTGTGGTGATCGGCCACCAGAAGGGACGGAATACGAAGGAGAATCTGGAGCGGAACTTTGGGAGTGCGCATCCGGAAGGATACCGGAAGAGCATGCGTTTGATGGAGATGGCGGAGAAGTTTTCGCTGCCGGTGGTGGCGTTGATCGACACGCCGGGTGCATTTCCGGGGATTGGTGCGGAGGAGCGGAACATCGCGGAAGCGATTGCGCGGAATCTGCGGGAGATGATGGCCTTGCGGACGCCGGTGATTGCGGTGGTTTTGGGTGAGGGTGGATCAGGTGGTGCGCTGGGGATCGGCGTGGCTGATCGGATTTTGATGATGGAGAATGCGTATTACTCGGTGATCAGTCCGGAAGGATGTGCGGCGATTCTCTGGAAGCATCGGAAGCACGGACCGGAAGCGGCCGAGGCGATGAAGATTACGGCGCCAGATTTGGCGGGGTTGGGATTGGTGGATGAAGTGATTCCTGAGCCAACGGGTGGAGCGCATCATGATCATGCGGCAACTGCGGCGAATTTCGCGACGGCGGTGGTGCGGCAGATTAATGCGCTGGTGGCGCTGCCGACTGATCAGTTGCTGGAGGCGCGGTATCAGAAGTACCGGAATGCAGGGGAGTGGAACGAGGTTTGAGGGGTGCTTATTTGAAGTCGGCCTCGGTGTAGATGGTGCCGGCGCGGTCCTTGGTGGCGGCGCGGGTTTTTTCTACGGCCTCTTTGGTGACTTGAGGGGAACGGTTGTTCCAGTTTTGGCGGATGTAGGTGGTGATGTCGGCGAGGTCTTGGTCGCTGATGGTGGGGTTTTGAGCGAGGCCGGGCATGGCGGCGAGGGGGGCGTATTTTTCACCACTGACGGTGATGGGACCCATGAGGCCGTGGAGGAGGATGCTGGCGAGACGGGTGGTGTCACCGGTGACCCAGTCGGATTCGTTGAGTGGTGGTCCGAGGTTGGGGAGTCCTTCGCCATTGAGTCCGTGGCAGGAGACGCAGCCGGCTTTGCCTTGGTAGGCGGCCTCACCGCGTTTGAAGGAGGCAAGGTGATCGCCTTTGATCGTGCGGGGAGGAACTTTGTTTTTGCTCTTTTTGGCGGCGTCGTTGAGCCACTTGATGAAGTCCTTTTGCTTGTAGCTATTGTCGTTGGCGGCGAGGAAATCTGCTTCGCGTCCCTTGAGTCCGGCGAAGGCAGCTTCGCGGACAAGTTGGCTGTCGTGTTTCTTGAGGAGTTCGACGAGCGCCTCGGTAGCTATGCTGGAGTTGATCCCGGCGAGGAAGCGGGCCTGGTAGATGGCGGAGACCTTTCCGGGTTTGTAGGCGATGATGGAGGGGAGGGCCGTGGGGATGAACGGGTCGGGGAGAGATCGGGCTGCAGCGAGGGCGGAGGAGGCAAGCTTTTCCTCTCCGGAGTTCAGGAGCACCTCGACGTGGGCGGGGGTGAGGATGTTGAGTCCTTCAAGGCACCAGAGGGCGTGGAGTTGGCCGAGAGGTTTGGAGGGGGTGCTGAGGAGGGTGGTGAGATCAGCCTGGAGGGAGGCGTCGCCGCGTTCGACGATGAGGCGCTGCGCGGTGTCGCGCCACCAGCCGTTGTCGTGGCGGAGGAAGGGGACGAGTTCCTTGGCGGAGAGGCTTTGGAGTTTTGGTACCGGGCCGAGTGGCTTGTCTTTGGCTTTGACGCGGTAGATGCGTCCGAGGCCGTAGCCGGGACCGTCGAGGCCGCGGCTGATGTATTGTTTGCGGAGATAGGAGGTGACGTAGGTCTTGTGCTGGATGATGCCGTGGTAGAAATCGATGATGTAGAGGCTGCCATCGGGGGCGGTGACGGCATCGACGGGGCGGAAGCGTTCGTCGGTGGAGGCGAGGAATTCCTTGTCGCCGTAGGGATGGTCGCCGGTCAGTTTGCCGTCACCGTCGGAGATGCTAATTGCTTTGACGAGGTTGCCGCAGGGTTCGGTGACGAAGGCGGTGCCGTAGGCTTTCTTGGGGAACTGGTCACCGCGGTAGATGGCGAAGCCGCTGGCTCCGGTGGCGTTGATGAGCTTGTAGGTTTTCGAGCTGATGGTGTCGCTGCCGTAGCCGTTGACCTTGTTGATGTAGCCGCGGTTGACGCCGGGAGTGACGCGGATGGGCCAGACTGCGTTGGAGCCGATCCTGGCGCTCATGCTGCTCTTCACCTTGGCGCCGTTGTTGCCGAAGACGGTGTTGGGGAGGAGGAAGTCGCCGACGAGGAGAGTGCTGTTGTTGTTGTGGTAGAGGCGGCCGAAGTCGTCCTGGCTGAGTCCCCACTGGCCACGGAAGTGGGTGCGCTCCATGACCCATTCGTCGTTGATCTTCCGGTAGCGACGGTCGGACTTGGAGTTGTAGATCCAGTTGTCGAGGCCGGGGAGGAGGGCGTTGCCTTTGTGCTCCACGTTGCCGCCTTTGGCGTAGTCGGGATCAATGACGATCGGTTTGCCGGAGGGCTTATCGCCGTCGCGGGCGATGAAGTAGAGGTTGGATTGATCGGCGTAGAGGATGCCGTCATCGAGGAGGTAGACGGCGCGGGGGAGGAGGATTTTGTCGAGGAAGACGGTGCGCTTGTCGACGGCGCCATCGTTGTCGGTGTCTTCGAGGATGACGATGCGGCCTTGGGGGATTTCTTCACCCTTGCCGTCGATGTCGGGCATGTAGCCGCGCATTTCGCAGACCCACATACGACCGTCGCCGTCGAACTTGAGGGCGACTGGTTTTTCGATGAGGGGTTCTGCGACGACGGCCTCGATCGCGAAGCCGGGGGCGACTTGAAAGGTTTTGAGGGCGTCGTTGACCTGGAGGACGGGTGCGGGAGGGATTTCGTCCTCGGGGACGAAGGAATCCATTTTCTCGTGGCCTTTGCGGTCGCCTTTCTGGGCGAGGAGGGTGGCTGGGAGGCAGAGGATGGCGAGGAGGAGGAAGCTGAATCGTCGCATGTGCGACCACACTACTGATGTTTTCCGAAAAATCTATCGAGAATGAGCGGTCACGGGTTTGCGGGATAAGGCGTGAAAAAACGGGTGAAGTTGTTGTTTGTGAGTGTTGAGAGATCCTCTGGGTCGATCCCCAAGATTTTGGCGAGACCGGAGGCGATGGCGGGGAGATTGGCGGGGTGATTGAGAGCGGTGCCGTCCGGGTCAAGGAGGGACGCGGTGACGAAATCCTCGGGCGGGAGCATGTCGGGGGCGTCGGATTCCAGGAGGAGCCGGTCGGCAGGGACTTGGCGGAATGCTTGGCGGGTGGATTCTTTGCGGGGGTGGAGGAAGTATCCGGAGAAGGAGAAGTAGGCGCCGAGGGTAGAAAAGTTAGGGACCAAAGGGGCGGATCCGCCGTAGGAATGGAGGAGGAAGCCGCGCTCGGGACGGGAGTGGTCGCGGAGGCAGTCGAGGAGGGGGCCCCAGGCTTGGAGACAGTGGATGGAGAGGGGGCTGTTGAGTTGGGCGGCGAGCTCGAGTTGTTGGAGGAAGACTTCGGTTTGATCGGGGAGGTCGTGGTTGTTCATCCAGCGATCGAGTCCGCACTCACCGACGCCGGCGTGGGGGAATTCGGCGAAGAGGTCGGTGAGAATTGTGAACCAATCCGCGCTGCGTTGGTGGGCTTTCCAGGGATGGAGGCCGAAGGAGGGGATGATGAGGTCGGGGTGGGAGCGGGCGAGGGCGGCGACTTGTGGCCAATCGGATTCGCTGGTGCCGTTGACGACGCAGCGGGTGATGCCGGCCTCTCGGGAAGTGCTGATGACATCTGAGAGGCCCGGAGCGAAGCGTTCGTCCTGGAGGTGGTTGTGGGCGTCGCAGAAGCTGGGGGTCATGGAGCTCGCTTTGTTTGGGCGGGGAAGAATTGGATCCGCAGATTTCTCAGTTTTTTTGGGAAGGGAGCTGGGGTTGGGGGGCGGACTAAAGATCCGCGGTCCCAGGGTTGGGGGCTGGGGTTGGGGGAGCGGCTTGGAAAGCCACGCTCCTGTGGGGACTAGGATGTTGAGGCGATGAGTTGTTTGGCGGCCGAGGCGAGTGAATCGGGATTGGCATCGGGGAGGGCGATGAGGTCGGTGGGTGGTTGGTAGACCGAGCCTTCTGCACCGGGGCGGCGGTAGGCGAGGTCGTAGTGGTGTTCGAGAATGGAGCGGGTGAAGGTGAGCCAGTCGTCGGCTTTGATTTGACTCTGCCACTGGTCAACTTGGTCGTTGCCGCGGATGCGGCGGAGTTCGTTGAGGAGTTCAGTGAGGTGGGCGGGGTCCTGGGGAAAGTGTTGGTAGTCTTCGAGGAGGTAGTCGGCGCGTTGGTCGAGCGGCATAGTGACCTCGTGGACGATGCCGGTGGGGAGTTTTTTCCAGAGGTCGGAGGGGAGGTGGACGGAGCCGATGCGGTTGGATTCGGCCTCGAGGAAGATGGGTTGGCTGAGATCGGAAGTGATGAGGATTTCGTAGATGCCAGTTTCGAATCGCTTCTGGGTTGGCTGTGTTCCGACTGAGCCGAGGAGCGAGCCGCGGTGGTTGGCGAGGCCTTCGAGGTCGAGGATTTGGGCCCCGGCCTCGCGGAGGGCGTGGAGGAGGCGAGTTTTGCCGGATCCGGTGAGGCCGCCGAGGACGTGGATGGGAATATTGGGGGTATCGAGGAGGCGGGCGAGGTCCTCGCGGAGGAAGCTGCGCCAGGCTTTGTAGCCGCCGTCGAGGACGCGGGCCCGCCAGCCGATGGAGCGGAGGATGATGGCCATGGAGCAGGAGCGCATGCCACCGCGCCAGCAGTGGACCAAGGGAGCCCAATCGCGGTCGCGGTCGGAAAGTTCGTTCTCGAGGTAACCGGCGACCCTTTTGCTGATGAGAGCGGCACCGCGGCGACGGGCGGCGAATTGGTCGTTTTTGTAGATGGTGCCGACTTCGGCGCGTTCCTCGTTGTTGAGGACGGGGAGGTTGATGGCGCCGGGGATGTGATCTTCCTCGAACTCGACTGGAGCGCGGACGTCGATGATTTCGCTAAAGCCGGAAAAATCCAACGGAAGGGAAACTGTTTCAACGCCTTGCTTGATCATGGGTTACTCCACCTCGACGACGAGGCTGATTTCGACGGCGGCGTGGAGGGGGAGGGCGGCCGCGCCGAGGGCGATGCGGGAGTGTTTGCCGGCTTCGCCGAAGATCTCGAGGAGGAGGTCGGAGGCGCCGTTGATGACCTTGGGGTGATCGGGAAAATCGGGGGCGGAATTGACGAAGCCTTGGAGGTTCACGATCCTGCGGACCTTGTCGAGGGAGCCGATTTCCTGGCGGATGACGGCGAGGCGGTTGAGGATGATGTTTTTGGCGGCGGCGGTGGCGCTCTCGACGGAGATTGTATCTGGGACCTTGCCGGTGACGATGGCGCCGTTCTCGACGGGGAGGCCACCGGAGAGGAAGAGGAGATTGCCGGTGCGGACGCAGTTGACGTAGGAGGCGACAGGGGTGGGGACCTCGGGGAGGGTGAGGCCGAGTTCGTCGAGTCGGGCTTCTGCAGACATGGTGATGGGGTTATTTGGAGGGGAAATCGCCGGTGACGAGGGAGAGGTAGTGGATGCCGCGGGTGGAAAGCGAGGCACGACGACCGGTGCCGGTGACGCGGGAGTTGGTGTGGTATTCGTGCTTCGACTGGGTGGTGCGGACGTAGGTGATGAGGGGTTTGGAGACGTTGCGGTTGCTGGGGGCGATGGCGAGGGGGATGCCGGAGGCGCTGAAGCTGATTTCCCAGGAAGGGCTGGGGCGCTGGTGGTCGCCGCGGCGGAGCCAAGGGTAGCGTTCGACGAGTTCCAAGGGGCCGCGGCGGGAGAAGGTGACTTTGTAGTAGACCGGTTCACGGCTCAGGAAGTCGGGAACGGAGAGTTCGGGGTTTTCCTGATGGGCAAGGTAGAGGCTGGCGATGTCGATGCCGACCATGTTCATGCCGTTGTGGATGCCGTGATGGTTCTGGCTGCCGTAAAGTTTGTGATGCCAGTCGTCGAAGCGGAGGGAGAGGAGGAATCCGAACTCTAGGTGAACGTGTGAACGGGTGCGGGTGATGCCTGCGCCGGTGTATCCCATCATGCCAAGTTTCGCTCCGCCGAGGACGCGTTGCCCCGGGTTGACGGAGACGTCGGAGAGGTGGGCATAGAGGCTGAAGATCGGGCCGTAGCCGAAGTTGTGTTCGACGACGACGTACTTTCCGTAGTTGCTGTTGCCGGCGGTCTTGTTGGCGTAGGCGACGACGCCGGTGGTGATGGCGCGGACTTCATCGAGGGGGCGTCCGCCGGAATCGCGTTTGACCGGGGCGATATCGACGCCTTCGTGGAAGCGGGTGCCGAGAACGCCTTCGGTGGTGCGGCGGAGGGTGCGGACGAAGCCGTATTTTCCGCCGGTCCAGGGTTTGCTGATCTGACCCTCGAAGTTCCGGTCGACATACATGTAGAACTCCTCCGGTTTCTCTCGAAGGAGGGCGTCGTTGTCGGTGGGGAGTTGGAGTCGGAGGGGCTCGGCCTCAAGCGAGACAAGTGAAGAGAGGAGTGAGATGGCCAGGAGGGCCGGTGAAAATGGTCGCATCAGGGCTGCTTTTTCTTCTTGTTTGCCTTCCACTGCTTCTGGGTCATTCCGATCCGGGGCATAATTTGGTCGGCGGCCCGGATTTCGGCAGCGGTGATCCGTTGCCAGATGACGAGAAGGCCGTCCTCCACGCCACGATCGATGAGGACAGCGTCTCGGATCTGTCCGTTGACGAGGGCGAGCATGTAGTTGTCGCGATTGGCGATACTGATGGTGGTGAGGCGCATGCGGGCCCTCTTGTTGAGTTGGAGAACGAGGCCGTAGCTGACTCGGTCGTCGGCAGGGAAGGTGGCGAAGGCGATGATATCCTTGGTGCCGAACTCCGGGCTGATGCGGTAGTGGATTTGCTGACCAGCGGTCGCCTGCGGAAAGACGTGTTTGGGGCCTTCGGAAGGGTCTCCCTGCAGGTGGAAGGAGACGACGAGTTTCTCTGCTTTCTTGCCGCCAGCTTGTGCGGCGGGAACCAAAAGGACGGAGAAGAGAGCTGCGGCGAGGATACGTAACATGGCAAGGGGTGCTTAGCTCAGCATGGACTGGACAAGCTTTTCGAGTTTGACGATATCCGCCGCGAATTTGCGGATACCTTCCGCGGTTTTCTCGGTGGCCATGGCGTCTTCGTTGAAGAGGTAGCGGAATGTTTTTTCGTCGAGATCGAGTTTTTCGATGTCGCGGGCCTTCGAGGTGTCAGGATCGAGTTTGCGCTCGAGAGGTTCGTTGGAGTTCTGGAGTTCTTCGAGGAGGCCGGGAGAGATGGTGAGAAGGTCGCAGCCGGCGAGTTCGATGATTTGGCCGGAGTTGCGGAAGGATGCTCCCATCACCTCGGTGGGGTGTCCAAACTTTTTGTAGTAGGAATAAATTTGCTGGACCGATTGGACGCCGGGATCTTCGGCGCCTTTGTAGTCGATGCCGGTGTCCTTCTTATACCAATCGTAGATCCGACCGACGAAGGGGGAGACCAGTTGCACTTTTGCCTGGGCGCAGGCGACGGCTTGGACGAGGGAGAAGAGGAGGGTGAGGTTGCAGTGGATGCCTTCCTTTTCGAGGATTTCGGCAGCGCGGATGCCTTCCCAGGTGGAGGCGATTTTGATGAGGATGCGATCGCGGGAAATGCCGTCTTTCTCGTAGAGTTCGATCAGTTGGCGGCCTTTGGCAACGGTTCCCTCGGTGTCGAAGGAGAGGCGGGCGTCGGTTTCGGTGGAGACGCGGCCCGGAACGATCTTGAGGATTTCCTTGCCGAAGAGGATGAGGATCTGGTCGATGATGGATTCGACGAGGGCGTCACCATTGAGGGGAGAGTCGGCGTGGTCCTTGACGGCCTGTTCGACGAGGTGTCGATATTCTTCCTGCTGGGCGGCGTTGAGGATGAGAGAGGGGTTTGTGGTGGCGTCCTGAGGAGCGTAGTCCTTCATGGACTGGAAGTCGCCGGTGTCGGCAACAACCGTTGTAAATCCCTTAAGTTGATCGAGTTGACTGGAGGTAGTAGTAGATTCGCTCATCGCTGCGGGACTATGGGACAGATTTCCCGCCCTGCGAAGGGTAAATACTGCTCGAGATCGTGGAGTTGCGGCGTTGGGCGCGGAGGTTCATGGGGATCGGGAGTCGATGTGGACCCAAATGCTAGAGTCGTCTGGC
>JAPKDA010000045.1 GCA_028822695.1 Akkermansiaceae bacterium
GGAACAACAGTTGTATGTGCCCAGATGAGCGTTGCCTTCGTCTTCTTCAGACGAACCACCAGCTGCTCAAGATTTTTTTCATACTGCTCTAATGTAGTGGTTACTTTGCCCTTGGTCTTGTCTCTGCGCCCCTGAGCTTTAGAGGTTGGACTACGGTAGCAGAGATCCCATAAGCCCCAATTGAAATGAATCACGTCCCATTCTTTACCCCCAAGCCACCCATCAAGCTTTCTTAACCCAGTCCCTGTGTGCTGAGCATTACCCTTGTGATGGATGACCACCGCTTTACCTTTTAGCATTTGCTTAACGTGCGGGGTGTATCCTATCGAAATTGAGTCTCCTATGATCAGCACTTTAGGAAGATCCTTCTCCTGTGATGATTCCTGCGCGAAACTAGACGACAACGAGAGGACAGACAGCAGTAATCCTGTAATGAGTAAATTATTCATTTTTCTATTTTTTTTTGCTGCTAGGAATTTGCTTTTGGGGGAGGCCCCTGGAGCAGCCGTTGGGTCGGACCGGAGGGCGGGGGAAAGGGGGTTGCGGGGGAAAGGGGGGCAGTCGCGGTGTTGCGGTGCGTCCGTGGACGGTGTGTTGGCCTGAAAACCCCCGGAGTTGGCCGGGATATGGCGGCATTAGGTGATTTCGGAGGGAAAACCATGCGGCGAGAGCATAGCTTTCCGGGCCGCTGTGCCAAGATCTATTGGCATAGCGGCATTTTTTGGGGCGCTTCAGGCCTTCAGGTGAAATCAAGGACTAGGGTGCGGCCGTCGCCGAGCGGGATTTCTTCGGGCTGCCAGGTGGGGCTTTGGTCGAACGGGTCGGGCTCCGACTCGGATGGGGGCCTCGCTTGGTTGAACCAGTTCAGATCTGGCTCGTCGTCCGGGATCCATTCCTTGACCGCCTGCCAGGGAGGCTCGATGGGCTCCACCGTCTCGATGTCGAAGGGGGGCGGCGGCGGGCGGGGGAGATGGATGATTCCTTCCCAAAGACCGTGGAGGCGGAGGAAGAATTGGATTTCCTCGCGCCGGAGGATGGTGCGGACGGGTTTCATGGTGCCTTTGCAGCAGGGGCACTCCAGCGGGTCTCCGCCCCAAACTGTCAGGATGAGGTCGCGCCAGAGGGGGCGCATGTCGCAGGCCCGGCGTTTGGGCGGTGCGGGGATGAGGAGGATTTGGGCGGGCGGTGGTTTTTCGGGTGGAGGGTTGGGGAGCCGGATGATGCGGTCGGGGATGGGTGAGATCTGGCCGCGGGATTTATTGGAGTAGAGGCCGTAGTAGCGGACGGTTTGTTGGCCTTTTGGAGGGAGGTGAAGGAGGGCGGCGGCGATGAAGTCGGGGGCCTTGAAGATCTCGAAGTTCCGCTTGGTGTTGTAGTGGCGTTTGGAGCGGTAGATGACGGTCTTGGTGGTGGGGTTCCAGGTAATCTTCTGGAGGGAGAAGGGATGGCGGAGGAGGTATTCGGCGAGGCGTTTGCGGCCGGCGTTGTCGTGGGCGGGGACGGGCTTTTCGCCGCCATCGTGGATGTGGAATCCAGAGTGTTTCCAGGCAAGGAGGTCGGCGAGCTTGCGGGGACTGATGAGTTTGGCGTCGCGGAGGGAGTGGAGGAAGTGGTGGCGGAAGAGGTTGATGGCGGGAGTCAGGTCTTCGGCGGGCATGCAGTGGAAGCGGCCGTCGGGTGTAAAGAGTCCGTCGGCGGCAAGGACGTGGAGGTGGGGGTGGAAGATGAGGTAATCGCCGAAGGTGTGGACTCCCGCGATGGCTCCGATGCGGCCGACGGGGAGGCCGAGACGGATGCGGAAGGCGTCCTGGCGGGTGGGGGTGGCGTTGTGGAAAAGGAGGGTGAGGAGGTGGCGGCGTTTGCGGAAGATGCCGCGCAGGACCTTGGGGATGGTGAAGACGAATTGCCGGTGGGGGACTTCGTGGCAGACGGCGGTGGCGATCCACTCGCCAGTGGTACGGGTGCGGCGTTGGTGGCAGGAGGGGCAGAAGTGGCGGCCTTTGCAGGTGAAGGCGAGGAGGCGTTCGTGGCCGCAGTCCGGGCACTGGAGGCGGGTGAAGCCGGCGGCGAGGTCACCACAACGAAGGAAGGATTGGACGGTGGCCGCGGTGTTGGGGCGGAGTGGGCCGAGGGACTTCCGGTGGTGTTTTTCGTAGTCGGCGAGGAAGTCTTTCCAGCCGTGGTGGACGAGTTGCCAGAGGGGCGAGGCACGGGGGCGGCGCGGCTGGTAGACGGAAGGCACAATATATGTTCATAAGAACACTTTAGCCATGAATCAACCAATCCTTCGGCCGATCCAAGGCTCTTCGCAAAGATGGAAAATCAGGCCCGTTTGAACACTCGCCCTCCCTCCGGCCTCCCGACAGCTAAAAAGAAGTCGCCCTTCCTCCCCGGGATCCATCAGGACCCGGGGAGGCGGTCATGCTCAAATTCGACACAGGTGTCGTTTTTGGCCTTCCTTGGGCGGCGGGCTGGTTGTGTCGCCAGTTGGCGACATTCAGCTGAGACCATTTGGTGCCAGTCAGGTCGTGGCGGGCTGGGGCTTGAACTTCAGCGGACCGACGTCGGGTTGGAAACCCGCGCTCCTTTATTCCCTACAGGAAGGAGCAGACGTAGTGGCAGGGGTGGCCGGTGACTTCGATGGTGAAGCCGGAGTTGGCGGGGACCTTGAAGGAGGAGTCGGTGGCGACGAGTTGCTTTTGGTCGGAGCCGTCAAGGGTGACTTCGCAGGAGCCGCCGACGATTTCCATGAGTTCGGCCGCTTCGGTGCCGAAGTGGTAACTGCCGGGAAGAATGAGACCGAGGGTCTTCTTGCTGCCGTCGGGGAGGGTAATGCTGTGGGATACGACGTTGCCGTCGAAGTAGATGTTGGCGGCGGCTTCGGCGGTGACGTTCTCGAATTTCATGGGGGTGATATGGACGATCCGGGATCTCCTAGCAAGCGTGAGCGGAGGCTGGAAGCGAGGATTGGAAAGATCCTTCCGTTTTACGGATTGGCGGGGCTCCAAGGGAGCGTTCCACGGGGGGAGTCTGGGAAGAGGGCTTTTGCGAATGCGCCCACGTTGTCCTTCAGGGGGGCGGTGAATTTTTCGAGGTTCCTGGCAACGTCGATATTTCCGCGTTCGATCAAATCGAGCGATCGCTTGGCAAGGCCTTTCAAGTAGATTTCCAATTGCTCCTTGAGTTTTTGATCGTAAGTCTCGTTGAGAAGCTTGAGCGCCTCTTGGGACTCGGCGTGTTGTTCGCGAATGTTATTGGGGATGCCGATTGGAAGGCTCTGAAGCAACTCGTCCTCTTTTTCAGCTTTCTTGATCGAGTCCTGCAGGCTTTCCAAGGCACGGATGATTTTGCCACCTCCAAAGCCACCTCTGCCGCCCTTGCCACCGCCTCTTCTTGCGAAAAGTGCGGCTTCGACGTCATGTTGTGTTTTGCGGACAAGCCGGGTCATCTTGCGGCTGTAGTCGAGGACCAACTCGTTGCGTTTCTTTCCATATTCATCGAGCTCGGAGCCTACTCTTCCTACAAATATCTTGTTCACTTCATCCAGCCACTGCCTCAGGGCGAAGGGGGGGACGATCACGGGTTCCTTTGGCTCGCTCCATTCGATCAAGGCGCCATCGGCCATGGTGCCGAATGCGGTGAGAGGGGTCCAATGCGGGGAATTCCCTTGAGCGCCGGCCTGCAGGGCCAGTCGCATACCCGACTTGTTGGGATCGAGCTGCGTTGGCTGCCAACCAACGTTGTTCCAGCGTTCCTTGGTGAGCCATTGCCAACGTTCGCCGGCGCTCGGTTGATAGCCGCCCAACCAGAGGACGGCGCCATCGTGAAGGGCTTTGCCAAATGTGGAGCAGATCCAGGCATGCTCCCGGGTGCTGGAAGGGACTGCGAGGTAGCCGCCGGTAGATTCAGCCAGGGCCTTGGCTTCGTCCCAGGTCATCGATTTGTGCACCGGTAGAAGATGAGAAGTCCCAAGTGTGCGGGTGCCGACTGGATAGGTGATGTCGTCGGCTTGGTCTGCGCCTTCATTGGAGCCCATGCGGAGAAGCTGTGCCTCCGTGGTCCCTGGGTTTGTCCCATCATCCCGCCACTGGAGAGCGAAGCGGTTGGTCTTTGTTGATGGGGTGGGGACTAATTTATTGGTCGGGGAGAGTGCGACGAAGTGATTTTGTGCGGGGTCCGGAGGGAACGATTCGGGCTGGGTCCACGGCGTGGAATCGACCCATTGCCAGACATTGTTCGCTGCGGTTCCGGCACCGAGCCATAAGAGTTGAGTCGATTTGGATTTTTTTCTGATCCATGCCTGATTTTCCTGTGCAGGCAGGACGGCGAGGTGAGCGCCATGGGCTTCAGCAAATTGATTGGCTTTGTTCCAAGTCATTGGCTGATCGACGATCAGATAATGGCTCTCGTTTCGAGCCAATGTTCCGGGTGGGAACTCATCGCGTTGGCCTGCACGAAGTTGCGCCTTCAGGCGGGCCAAGGCCGCAGTCGTTGTCTCTTTCGGAGCGGCTTTCTCCGGCACGGGGACCGGAACTGGGGAAGGCTCCTTCCGGACTTTTTTGGGAAAGGCGGATTTCGGAGGAGCCGGCTTCTTCACTTCTGTTTCCTCAGGTTCCGGCTCAACCGCGACTACGGCGGGTGGGCGAGTGACAAAGAAGGCGATCGCTCCGACGACAATGAGAAGAGTGGCAATCGTGGCGATTGCCCCGGCTGGAGATTTTCGTTGTGCGAGGACTGGTCGACTGACTGGAGCTGCACCGGTCGCCATTTGTAATTTGGTGGCCGCGCCGCGTGCCGCCCTACTGGACATGCCCTCCAGATCCTTGGCCATTTCAGCAGCGCTGTCATAACGGAGCGCCGGATCGGCATGAGTCGCTTTGGAGATGATGGAATCGAAGAGGGGAGGACAATCGCAGAGTCCGGATGCCACGGGCAGGAAGCCGCTATCTGGTTCCTGTCCGGTGAGGAGGCGATGGAGAAGGGCTCCGACCGAAAAAATATCAGAACGTTGGTCGATGATCCCTGCATGGATCACCTCGGGAGCCGCATATCCCGGAGTGCCATAGATGGACTCGCCATCCTCCGTTCGCTCTCCAATCCTCCGGGCGAGGCCAAAATCGCCAATCTTGGGCGCGCCGTCCTCGGCGAGAAGGATATTGGCGGGCTTGATGTCGCGGTGAAGAACACCCCCCTCGTGGGCATTGGCAAGACCCCGGCAGATGGCGCCTACGATCTGGCCGGCGCGCTGTGGGGAGATGAATTCGTCATGGCAAGCATTGTGAAGGGAGCCGCCCCCCACAAATTCCATGACGAGGAAGAGCATTCCACCGACTTCTCCGAAGTCGTATACCCCAATCAGAGCGGGATGGTTCAGGCGCGCCATGGCCTTGGCCTCCGAGCGGAAGGCTTGATGGAAGCTTTCGTTGGCACCAAACTCGCGCGGCAAAATTTTGATGGCCACTGAGCGATCCAGCGAGATTTGGGTCGCCTTATAAACGGCGCCCATGCCGCCTTGGGCGAGAAATCCTTCCAACTTGTAGGCTGGAAAGAGGGGCTGGAGCTCGTCGATCGACGGGGCAACAAAGGAAGGAGGCTGGTTCATGGATCAGGGCACTAAGAGACCAACGAGGATTAAAGAAATGGAACCCATGTCTAGCGCAAGAGTTGCGAATTTTCAGTCTTTGGGGCCAAATTGGGCTGCTTGGAGGGCAGGGATGTTTGGCGACAGGAATTCAGGGAAAGCTGGAAGGGGAGCGTAGAGGAGGGAGCGGGGGCCTGATTGATCAATGATCTGGCGAAAAAAGGCCCGAATTTGCAGACAACTTTTCGGTCGTCATGCGTTTTAATCGCTGTAAGTTGCCCAAGAAATTCGACTGAACTTAATGAAAGTGAATAATTTAAAGAGAGCACGCGGAGTGCGCGCCGCACGGGGTTTTAGCCTTTTGGAGATGGTCATCGTGCTGGGGATCATTGCCTTGATCCTCGGAGCTGCGATCCAATTCTCTGGTGGTATCATGGATATGGGCCGGGATACGGCGGCGAGCGCGAAGATGAATGAGTTTACCGCGAAGCTGGAGGCCTACCGGGTGGTCGCCGGGATGTACCCGTCGCAGAACCAGGGTTTGCAGGCGCTGGTCGAGAAGCCGACATCTGCTCCGGAGCCGCGGCGTTGGAGGAAGCAGTTCAAAGAACTTCCGAAAGACCCTTGGAACGAGGACTTCATTTATTACTACCCAGGAAAGCAAGACCCCACCACCTATGAAATCGTCTCGAAAGGGTCGGACATGGAAGAGGGAACCGATGATGACATCAGTAGCCAGGATCCAAAGTAAGGTCAGTGGCGTTCACAATAGTCGGCAAGGGATGACCCTGCTGGAGGTCGTGATCGCGATTTCCTTGATGGCACTCTTGATGGGGCTCGGCGTTGTCAAATTCGCGAACGGGGCCGATGAGCGAAAAATTCGCGCAGCCGTGACGCGGATCGAAGGGATGTCTTCCCGTGGTCACGCCATGGCAATCCTGCATCA
The DNA here is from genome assembly GCA_028822695.1 of Akkermansiaceae bacterium. Classification (GTDB taxonomy): domain Bacteria; phylum Verrucomicrobiota; class Verrucomicrobiia; order Verrucomicrobiales; family Akkermansiaceae; genus JAPKDA01. The sequence goes on from JAPKDA010000045.1 coordinate 6,528, forward strand.
AAAACCGTTCTGGTTGCGACTGGAGAATGGCAAGGTTGTTCTCGCTGGGGCGGATATGAGCGCGCAGGGGCAGAGTGATGATGACTACAAGCCGGACCTGATGTGGGAGGAGGACGGTCAGAGCAATGAGGTGATCTACGATACTTTTGATACTGATGTTCTGGTGGCGTTGCGGCGTTGGGGGGCGAAAGAGGATGCGTGGACTCCTGCGGTTGAGACAGTGCCGGTGATTTGGGAATTTCAAAGCTCTGGCTTGTGTGAGCCGGTGGCCTTTCGATTGGAGCTTGGTGAGAGTTGGGTGACGATGACGATGCACCCGTTGACGGCACGGATTGAAGAGGAGGAAATGGAAATTCGATGAGGCTGATTCGTTCCAGTCGTCCTCGTCAGGGCTTTATGTTGATGGAGTCGATCCTCGCGCTGTCGCTGTTTGCGGTCGTGGGGGTGGCATTGATCACGGCGTTGAGCGAGATCGGGCGACTGGCTTACGACGCGAGGAGGGAAGGGAGATTGGCGCGAATTTTGGATAGCGAGCTGCGGGCTGCGATGATGGTGCCCATTTTGGAGGAGGGGGAAACGGTGACGTCGCTCGACGAGTTCAAACTTGAGCTCACGACCACCGTTGAGCCAATGCTCGAAATGGAGAATCAAGACGGAGTTGCTCTGCAACAAATGTTCCGCATCGAGGTGCAGGCCTCGTGGTATGAGAACAATGAATGGAACGAACTACTTGTTGAATCCTGGCGATATGCACGTCTCTACCAACCATAACCCAACTTTGCGTGCCCGCTGCGGCTACCTCTTGTTGGAGGTGGTGTTGGGCTTGGCGATTGCCGTTCTGATTTTGTCAGGAGTGTTCGCTCTCGCCTCGGGATCGCTGGCAATTTCGGAGGCCATCGCCGACGAGGGGCGAACCCAGATTACCCAGGAGACGTTCCTGACATTTCTAGAGCGGAACTTTGAGAGCTTGCCAGGCAACACCATGCTGGAGTTGGAGTCGACTGAGCGGGGGAGGCATTACATCAGCAAGATGACCTTTGAGAATGTGCCCATGGCGTTTGGATGGGCGGGACAGACGATTTCGGCGGAGGCGACCCAATTGGTCACCGTGCAACGACAGGATGGGACGCTGGACATTGTGTTGCGGTACTTTGAGGGGAATATTTTGGATGAGACCGGGGAGGGCCAAGCGTTGACGGCGGACCCGATCGCGGAATTGGTGCTGCTGCGGAATGTGTGGCGCTTCGAGTGGGAGGTTCTAGACGGACGAACGATGGAATGGAGTTACGACTGGGACCTCAAAGGGCGGATGCCGATCTTGCTCAAACTCAATGCGGTCTTCCATCCGGACGGAGAGATTGTTGTTCACCATTTCTGGATTCCTCCAAAGACGAACCCGGAGACAGTGATCAATGCAAATACGCGTCTGCCCGGAGCTACTCCGGGAGGCGGAACCAACCCAGGCGGCGGCAATACTCCGGGTGGGGGCAATACCGGCGACAGCACGGGTCAACCAGCGAGAGGAGGCACCGTGCCGCAACGGGAGGGGCCTCGGATACGAAGGAGATGAAGACAGGTCACCAATACAAGCGGGGAAGCGCCTTGGTCGCGGTGTTTTGGATCATGTCGATTCTCAGCCTCGCGGTGTTCACGGCGATTCAATTGCTCTACTACGAGGTCGACCTGACTACGGCAAAGGTGCAGGGGAACCGGGCCCGACATTTGGCGGAAATGGGCATCTCGATTGCCGCCAATCCGGCCATCAATCGGGACGATCCGCTCCTGAGGAGGGGATTTAAAGGTGGGTTGGAAGGTTTTGAGGCCAAAATTCGGTCGGAGGGGGCGAAATTCAACATCAACATGCTCTTGGCGGACCGGGGGGATGGCGCTCCGCCGGATAAGGCGTTGCTTCGGGAAATGCTTGGGTCTTGGGGGATGGAGCTTGAGGAAGCACAGGAGGTCGTGGATGCCTTGGTGGATTGGGTGGATGGGGACGATTTTGAGGAGTTGAATGGGGCGGAAGCCCCTTATTACGAGGAGTTTGGAATGCGGAACCAACCCTACAATCGGCCGTTTTTCGGTCTGAATGAGATGCGCTTGGTCAGAGGGTGGGACCGGGTGGAAGCCTTGAATCCCAATTGGCAGAATTGGTTTACGGTTTGGTCCGCCGGGGGGCTGGATATCAATGAGGCGGAGCCTGAACTCATTGCGATGGCCGCTGAAATCACGGTGATTGAGGCGACGGCGATTCAAGACCGGGTCTACGGGTTGGACGCGATCCGGGATACGGAGGACGATCAGCCCTTTAGTAGTTCCGCTGAGGCGCTCGATTTGCTAGGGCTCCCGGACATTCAGCGTGCCATTGTGGAACCGCGCCTCTCTGTGAACGATCCAACGAGCAGATTGGAGAGCACGGGATGGTCTGGGGACACAAGAAGCCGAATCATACTCATCCTGCGGAACCGAACTGGCCGGCCGGCCATCTTAGAACGACGGGAGGAATTTGTGCCATGAGCTCGAAGAAGGGAAAAAAGAATAGCGCAGTATTGCTGATCCCCGGCCCGATGGGTTGGGACATTTGGGATGCAGGAGGAGGTGAGGCGGCACGGTTGCGTGTTCGGACCGATGAGCTGCGGGCTTTGGACGTGGATGGTTTGCCATCGCGTGATTTGCATATGGCGTTTCCCGTGCGGGAAGTCTCCGCATTGCCGTTGAAGAGCCCGGCGACGGAGGATGGGTTGTTTGAGGACATGGCGGAGATGCATGTCGAGCGGATGGGGATGCGGCCACGGGCCGATATGGGGAACCTGACTGATTTCTTTCCGGTTGCAGTGCGTGCGGAAGAGTCCTTGCTGTTGCCTGTCGTTCTTAGTCCGCCACCGGAAGGAACCCTCCCGCGGAGATCTCCGCAGTCGTTTGATGTGTCGGCGCGGTGTTTTCCGATGCCGTCCGACGGAGTTGTTCTTTGGCGGGAATTAGGTCGTTGGGTGTTTGGGCTCGGGGTGGACGGAAAGCCTCTGTATTTTCAAGCCTTGGCGGCACCGATTATTTCGGAAGCGGCTGGTCGGGAGATTGCGATGTCGCTGACGCAATTGCAGATTCAGGGAGTGATCGAGCCGCGGCCGAAGCATTGTTTTGTTTGGCTGGCGGAAGAGGAGATCGGTCCGAGTAACGAGCAGTTGAAGGAACTGGAAGCGGGATTTGGTGGGACTGCGACGGCAGCCTTGAAGCCGACGCCTGAGTATCCATCGAAGCCCAGTCGTCTCTTGCCTGCGGACACGCGGGCTGAACGGGTGTCGAAACGGAAGAAACAGCAACTCGTTCTCGGAGTGGCTGCGATGGTTTTGCTCTACTTGGGATTGGTTGGTTGGCTCAGCTGGCGGTTGATCGATAAGAGCAAGGAGGTTCGCTTGGCGGAGGCCGAGGCCAACGGTCTGAAGGATGGTGCGGTAGGAATTTTGGAACACAGCCGCAAATGGGCCGAGTTGGATCCGATTACTGATACCGACCACTGGCCGGTGGAGTTGCTGTTCCGCTGTTCGGAGGCGATTCCGGCCGGAGGAGTGCGATTCAAGCGGGCAGAATTCAATAACCAGTTGGAAATCAAGGAGAGCGGATCTGCCACGTTGATTCGTAGCATTTCCATCCAGGGCGAGGCTGGTGCTCTTGAGCAAGTGAACCAATTCGATCTGAATTTGAAGCGTAGCGACCTATTGACGAGCTATGAGTGGAATACTCCTGCTGCAACACCGACAAAAACCGGGGCTTGGGGCTTTTATTATAGCGCCACCTTTAGCGCTGGCACGACGAACTGAATCATGAGCAATCGCGAAAAAACATTACTCTATGTGCTGGTCGTGGCGGTGTTCCTGATCGGGAATGCCATGGCCTTCAAGGTTTTCTACCAGCCGAAAATGCTGCGGGCGAATTCGGCGCTGTCTGTGGCAGAGGGCAAGCGACTTGAGCGGCAGGGAGCCATGGACAGCGTGGACCTCTTTGACAAAGAGATCGAGTGGCTCAAGCGCTACGAGCCGAAAGCTGCGGCTACGGTTCAGCAGACCCAGACGAAGCTTCAGCAACTGGTGGAGCGGGAAGCGCAACGAAACAGTTTGGAGATCAAGAGCCAGAAGCTCCAGCCGTCGATTGAGTATGACGGTTTGACCTACCACCGGGCGCGGATGGAGATCGAAGTGAACGGAATGGAGGCCGGTCTCTATCGCTGGTTGGACCGTTTGCATTCACCGAATGAGTTTAGAGCAGTGACCTTCATGCGGCTCAATCCGCAGAAGGGCGACGATACCAGAGTCGACTGCCAGATAGTGGTCGAACAATGGTTTGTCCCAGAAGAAACAAGTTAAGGAACAATAGATTATGTTGAAATTTACGCTCAAACTTACCGGGGTCATTGGATTGGTTGCGGCACTTGCCGCGCCGGTCTTTGCGGATGAGATTCCGAAGAAAAGTCCGGTCGGGCGCTACGCAAAGCTCTGGGCAAAATCTCCATTTACCGAGAAGCCGCCACCAGTAGAGGGCCCCGAGAAGATCAGCCTATTGGACGACTATACTCTCGCTGGTGTATCGCCGGTCGAAGGCGGGTATTCGGTGATCTTGATCAACAAGAAGAAACGCGATGATCGGATCCATTTGATGCCCGGGATGACCACTGGGGAGCATGGATTCACGGTGGTCAGCGTTCGCCAGGATCCCATCAGCACCAAGAACACCACAGTCGAAATCAAAATGGCCGATGGCACAGTGGACCGCGTCGGCAAGGAGGAGAAGTTTCTCGCCTTGAAGACTGCTCCGGGGACCAAAAAGCCACCGAAGAAGCCAGTGGCCAAGCCGCATATTCCCGGACTGAACACAGGGGCAAAACCGAAACCGACCACCGGCAGAGCGCCTCGAGTTCGTCGAGTTCCCACTCCACCCAAAAAATAATCATCTCACCTCACCAATCTCATGAAGCCAATTTTTCTTAGTCTTCTCCTCGCCTTACCCCTGATGGGTCAGGCTCCTGTCATTCCGGGTCTCGTTCCTCCTGCGGAACGGGGCGAGCCTGTTGATGCTCCACCAGCAAGAGCCAAGCCATTCGTTCGGGGTGGCACTCCCGATCCTGATGTCGTGGTGATCCCCGTCGGTCAGGCCTTCGATCAGGATAACATGACCGGTCAGGAAGCGGCCAATCTTTATCACCGGCATACGGGTAAACGAGTCATCGTTCAGGCTGCCGCGGCGCTGGCCGAAATTAAAATGTTCCAGCCCGGACCGCTGACCAATGGAGAGATCACTTCGTTGCTTGAGAAGCAATTGTTGATGGAAGGGTTTGCGTTCATTCCCAGTGGCGACAACGAGGTGAAGTTGGTTCTGTCCAGTGGTCCGGTCGGACCTACAGACAGTGGTCCGCAACTCTATGGGCCGGAGGATGAGTTGCCAGTCGGCGACGAGTTCATCACTTACGTGATGCCCTTGCAGTATCTGAAGCCGGACGAAGCGCTGCGGGCTTTCCAGCAGGTGGTAGGCACTTATGGCCCGGCTGGAAAGGTGGCATCGGTGCCCAATGCCGCCTCTGTGGTGATCAATGCGAACAGCGCCTTGGTGAAGGCTTTGGTGGCCTTGAAGAAGAAGATCGATGTTCCGTCCGCCCAGGTGAGCACAAAGTTTGTGGAAGTCACTTTTGCGGATGTGGAGGAACTTGCCGAGCGCTTGAATGAGATTTTCAACAACCAGCAGACTCAAGGGAGGAGCACCGCCGGACAACAGAGAACTGTAACACCTGGCGCGGCAGGAATTCCTGGCCTTACCAACGCACTTGCAGGTGCGTCCACTGCGGGAGAGGATACTCCGGTCAACATTTTGCCGGATACGCGGACAAATCGGCTATTCCTGATGGGGCGTCCGGTTGATCTGACCTTCATCGAGGGATTGATCAAGGACTTCGACTCGCCGAGCTCGCAGCGTAATTTCCTGCGTCACAAGATGCGTTATTTGCCGGTGGGGGAATTTCTTCCTGTGGCAGCCGATGCCTTGGAGCGGACCTTGGAGTCCGGCAGTAGTACGGCTGGGGGCGCGGGAGGCGGGAATTCGCGATCCATGCCATCACGGAACTCCAATACAACCAACAACCGAAACACCGGGTTGAACAACAGTAACACAGGGGGCCGTGGAGGGGGATCCGGGGGAGGATCCCGGGCCCAGTTGGCGCAGCAGGATGTGCAAACTGCTCCGGAGTCCATGTTGGTCGGCAAGACCCTTCTCGTTGCGGACAATATTTCCAACAGCATCATTGTGCAGGGGCCTCCGCATCACGTGGAAATTGTTGAAAACCTGATTAGGGAATTGGACCAAGCCTCGGAGCAGGTCGCGATCACGGCGGTGTTCGGGCGTTATGATGTGACGGACGGTGGTTCCTTCGGAGTTGATCTGGCGCATATCCTGAAAGACGTCAGCGGGGGGCTGGCGCTCGCCGGGCAAACTAATAACGGCACTCCTTCGGTGATCGATCCTGGAACGCTCACCAGCATCGCTAACGTGATTTCTGCGCCGGGCACTGGGCTGTCGCTTTACGGGATCCTCGGAAACGAGCTTGGGGTTTTTGTGAATGCAGTCGAGTCGAACTCCAATTTCGTGGCTACCAACCGGGCCACGGTATTCACCACCAATAATCACGAGGCGCGGATTTCATCAGGTGCGCGGATCGCGGTACCGACGAGTACATTTACCGGTGGTAATGTGGGAACCGGGCAAACCACCAACGTGGAGTTCCGCGATGTGGTTCTTGAGTTGGTCGTGTTGCCGCTCGTCAATGATTCGGACACGGTCACCCTGAATATTTCCCTGGTGCGTGATGACGTTGGTGAAGATCGGACGATCGGTGAATTGATCGTCCCTGACATCATCACCGACGAATTGACAACCACGATCACCGTGAAGAATCGTTCCACGATCATTCTCGGAGGTTTGATCACGGAGACGGACCGGCACGGTAAGAACGGCGTGCCTCTCCTGAGCAGCATCCCCGGAATCGGAAGGCTTTTTTCGCGGACCACCAAGGAAATTGAGCGTCAGGAACTCGTGATGATGATCCATCCCACGATCATCAGCGATGATCGCCAATTGGACGACTATCAGCGGGAGTATGATTCGGGTTCAAGTGTGGCTGCGGACTCCAGAGCCACCATCACCGGCACGGGCGTCCTGCCAAGTCGCGAGACGGTGAAGCCGGTCTACGACAAAGCTTCTGGCCAGGTGGCTCAACCGGTCCAAGAGCATCAGGACGAGCCCCAGAGGGTGCCCCACAGCGTGGTGACATCGCCCGCCCAGCAGGCGCGTGAGCGGGCCAGAAGCTCGCTGAAGAACAGGCGTCGTCGCTAAGGATTTCCCGACTATTCGGCCGGCTCCTCAGCGGGCCGGCTGTTTTGTGTATACTAGGTAACTAGCGGCGGCGAAAAGGGATGGCATCTTGGTGTCTGGACGAAACCGGGTGCTTGCCATGCTTCCCTGAACTGGCTTGAGTAGTGCGCACAGAATTTTCCACCACATGGCAGAGCAAAAGACCCCCAAAGAGCAACCGATCGAAACCACGGAAGCTGATCTTCCGAGGAACCTGAGAGATCTTTTAACCAAGGCCAAAGGCGCGGTGGAAATGCAGAATTACAAGTACACCATCAGCCTGATGCAGGCGGTGATGCGTGAGGCACCTGGATTCGTGGAGGGCCGTAAGCTCTTGCGCAATAGTGAGATTATTCTCGCGGGGGGCAAAAAGAAGAAGGGACTCTTTGGCGGCGGCGGTCTCGGCACGATGAAGTTGACCGGATTTGCGAAGAAGGATCCGCTTGGGGCTCTGGACGCGATTGAAAAGGAACTGGAGAAGGATCCTTACAATTCCGGAGCGAATGAATTGCTGTTCGAGACAGCCTTGCGCCTGAATTTTTTGGAGACTGCTGCGTTTGCGCTTGAGACGATTCGGAGTGGTGCACCTGAGAATACGAAGCTACTGCACAAGTTGGCCGAGTTCTATCTGACCCGTGAATTGCCCCAGCGCGCCGCGGATGTATATCGTGACATTTGCAAGCATGATCCGACCGACACCGCAGCGGTGAAGGGAGAGAAGGACTCCACCGCCCGGGCTTCGATGATGAAGCAACGTGGCGAGTCCGGTGAATATATTCTGGGCAAGAAAGACGAGGCGGAAACACTGGCTCTTGAAAAGTCTGCTCGTGCTGCGCTGACCGGTGATCAGCTTGTGGAGAAAGTTGAGGAACTCGTTGCCGAGTACGAAGCCGATCCCAACAATGTTGCCGTGGTGAAGGAGTTGGCGTCCACCTACGAGGAGATGGAGGATTGGGCCAATGCCCGCACATTCTACGAATGGGCTTACCAGATCAGTGCCGGAGATGTCGCTCTGAAGAGCAGGGCTGGCCGCATGAAAGACAAGGCTGCGGAGTATGAGTTGAAGACTTTGCAGGAAGCGGTGACCCTGAATCCTGAAGATACGGAGGCGAAGGAGAAACTTGATGAAGTTCGTTCTTCCCGGATTGCGGAGCAGGTTGCGGAACGCCGCAAGCGCGTCGAGCAGAATCCGACCGATCCACAGCTACGATTTGATCTTGGCGAAGTGCTTCACCGGGCAGGAGAATATAGTGAGGCGATTCCGCATCTTCAGCAGGCCACGCGTAACCCGCACATCCGAACGAGGGTCTTGTTACTCTTGGGCCGGACCTTTGATGCAAAGGGCATGCATGACCTCGCGGTGAAACAGCTTTCCGATGCGAATGCTGAGCTGATGGTAATGGATGCCACCAAGAAGGAGATCCTCTACGAGCTGGGATTGATTCACGACAACCAGGGCGACAAGACCGCGGCCTTGGAGTGCTTCAAGCAGATCTACGAGGTCGACTACGGCTATCGCGACGTCGCCGCCCGGGTGGAAGGATCCTACACCGGATAATTCCTGTGGGGATCGGCTTTAGCCGAACTGCTCCAACGAATCGACGCAGAATCGCGTCCAGCTCTCGAGGCCCTCGTAGAGGGGGCCGCGGAGTTCTTCCAGGCTTCGGAACTGAAGATCGGCGAGGGCGTCTTCGTTTGCTGAGACCTGATCGCTGGTGAGTTCGAAGAGGTGGACGATGCCGAGATGAACTTGGCCGACGGAATTTGAGTCGTCATTGAGGAGTGCGACCACCCGGTGGGGGTGGTCTCCGGCGAGAACGAGTTCTTCTTCGATCTCTCGGGTCACTCCGGCCATGTAGGTGGCTTCGCCGAGGTGGTCCTCACGAGTGTCGATGGGGTTGATGTGTCCGCCGATTCCCATCGACCCTTGAGCGTGGAGACGGGATTCTCCGCCTGATTTCCCGCGAAAATAGTGGAGGTAGCGTCCCTCGTGCCGGAAGAGGGAGTAGGGGATGATTTGTTTGAAGCTGGGGTCGTCCTCTGCTGCGGCGCGGTCCATGAAATGGTTGTTGGCAGGGTCGAGGAGGGTGGGGAGGTAGTGCTCCACGTTGTGGTTCACACCTTGGAAGTGGCCGAGTTCGTCGAACAGGGCGCGGTTCACCACGAGGATTTCTTCACCGTTGTATTTGGACATGATCTTGAGGAGTTAGTCGGACATGGATTCGTGGACGAAGTCGGCAATGGCCTGGTCATTGTCCTTGGCTGCCCAGACGTGGCGAAGGAAGTCGGCGGAATTGATGTCGCCATGCCTTGCCAGAAAGGAGCGATCTCCACCGCAGCTGAACATGAGGTCGGGATCGAGCTCCCCGCGAAGTTTGGCCCGGGTCTTGGCGATGATGCGGGGGAGGTAAGCGAGGCCATCGAGCTCTTCGCCGCGTTCTGGAATGTCGTTGTGGTCGATTTCACGATCACTGTGGACGCCGTCCTGTTCGGCGTAGAAATAGTCACGTCGGGCCGCTGCGATGAGCAGCGCGGAGGACTCGGTGGGGGCGCCTTCATCGACAAGGTCCTCGACGAAATCGAAGAGCTCGCGGGGCTTGTAGCCGATGGCTTCGAGAAATTTGAGGTCTTCGTCGCTGTAGTAGCTGCCGAAGTCGCTGTTTCCGGCCTTGTAGGCGTCGACGCAGCGGCGGAAGAGAGTGAGAAACTGGTCGTTCCAAGTCATCGTGAAGGGACTTGAGACGAGGGGCGGCGGGATGTCAACCGTGGGGGGACAAGCGGGGTTATTCTGAGCTATCTTTGAGCCGTTTCAGGACTGCTTCGCGGAAAGGATCGGATTCGCGGAGGGTCTCGGTGACGGCTCGGAGAGCCTCCAGGGTGGCGCGGGAGACATGATGTTCCATGCCCTCGACGTCCTTGTAGATGGTCTCCTCATCGATATTGAAGAGGCGCAGGAACTCGGTGAGGAGTTCGTGACGGGCGATGATGGCCCGGGCGATGCGATCTCCTTCCTCGGTGAGGGTGGTGCCCCGGTACTTTTCGTGCTTCACGAGACCCTCGGCGTGGAGGCGTTGGAGCATGTTGGTGACGCTGGCCTGGGAAATGCCGAGACGTTCGGAAACGTCCACGGGGCGGGCGTAGCCCTTCTCTTCGATCAGATGGCGAATCTGTTCGAGATAGTCGTCCATTGCGACTGAGCCGCTGGAACGAGTGGAGCGTGTTGCCATGCAGGAACTCTAGTGGGATTGTTCGACAGAGAAAGGCATTATCGACCCTTCCTATGCGTCACGGTTCTACGGGAAGGTAGAGATCGCGGTTGGAGGCTTGGAACTCGGCCTTCAGTCTTACCTCGAGGGTGGAGAGATCGACGAGGTGCCATCCCGTGAAGGTCCACTCGCCGTCTTTCCCATCGTGAGAGAAGCCGATGAGGAAGTGCGCGGCATCTTCCCTGACCTTGGAGGACTTTATTTTGGGTTCAAAGTAGAATGTGCGCAGGGAGGATTTGTGGCTGGACTCCTCGAAGAGCTTGGGGTCGAGGTAGGCCACCGTTTTGCTAGGGATATGCTCAATACGGAGATCGGGGTATCCGCTTCGTTGTTCGGAACCGTCGGCGATAGTAGGGACGGAGCATGTAAGGTCCGGGTTGGCGTCGATCAGGGCGCGAAGGCTGTCCTCGAAATAGCGGGATGCTTCGTTGATACGGCGAAGACCACGGATGGGCGATTCGGGTCCGTTGAAGAGCGGTAGAGATGCATCAGCGGCCTCCTCGATGGATTCGATAATGATCCTGTGGTTGGGAGACTCCGCGGCGATGATTTTGTGGCCGGTAGTCGCCTCAATGATGTCGGGAAAGGCGAATTTGCGATTTCCGAGATCCTGAGCGAGGAGGAGTTTAACGAGGTCCTCATCTGAGGTGTTCTCGGTTCCTTCTGCGTTCGGGAGGGGGCGGGGGGCTCGGTCCCTGCCTTTACGGAGGCCGAATTCAAAGGCCATCAGGGCCACCAGAAAGAGGGCCCCCGGAATGATGAGAATGAGGCGCATGCGCAGAGTCATGCGGGGAGAATGTGACAGTCTGCCGTGGGGGGCAATGGTGGGGGGATGAGAAAAATCTGTTGCGATTATAGTGAGCAACTTGATGATATGATCGTCTAAGCTGAGACAATGCAAGTTCAAGCGGTGCGGGGGCACCTCGCCACTGCTAAATTACAAGGGAAGGAAAAGTCATGGGACTCGATAAATTGACCAACAAACTACAGGAAGCGCTCCAAGCGGGGCAGCGGCTAGCGTCGCAATCGGCCCACGCCGAGCTCAAGAGCGAACACGTCTTGCTGAGTTTGACTCAGCAGGAGGGGGGATTACGTCCCCGATTCTGGAGAAGGCGGGAGTGGAGTTGACGAGACGATCATCTTCGATCGACTGGATCGCGAGGAGTTGACACAGATCG
>JAPKDA010000159.1 GCA_028822695.1 Akkermansiaceae bacterium
CCGGGCGGCAAAGTCGGCAGTGATTCGCGTTTTGGTTCCGCCCTTGGACTTGAATCTCCCCCCAGAGGATCAGGTGGAGGAGATGAAACTTGGGATTGCGGCTGATTCCGAATTCCAGACAAAGCTCCTTTACGGTGAATCTCCCGCCTCCGGCCAAGCTCACAAATTGTTGTTTCTGTTCCATTGGTGACACGTCCTCCCAGGGCATGCGCCCATGTTAAGGTGTAACCCATGTTCCCGGTCAGTTTGTTACCGATGTCCTCGGTCCGAACAATCTGGTGGAAGACAAAATCCGGGAGGGGGACTCAGTTCCTCTTCGCTTTCCGGTGACCTAGTGATCATCAAATTGGCGGGCGAAAGGTGGATTGCGGATAGGAGTAGGGTGCCCCAGTGTTTGTCCGAGGCCCTTTGGTAGGAATGACCTCGACTATTCAATGAGTTGTCTCTAAATCTCTACAGTCTCGTGAAGCTCCGTATCCTCCATACCGCCGACAACCATATTGGGATTTCCTTCAACCAGTATCCGGAGGTCCGGGAGCGGCTGGTGGAGGAGCGCTTTGAGGCGCTGGAGCGGCTTGTGGCGACGGCCAATGATCGGCAGGCACACTTCTTTGTGGTGGCCGGGGATTTGTTCGACAAGCAGAGTGTCACCAAGGCACAGGTCGAGAGGACGGTGAAGATCCTCAAAGCATTCGAGGGGGAAGCGGTGCTGGTCCTAGCGGGGAATCACGATTTCTGCGAGGGGGCGGACAACAAGCTTTGGAAGTGGTTTCGGGGGGCGGCGGAAGGGACGACTGTGCTGGCGCTCACGGAGGCGGGGACGCGGGAGTTTGAGGGGGACGATTACAAGGTGCGGTTCTACGCCTGTCCTTGCCCGAGCAAGCATGGGAAAGAGCACATGATCGGGTGGGTTGCGGAGGAGGAAAAGGCGCCGGACTTCCTGCACGTGGGGCTGGCGCACGGCAACGTGGAGGGGCTCGGGCTCGATGCGGATCAGCGGTATTTCAACATGTCGGAGGGTGATCTGCGGGCCGCCGGGGTGGACACTTGGCTGTTGGGGCACATTCATGTCCCTGCGCCGGCACCGGGGACGACCGGGAAGCCGTTGTTTTTCATGCCGGGCATCCACACCCCGGACTCGGTGAAGTGCAGCCATCCGGGATACGCGTGGTGGATTGAGTTTGAGGACGGTGGGAAGTGCCAACATGAGCAGCTCACCGCGGGGGCGATTCGTTTTGTGCGAGTGAGCAAGGAGTTGGAGCATGCCGGGGACGTCGCCGCGCTGCGGACGGACTGTGAGGCGTTCGATGCATCCAACACGATCCTGGACCTTCAGCTCACGGGGCGACTCAGCGAGGAGGAGTTGTCTGAGCTGAATGAGATGTTGGGTGAGCTGGAGCCACGTTTTCTCCATTTCACCCGGGAGCAGGACATTGCCCCGGTGCTGGATGCCGCCGCCATCGCCAAGCGCTATCCGGAGGGGACTTTGCCGAGTGCTTTGCTGCTCGCCTTGCTGGAGGACGACGACCACCCGGGGGACGCGCACCTCGCCCTCGACATCATTGAAACTGTCCGCCCATCATGAAACTCCTCAGCATCCGCCTGCATCCCTTCGGGGGCACCGCCGACCGCACCTGCACCCTGCATGACGGGATGAATGTGCTGGAGGGGCCCAACGAATTCGGGAAGAGCACCCTGAGTCATGCGCTTTGGCACGGTCTCTTCACGGCCACCAATCTCACGCCCGCCGCCTTGAATAAAACAATGGGCCGGTGGTATCCGAAACCTGGTGGGGATCATGCTCGCGTCGAGCTGGAGTTTGAAGCCGAGGGCCGGAAATGGACTCTGACGAAAATCTGGGGAGCGGGGGGATCAGCGAGCCTAAATGCGGAGGGAGCGGCCGGACTTGCCGATCCGGGGAAGGTGCAGGAGCAGTTGCTTACCCTGTTGCAACGCAACGAGGCGACTTGGCGTCATGTTCTTTTCGTCGGGCAGGCCCAACTGGCGGGGACGGTGGAGGAACTGCGGAGTCGGTCGGAGGACATCGATGACTTGCAGAGTTTCCTGTCGGGGGCCGCGGGGATTCCGGGCGACATCGCACCGGACAAACTAGCAGCGGCGGTGGACGGGCGGGTGGCGGCGCATTTCAGCCGGTGGGATGTGGACGTGGCCGGTCCGGAGAAGGGACGGGGGATCGAGCGTCCGTGGGCGAACAAGATCGGCCCGATGTTGGCGGCCTACTATGCGAGGGAGGAGCTGCGCCGCGATCTCGGGAAGGTGCGTCAACACGAGGAGGAGGTGGATGCGGTCAACGCGAAGATCAAGACTCTCGCGGATCGCATGGCGGTTGATCAGGACTTTGTGGCGAAAGGAAGGACGCTGCGGGAGGGCTTGGCGAAACGCGGGGGTTTGGAGGAGCGGAGCCAACGGCTTTCGAGCGAGGTGAAGGTGTTGAAGGGGGTCATGGCGGCTTGGCCGGGGGCCGAGCAGGTGATCGAGGGGAAGGAGGGCGAGCTGGAGCGGGTCCGGAAGAGTCTCACGGCTCTGGGTGAGGAGCTGACCAACGCCAAGAAGCGAGCTCAGGCGGAGAAGCTGCACCAAGAGCACCAGCAGCTCGTCAAGGCCAAGGAGGAGCTCGATGCGGCTGTTGCGGCACTCAAGAAATGCAAGGCAGCGGATCCCGAATTGTTGGCGGAACTGAAGCGCCTCGAGCCGGAGATCGACGGCCTCCGGATCCAGATCGCGGCGCAGAAACTCAGTGCCACGATGGAGAGTGGCAGCGCGGTTTCAGTGACGGTGGAGCGCGGGACGGAGGCGCCGGAGATCGTGTCACTCTCGCCGGACGAGCCTTGGGAGGGTCAGGCCGAGGGGAAGTTACGGGTGGAGTTTGCGGACCTGAAGATCAGCGTGGAGAGTGGCACGGGGGATGTGGCGACCCTCTTTACGGATTTGGAAGGGGGACAGAAGCGTCGAGCGGAGATTCTCAAGTCGCTGGGGCAAGAGAGTCTTGCGGCGGTGGAGCTTGCTGAGGCGGCTCATCGGAACGGCGCGACGGATGTTCGCCACAAGGAGAGTTTGCACGAACAGGCTTTGCAGGGGCGCAGCGAGGAGGAGTGGGCGGCGGATATGGCCGGTCTGGCGGCGCTTCCGGAGACACGTTCGGTCGAGGCGCTCGAGGGCGAACGTGGCGACTTCATGAGGACGGAGGCGAAGCTGCAGCACGAGATCGAGCAGGAGCAGAACAAGGTTGAGCAGTGGACCAGAGAGCACGAGGATGTGGACTCGTTGATGGGGAAGGTTCTCGCCAAGCAGGGTGATCTCAAGAAGGCCGACGAGGAGCTCGCGGGCTTGCCGAGTTTGCCGGAGGGCTTCGACTCGATCCCGGACTATCTTCGCCAGCTCAAAGAGAAGGAAGGCGCTCGGGAGGAGGCGGAAGGGGAGCACAATGAACTCAAGGTGGCGCAGGCGCAGTTGATGGGGGCTGCTCCGACGGCAACCGCGGAGGAGTTGGCCAGTGATCTGGAGACGAAGGAGCGGGAGTATCAACGGCAGGACGCCACCGGACGGGCGCTCTTGCGGATTGGGAATACCTTGCGGGAGATCGTGGAAAGCAGCGGCGCGGAAGACCCCATGCAGGGGCTCACCGACGCGGTGTCCCGGCATTTCAAAGACCTGTCCTGTGGCCGTTACGAAGAGGTCCGGATGGAGGGCGCTTCGCCGATCGGTGTCAGCGGCGCGATCGATCTCGACACCGCGATCCTCTCACAAGGCACCCTCGGCTCACTCGCCCTGGCGACCCGGTTGGCGCTGGCGGAGTTGTATCTCGACGGGATGAACGGATTCCTCCTCATGGACGATCCCTTCACCGACATGGACGAGGCCCGCCGTCGTGCCGCGATGCAGGCCGTTGGGAGCTTTGCAAAGGACCACCAAGTCCTCATTTTCACCTGTCACCCGCAGCATGCGGCGGAGTTGGTGAAGGTCGCGGGAGCGAATGAGTTGGTGGTGGGGTGAGTGATGTCGCCATGGGGCGGTTCTCTATCCAGTCGATGATTCCTCCTCTCCGGGCTACAGGCTCGTCTGGTGTGAGATGACGACGGGCAGAAGGGGATCGTCGCGGTCGAGGA
>JAPKDA010000160.1 GCA_028822695.1 Akkermansiaceae bacterium
GACACGGGTGCGGATTCTGGTGATTTTCATGAAGCTGGGGTGTTAGGAAGTTTGAGGTTGGATATCGAGCTGCTGTCCGCCACCGAGATACATCAGGCCGTAACTGATGAGAAAGGCCGAGTCGAAGAGCGCTTTGACCTGATCAGAGAAGGGGTAGTCCTTCTGGATCTCGCTGAGCGTCCACGGCAGCGTGAGCCGGTCCAGATAACTCAACACGATCGCCGCGCTCACCATGATGGCGATCGCCCACCGCCCGGGGTGGGGTTCCTGATCGCCCGGGTGCTTCAAATTCGTCGCTCGCTGTCCTCGCATGTCATCGGGGTTTTCAATCATGAGTTTGACTCGCGCATCCTGATGTATGAGCTTCGGATCCGTCAAGGTTCGGAGCGTCACTTTCCTCAATTTGCCTGAGGAGCGTCGATTTTTCCTGAGCTTGCCCGGTGTTTCGGCCATCCCTCCGGTGAGCGCTGGAGGAGGAAATTGTTAAACCTCGCTGCGCTGGATGCCTGCGGGATTGGAATCCTTGAGTTCGTCAGGCAGAAGGGCATCAGGGCAATCCTGATAACAGACGGCGCGGGTGAAGCGGTAGATCGCCATGGTGCCGACGGAGGTGCTGCGGCCATCGGACGTGGCGGGGAATGGACCGCCGTGAACCATGCTGGCGCAGACTTCCACGCCAGTGGGAAAGCCGTTGTATACGAGGCGTCCGGCACGGTCTTCCATTAGCTTGGCAAGTCCACCTTGTTGTGCGAGTTCGCTACCGGTGCCATGCACGCTCGCTGTGAGCTGACCACCGAGGGATGCAAACAGCGCGCTGAGTTCGTCATCGCTGGTGTAGGTGACGATGAGAGTGGCGGGGCCAAAGACCTCTTCGGTAAGATCGCCGGCAGCCAAGAAGTCAGTAGCGGTAGTTTGGAAAACGGTGGGCACGGCTTGGTTCTGGGCGTCGCCGCACTTGCCTTCGGCAAGGGTTTGCACCGATGCGTGGTTTTTCAGTCCGTCGAGACCTGAGCCGTATGCCTGACAGATGCCGGCGTTTAGCATGGCGGCACTGGAGCTGCCATTGACCAGTTCGGTGAGCTTTCCGGTGATCTGGCTTGCCGCATCCGCGTGGATGAAAACCAGACCAGGGTTGGTGCAGAACTGGCCGCCTCCCAGTGTCAACGATCCAAACAATCCTTCGGCAAGCGCTTCGCCTTTTTCGGCGGCCACTTCAGGAAGGATGACCACCGGGTTGATGGCACTCATTTCAGCGTAAACAGGGATGGGCTCAGGACGAGCTGCGGCGAGGTCCATGAGGGCGCGGCCGCCGCCGTAGGAACCCGTGAATCCGACGGCTTTGATGACCGGGTGCTTGACGAGTGCCTGGCCGACAGTGCGGCCACCGCCGTAAACGAGGGAGAAAACACCCTCGGGCAGTCCGCAATCGGCAACGGCCTGTTGAATCGCAAGACCAACGATTTCTGCGGTGCCGCTGTGGGACGAGTGAGCTTTGACAATGACCGGACAGCCGGAGGCGAGCGCGGAAGCGGTGTCACCACCCGCGGTGGAGAATGCCAGCGGGAAATTCGATGCAGCAAAGACAGCCACAGGCCCGAGAGGACGCAGCATACTGCGGGTGTCCACCTTAGGGAGCGGTTGACGATCGGGCTGGGCGCGGTCGATGCGGGCGTCCACCCAGGAACCTTCCTCGCAGAGGGTGGCGAACATGCGCAACTGACCGCAGGTGCGTCCTGCCTCACCGCGGACACGCATTTCCGGCAGTCCAGTTTCCAGTGGCATGCGGGCGACGAGGTCTTCAATGGAAGCCTCGATGTTGCCGGCGATGGCGCGCAGGAACTCAGCTTTTTTGGCACCTGAGGTATCGCGGTAGGTGTTGAATGCCTCGGCAGCTAGGCGGACAGCCTGCTCGACCTCTTCACTGGTGGCCGCGGTATAGGATGGCTCAAATGTCTCGTTGGTGGTGGGGTTGATGCTCTGGCCTGCAGACTCGCTGCCTTGGCCGCGTAATGCGCCGATGATGGATGTTCCTTGAAGTGTCATAATGTTATTTTGTTAAGTGAGTGTAATACCGTGTTTGAAAGGATCCGAATCCTGGATGATGATGTTGGCCTCACTGGTCACGAGGGCGATGCCGGAAATGATCGGTGTTACGCTACCGTTTTCAAGCTCTTCTACCCGAGCTTAGCACTGGTGCCTGTGCCGCACGGTGAGCGGTCGTAGGCGAGACCATGACACAGCACAAAGCTGCGGCTGTCTGAGACGCCGGGTGTGGGTGAGCCAAAGACCTCGATGTGGTCGATTTCTCCGCGATCAGCTCCGGTAATGTTCTGATCCGCCAGTGCCTTCTTGGCCTCGGCCCATTCTTGCCGGGCCTCGTTAATTGATGTGAAAGATCGGCATCTTCGCCTTCGCCAACGGCTTCAAGCGGACGATCGGATTGTGCTCCTTCAACGTCGCTTCCAATTCCGCGGCGGTCATCCCGTAGGCTCCGGCGGCATTCTTGATGCCCGGATAGCTTGCAATGTTGCAGACCGGATAGATCCCCGCCACTCCGCCCACCGACTGCGGATTCTCGACTGCCCAGCTGTAAAGCATTAGCCCCGCCCGGCTCTCACCCCCCTCCCACCAGCGACCCCAACCGCTACCTCGTCCCGGCACCAGTCGCAGGGAGGAAGCGGTAGTAAACCTCCAGCATGAAGGTCGCCAGGCAGGTATTCATATGCAGATTACTACCGTGAGGGGTCTTGCCGTGAACCCACGACCCGTCCTTCGCTTGATTGTCGAGCAGCTCGTCGCGAAAGAGCTTGTTGTACTTGTCCCAATTTGCACCGCCGTAGTTGATCAACGCCTGAGCATTGTAGTATTGGTAGTAGAGATTGGAACTGGCCTCCTTCCATTTGAAATCCATGTTGGCAGTGATGTACTTGATGCCAGATCTCGCATTCTTGGACGCCCCTTCATCCCACATCTGAAAAGCAAGAACACCACCGCCCGTCAGTCCGGGGTTCCTGTCAGGATTCTCCCGATACCCGATCGCCCCATTGGCCCCTTGTGCCCGATCGAGAAACGCCAAGGCCTTCTTGGCTGTTGGCTTAAAATAGTCGTCATCCCAGATCGCGGTGTGCGCACAGGCCTTGAGCGCCTGAATCTGCCAAAACCCCACCGAGTTGTCCCCACTGTTGCCAGGGGCATACCGATAAACCCAGCCTCCGCCGGCACCCTGGCCTTTCACGATGATGTCTCCCGCCAACTTCGTGACCTCCTGAAGGTCGGGAATGTCAATGCCGAGCTGCATGCAAAACGTGGCGGATTCAGCAAGGGCGTAGGTGGCAATCCCATGCTCATAAACCCAGTGATTCGACTTCACATCGTTCACGGTAAGTCGCCCGTCATTCTTCAAACCAATGTTGACGAGATAGGTGATCCCCGCCGTGACCGTATCGCCGAATTCTTCGGAAAGCGGAGTCTCGCAATGACCAAGAAAAGCAAGAAGCGCGAAACCGGTCATCGCGGCCTGATCCTTGCCCGTCCAGCTGCCGTCCTCGTTCTGGGTTTTCTGGAGCCAGCGCAATGACGTCATCACTGCCTTCTCGCACTTCGCATTTCCTCCGTTCGCCTTGAGACGTGCCAAACGGTCGTCCTCCGAACAACGCTTGCGCATCGACGCGGGAATATTTCCAAATCCCCCCCCGCCACCATCACCACCACTGCCCCATCCATCCCCAAAGTCATCCCCGCTTCCAAAGTCCATCGATGGATCCGGAACCACCATATCGGGCACCGGAATCGCGGTAGTCGATGGCGTGCTCGACGCAATCACCTTCGCCATGGAGGAAGAAGGTGCGGAAGGCTTGCGCTGAATCTGGGTGTTGATCTGTTTTTCCTGAAGCTCGTCATCCTCTTGTGATCCCGCATTGTAAGTTACGATCGTTGGCGACTCCAGGAAGAGGGACGGCAGAAAGATGAACGCCAGCATCAGACCGATCAGCGCAATCACAAGAAAGCTGATGAAGATGCTGGAAATCGTGGAGTTCCGCCTTTGAGCGTGAAGTTTGGCCTCCGCTTCTTCGGAGAGATGGGCGTGAATACTCATTGGGATTGGTCGTCAGGTCGT
>JAPKDA010000046.1 GCA_028822695.1 Akkermansiaceae bacterium
GGCGAGGAGACCGAGGGTGAGAGATAGGAGAAGGGCGCTGGCTACACCGATATCAGCTACACCGATATCAAACAGCTCAGGGATTCTATGCCCTGTCATGCGGGCATACATCTCGTCGAGGTGGTCGGTGTAGGGGATGCCTTGCGCGATGAATCCCAGGATGTAGAGAAGCCCACGGCACAGGCCCATGGGGATGATCGATAGGGGCGTTTGTTTGTGGAAACGGGTGTAGACGAGGATGGCGGTGACGATGCCTGCGGCGGGGATGATGGCCCAGATCCGGGCGGCGAAGGCGAGAGCGAGGCCGGCGGCGAGGAGGGCGGCGGCGAGGGTGAGGACGGTTTCCGGGTTGAATCGGCCTGAAGGGATGGCGCGTTCGGGGCGGTTTTGTTTGTCCCAGTTGGAGTCGGCCCAGTCGTTGAGGAAGCAGCCGCCGAGGTAGAGGCAGGCGCCGCTGAGGAGGGGGAGGAGGAGAGTGATTTCGTAGCCGGGGTAGAGGTCTTGGTTGAGTCCGCCCCAGAACCAGGCGCCGAGGAGGCAGCCGGTGAAGACGTTGCAGAGGACGGTGGGGACGTTGGCGACCCGGCCCATGGCGAGGAGGTCGATGATGCGCTGTTTGGTGGAGGGCATGAATTAAGACCCGCGGCGAGACGCCGCAGGCATGGTTGTCAGAGTTGCGGGAGGAGCCAGTGGTATTCGTTGGCGATTTGCTCGACGATGGGGGTCTGGAGGTCGCCGGGGAGGACGCCCCAGGTGTAGGTTTCGATTTCGTAGTGGGTGCAGAAATCGGGGTGGTCGCGGCGGTAGGCAAGGAGGTCGGTGACGTGGGATTGGGTGGAGCGGAGGGGTGGGGCGGGGTCGGCGTATAACGGAATATGGAAGTGGACTCTCGCTGTGCTCGAGGTTATTGGCTTTTGGTTATCGGTTATCAGGGAAGAAAGATAAGAGGGGAGGTCCTTGTGGCGGGTGAGGCTGCCGTTCTCGTTGACGATGACTTGGTGGAGATAGGTCGGTTCGTCGAAGGGTTTGATGGCTTCGAGAGCCGCTGGGTCGGAGGGGGAGAATTCTAGCGCGCTGGAGAGGTGGACTTTGCTGATGCGGAGGCCGGCGTTGCGGAGGGCGTCGAGGGATGTGCGGCAGTCGTCGAATTCGAGGGCGAAGTGGCAGGTGTCGTAGTTGATGCCGATGCGGCGTTTGATGAGGTCGGGGTCGGCGGCAACGGCGAGGAAGCGTTCGAAGAAGGCGAGGGTCTCATCGGTGTTTTCGAAGTGGCCGAGTGGTTCGGGTTCGAGGCCGAGGTGGAGGTCGTTGCCGGTGTGGTTGGCGAGCTTTTCGATGTGCTTGGCGCAGGCTTCGAGGTTACGGAAGATGGCGGACTCGTCGGCGTTGAATTCCTTGAAGGAGCCGGGGAGGGTGGAGACGGAGCCGCCGGAGTCGGGGTGGCTGAGGGAGGAGATGATGGTGAAGAGGTCGTTGGTGTAGTTGAGGCGCTCCTCGGTGGTCCAGTCGGGGCGGTAGACGTTTTCCTTCACGCGGGTGCCGTGGAAGGCGCCGTAGGGAAATCCGTTGATGGTGAAGACGTCGCAGTTCTCAACGGTGAGCCATTGCTGGAAGGTGGTGAGGTTGTCGTCGGCGAGGAGTTCGGTGGCCGCTTGGGCGGAGAGGCGGAGGCCGATCGCGTAGGGGCGATCCGGGGCGACTTGATCGCGGACTTTGAGGGTGTGTTCGCGGAGAACGGACCAAGTTTCCTCCCAGGTTTCGGCTGGGTGGATGTTGGTGCAGTAGGCGAGGTGGTGATCTGGGGCGAGGTGCACGGGGGAATCAAAGGCGAAGAGGGGATCGAGGACGATCAGAAATTTTTGGAGGGGCCTGTGACCGAGGCGGTCACGCCACTGTCCGATCTTAGATTCGGAAGTTCGGGCTTTGGCTGAGGAACTTCTTGGGGTTGTCGAAGACGACCTTTTGGATGAGCTCGGGCGTGTATTGCCGCTTCTTCATTTCGATCGAGCATTTGGCGACGGCGAGGGGATCGGAGATGCCCCAGTCGCAGGCGGAGTTCATCCAGATGTTTTCGTTGCCGAAGGTTTCGAGGATGTCGATGGCGCGGCCGGGGGTGCATTTGGATTCCGGGTAGAGGGTCATGCCTGCCCAAAAGCCGGCGTCGAGGACGATGCCGGCGGTGTGCTCCTCGACGTGGTCGATAATGACGCGGCCGGGGTCGACGTTGGCGTTCTTGAGTGAATCGACGATGAGGCGGGTGCCTTTGAGTTTGTCCTCGAGGTGGGGTGTGTGGATGAGGATGGGGAGGTCGTGTTTGACGGCGAGGGCGACGTGCTCTTCGAAGATGGCGAGTTCGTTCTTCGTGTTCTTGTTGAGTCCGATCTCGCCGATGCCGAGGACGGTGGGGGCGTCGAGGAAGTCGGGGATGATGGAAAGGACTTCGCGGCCGAAGCCGGC
The DNA here is from genome assembly GCA_028822695.1 of Akkermansiaceae bacterium. Lineage (GTDB taxonomy): Bacteria > Verrucomicrobiota > Verrucomicrobiia > Verrucomicrobiales > Akkermansiaceae > JAPKDA01. The sequence goes on from JAPKDA010000046.1 coordinate 2,458, forward strand.
GTCTTCAGCTTCCTTGGGATTGATACAGAGCCAGGTGAAGTGCGGGATGCCGAACTTCTTGGCGCGGGCTGGTTCGTATTCGGTGAGTTGGCGGTAGTAGTCGCGGAATCCCTCGACCGAGCCGCGGTCGAAGCCGGCCCAGAAGGCGGGTTCACAGATGGCGACGCAGCCGGCCATGGCCATGGCTTGGTAGTCAGCGGTGGTCCGGCTGACCATGTGGGCGTGTGGTTCGATGTAGTTCATTTGTCGGAGAGGCTGGAAGGGTGGAGCTGGGGTTGTGGAAGGAGCGGGACGCATGGGCTCCCAGGTCAGGAATCCTGGGGGGCGCCGAAGGCGAACTGGATGGTGGCGGCGTCGGCGGGTTCGGTGGAGTGGTCGGAGAGGGCTTCGAGGACGGCCTGGGCGCGGGATTTCCCGGTGGGGGGTGCCTGCATGGCGGCGAGGGCTTTGTCGAAGCCGCGTTGCCGGAAATCGAGCTCGCCGTCGTGGCGGTCAAGGCGGTCGAGGTAGGCGGCGATGTCGAGCAGCTTGTACCGCGAGTCCATGAAGTAGAGGTCTAGGATGTCTGTCTTCGTTGGCATGTGGGGACGATAAGCATGGAAATGACGCTTGAAAAACCAAAGTTGGATCGATTCTTCGGTCTAGACGAAGAGAACGGGGCCCTGGAAGTAATGAGGCTTAGCGGGTTGTCATTTTCTCCGGATGGGGATAGAAAGGCGCATGGGGGAACGAGATCACGGGGATCAGCCGCTGGGCCGGCAAATGGACGAATGGGGCCTTGGGAATCACGATTTAGTGGATGTTTCCACCGAGCAGCTGACTCACAAGCAGGTGCAGAAGGCGCGGAAGGGCCGGGAGTTGACGCTGAAGCTGAAGATGAAGGTGGCGCGGGCCTTTAATGTGGCGATCTGGGGGCAGCTGGATGAGGCCGGCAAGGAGGCGTATTTCGAATACATGCACAAACACCTCTTCGACTACACGAAGGGCTACGATGCCGAATGGGAGGATCCCAATGGAGAGCTGAAAGAGAAACTCAAGGTGACTCGGGGGTGAGTAAGCCAGACGACATTCTCATTGTGGGGCAAGGTCTGGCCGGGACTTGTTTAGCGTGGCGTTTGTGGGACCGGGGGGTGAAGTTCCGGATTGCGGAGAAGGGAGGGCGGCGGGGCAGTTCGATCGTGGCGGCGGGAATGATGTCACCGGTGACGGGGCGGGCGATGAATCCGACTTGGCAGGTGGATCGCTATTTGCCGGAGGCGATGAGGTTTTATCAGACGATCGAAAAGATCGTGGGTGAGAACTTTTTGCATGAGGTTCCGGTGCTGCGTTTGTTCTCGTCGGAGAAAGAGCGGGGGAAATTTGAGGATCGGAAGGGGAAGTTGGAGCAATGGACAGCCGAGGTGTTGGATCGTGTTGGTGGAGGAGTTCACGGGGAGTTTGGCGGCGTGGTTTGGAAGGGTGCGGGATGGCTGAAGACGCAACGATTTTTGAGTGCCTCGAAGGGGTATTTCCGCGAACACGGATTGTATGAAGGGCGCGAGGTGAGTGCGGAGGAATTCATGGTGCGCAAGGGCACGACGATTTTGTGCAAGGGCGCGGCTGGACTTGGAAAGGGGGCGTTTGGCTATTTGCCGGAGCGTCGTGCGAAGGGAGAGATCCTGACGGTCAAGGTGCCGGGTTTGGCGGAAGATCGGATTCTCAGCCGCAATGGCTGGATGATTCCCCGTGGAGGCGGATTGTTCCGCGCGGGATCCGGTTACGAGTGGAATGATTTGACGCCTGAGCCGACGACCGCGGGGCGGGAGAAGGTGGAGGAAATTGTGCGCTCACTGACTTCTCTGGATTATGAGGTGCTGGACCACATGGCGGGAATTCGTCCGATCGTGAGGAGCAGTCAACCGGTGATCGGATGGCACCGGGAGAATGAAAATTTGGGGATCTTCAACGGGCTTGGGTCGAAGGGCGTGATGTATGCGCCTGGAGTGGCGAGGGCGTTGACCGAACACTTATGTTCGGGTTCGGCACTGTCCGATGAGCTCGACGTGGCCGGGTTGGATGTCGAGGACGAGGGGGCGGCGTAGGCGAAGGGGGGAAGGTTGGAGTGAGCAGCCAAACCAACAGATGATTCCCTACCAAGTTTATAGGGTTTTGCAAATACCGGCGGTCTGGCTGGGTGCCACGGTTTCGCTGCTGATTGTTGCGATTGCGCTCTCGATGATTCAACGTCGCAAACCATCCAAGACTCTATTGACAGCTGCTTTCGCTTTTGTCGGTCTGGAGCTCTACGTGATCGTAGATATCCATCTTTGGGAGTGGTGATTCACCGCGACCAATCTGAGTGGGTGCTGAGAAAGCGGCTTGGAAAGCCACGCTCCTGTCTTGGGGGGAACCGGGGTTGGGGAAGCGGATTACAAACCCACGCTCCCTATTGAGAAGGCGCTCCTTTAGAAGCTGAAGACTTCGTCGTCTTTGAAGAAGCGCTTCACTTCGGCAGTGGCGGCTTCGGGGGAGTCGGAGGCGTGGCAGACGTTGCGCATTTTTGCGTCGCCGTCCTTGAATCCGAAGTCGCCGCGGATCGTTCCAGGATCGGCGGTGGTGGAGTCGGTGGGTCCGATGAGGTCGCGGACGCGGCTGATGACGTCTTCACCTTCGAGGGCGAGGGCGATGACGGGGGTTTCCTGCATGAAGCCGCGGACGGAGGGGAAGAAAGGTTTATCGGCGATGTGGGAGTAGTGCTCGGCGAGGAGTTCGTCGCTGAGGGTCATCATCTTCATGCCGCGGACGATGAAGCCTTCGGCTTGGAAGCGGGAGAGGACGGTTCCGACGAGGTTCTTGGCGACGGCGTCGGGCTTGAAAAGGATGAGGGTGGTTTGGAGAGCCATGATGTGGGGGTGCTAGCTGAGGGGGGGGCGGCTGTCAATCGTGGGAAGACGGGGAGCCGTCGAAGGTCCCAAGTCGAAGGTCAAAGGTCGCAGAATTGGTGGACCTACAGCGGTTTGCCGTAGCCTTTGCAGCGGTTGGTCCAGCCGGCGCGCCAGCGGGATTCGCCGCGGGCGGGGGGGGAGTTGGCGATGCGGAGGTTGAGGCGGCGGATGGCGGCTTCGCCGAATTCTTTGGCGGCTGCGGGACCGCGGGGGACGTCTTTCATTTCCCGGAGGACCCAGAGGAGCCCCCATCCCTGTCCTTTGTAGCGCTCGGTGGGGTTGGTGCCGTCGCCCTTGAAGTTGACGTAGTCGATGAGGGTGTAGACGCCGTTGGGGGTGCTTCCGACTTTGTTGTAGTTGGCTTCGATGCGGGGGCGCTCTGCTGCTGGGGCTCCGGCGAGGGCCTTGGGAAGGGCGGCGCGGGATTTGTACATGATGAACTCCGTTTGCAGGGGGACGTTCGCGGAGAGCCAGTTGCGGAGTGAGGAAAGGCGGGGGCCGTCGAAGTCGGCGTAGAAGGCGGCTTTGCTGTTCCAGGGGCAATCTGGGGAGGAGGCAACGGCTGGTGGGGTGGCGCCGCGGCTTTTGGCGTAGCGGACGAATTCGGGCCAGGTTTCGAACCAGCGGCCGTTGAAGCCTTTCGGGTACCAGATGAAGTGGCCGATGCCGAGGGAGGGGAATTCCTCGCCGTCGTTCCAGTGGGTGAGGCCCTTGATTGCGCCACCGGATTCGTTTTGCCAGATTTTGCGCCCGATGGCGGCCTTCTGTTTGGCAGAAAGGTTCACGCCTGCAGCGGTGGGGGTGGCTCCGAGGACTGGGGCGGGTGGCGCAGGAGCCGGAGTCTGGGAGCAGGCGGCAAAGGGGAGGGAGAGGAAGATGAGGGTCCGGATCGCTTGCATGGGCGAACTCTAAGGTGCAGGATGGGATGACGGCAAGCAGACCTCGACTCATGAAACCTGAACATTGGGAAAAACTTCTGAGCTTCACCTGGATGGATGGGGCGAAATTACTGCTGAGTGCGCTGGTGATCGTGCTGGTGACAAAAGTTCAGGTCTTCAACGACCGGCTTTCGGCCCTCCTGATCGCGCTGCCGCTGACTTCGGTCCTCGCGATGCTCTGGATGAGGGCGGAGGGGCAATCGTCGGAGCGGCTGGCGAATCATGCGGAGGGGACCTTCTGGTTCGTCCTCCCGACCCTCCCGATGTTCCTGGTTCTGCCGTGGATGCTGAGAAATGGGTGGGGTTTCGGTATATCGTTGACAGTCAATTGCTTATTGACGGCGGGGCTCTTTTTTACGTTGGTAGCAATCCTGAAACCCTTCGGGATCCGGCTCCTCTAATGCGGATAAAGGAAATTTCGGGGCGAAACTTCTTGAACTGGGGATGGTCATTTGGTCTTTCCTCTCCCCCAGCCCCGAAAAGGGGCTAATAACGGAAGGAATTGCGCCGAGATCGAATGGAGCCTGATAATATTATCCCATTCAATGAGCCGAAGCGCCCTTCTGGAAGTTCTGGTATCCCTATGAAAAGCGAGCTTGTTGAGAAGGCGGCGGAGATTTATCCCGACCCCCAGGTCCTTATTAATATGGTGTCCAAGCGTGTTCAGCAGTTGAACTCGGGTCGGTCACCACTCGTCGAAATAGTACCCAGCATGGGTGCTGCCGACATCGCGCTGACGGAGATCATTGAGGGTAAAATCAGGCGGGTTGAGCCAAAGAGCTAGTCTCTGGCATTCCCGCTCAACACGAGTAGGGAAGAGTCATGGCTAAAGATATTGCGACCAACAAGAAGGCGCGTCGCGACTTTCACATTTCGGGGACGTATGAGGCCGGTATTGCGCTGGTGGGGACCGAGGTGAAGTCGATCCGGGACAACAAGGTCAACATTAGTGATGCCTTTGCGCGGGTGGATAATGGGCAGGTTTTTCTCTATGGCTGTGACATTCAGCCTTGGCAAACGGCGGCGGAGTATTTCCAACATGCGCCGAAGCGGCCGCGGCGTCTCCTGTTGCACAAGAGCGAGATTCTGAAGATTGCGCAGTTGGCGAATGAGAAGGGGTATTCGTTACCTTGTCTGCGGATGTATTTTGTGGGGCGGCGGGTGAAGGTGGAGTTTGGTCTGGCGAAGGGGAAGACGCATGGGGATCAGCGGCAGGATTTGAAGAAGCGGGTGGAATTGCGCGAGGCGCAGCGGGAGATGTCGCGATTTAATAAGGGCTAGGGTGTGTGGGGGGCTTGACCGCTGATTTCTCGGATTGTTTGGCAGGGCCGGTAGCGGAGTTACTCATTTTGTGGGCTTTGCCCAAGGGGTTGGACACGACCGAGACGGTCATGGCACGGTGGAAAAGCGGGTTTTCGTGAGTGGTCTGGGATGTTAGGATAGAGGCGTCCGTTGGCTGGGAAAGAGCTGAGGGAGTCGCGGCCTTCTAACCAGGGGATTGTGGTGCTCGGGATTTACCACCACGGCGGGAAGTTTGAGGGGGCACCATCAAAAGATGCCGTGATCAGTCCAGGAGACACGATCATGGTTTACGGAACCGAGGAGTCCGTGGAAGGTCTCGTGAAGGGGAATCCGAATCCGTCGGACGCCTTGGACAAGCTCGATGAGCGGGCGAAGGAGGTGGATTAGGAGAAGCCGGAAGCCAGGGGGCGGAAGCCGGGGGGCCTGTGACCGAGACGGTCACGCCATGGTAGGCGACAAGTCGCTGCTGGGGAGGTGGTGAACCCTACTCGGCATCCTCTGGGGACCAGCCGATGCTTTCGAGGAGGGTCTCCATTTTTTTGCCGTATTGGGTGTAGCTGTCGTAGCACTGTTTCCAGTCGGGCTCCTGGCCTTCTTCGACGTGGAAGACGGTGGCGACGTGGGGTTCGATGGCGATGCCGCCCTTGTAATGGTGGGCCTTGAGGTCGCGGAGGATGTGGATGAGTTTTCCGTCACCGGCACCGGGAAGGGTGTAGAGTGGCTCGGTTTTGCCGCGGCCGGGGTATTGGCAGTCTTTGACGTGGACGTGGGCGATGTATTCGCGGATGTCGTTGTAGAAGCCGAGGGCGTCCTGCCACGGGTGTGGCTCGGATTTGGAGCGGTCGCGTTGGAAGATGGGGTTGCCGGTGTCGAAGATGAGCTTGAGTCCGGGGACCTCTTCGACGAGGCGGAGGGTGTGAGCGGAGGAGAAGCCTCCCCAGTTCATGCAGTTCTCATGGAGGGCGGCGATCCCTTCATCGGCGAAGCGTTGGTGGATGGCTCGGAGGCGTTTGAAGCGTTCTTCTTCCTGCTGGTCTTCGCCCCACTCCTCCTGGGCGTAGGACATGATGCGGACGATCTTGGTGCCGAGCTTCTGCATGCGGGGGATGGCTCGATCGATTTCGGCGAGGGTGACGTCGAAGTCGCTGGTGATCTTCTTTCCCCAGTTGCCGATCAGAGATCCAAACTCGGTGACCTTGATCGCGGCGGAGTCGAGTTTGCCGGCAATTTTGTCGAATTGTTTGTCGGTCACCTCGTGGATGTTTTTTCCATCGATGGAGCGGGCTGAGATGGAATTCCATCCCAAGGCCTTGGTGGCTTTGATTTGGGTGTCGAGGTCGCGGCCGGCTTCGTCGGCGAATCCTGTCAGATACATGGTCGTGAAGTTAGGGAGGTGGGGGTTACTGGCAAGCCTTGGAGGCTAAAAATTACAGGGAGACCTTCGCTCCACCGTTGTGGGCACTGTCGTAGATTGCGCGGATGACGGCAACAGGTTTTCGGGCTTCGGCGGCGGAAGTGGTGGGTTCGCGGCCCTCGGCGATGGCCTGGACGACCTCCTCGAAGTTCCGCTGGTGTTGGTAGAAATTGATGGCGGAAGGGTCGTTGGCGCCGAGGCCGGCTTCCTGGCCCTTCATCAGAGTGGATTTAATCTCAGCGTCTTCCGGTTTTTCCTCCATGAAATCCCAGAGTTCGAAGGTCTCGTCAGCGAGGAAGACGGAGCCTTCTGTGCCGGCCAGTTGGACGCGGGCGGGGTGACCGTCCTTGGACCAGGTGCAGGTGGAGCCTTCGATGACTCCGCGGGCTCCATTCTCGAATTCGACGATGGCGACGGCGATGTCCTCGACCTCGATATCGGTGTGGGCGAGGCAGGCGGTGTTGGCTTGGACGGATTTGACGGGGCCGGCGAGGTAGATGAGGGCGTCGATGGTGTGGATCGACTGGTTCATCAGGGCTCCCCCGCCGTCGAGGGCCCAAGTGCCACGCCAGGCGGCGGAATCGTAATAGGCTTGGTCGCGATACCACTTCACGTAGCAGGAGGCGGAAGTGAGTTTGCCGAAACGGCCTTCGTCGGCGGCTTTCTTGAAAGCGTCCATGCCGGGGTGGAAGCGGCGGTTGAGGACGGCGGCGACGGTGACCTTGTTGGCGGCGGCGGCGGCGGTGATTTGATCGATGCGTTCGAGGGTGATCTCGAGGGGCTTTTCGCAGATGACATGTTTGCCTGCATTGAGGGAGGCGAGAGCGGGGTCGAGGTGTGCGCCGGAAGGGGTGCCGATGGTGACGATCTCGAGTTCTGGATCGGCGAGGAATTCCTCGATGTTCGAGTAACCCTTGGCGCCGTATTCGGAGGCGAGTTTGTCGGCGGCTTTCTGGCGGAGGTCGAAGACGGATTGTAGTTCACCGCCAGTCATGGCGGTGATGGCTTTGGCGTGAAAGTGGCCGATCATGCCGGCACCGATGATTCCGAATTTCATAGGGGAACGATGTGTAGACTATTAGGAGTTGGCTTCCTTCTCGTGCTTGAAGAACGAGAGGGTGCCGACGATGAAGAGGATGGCGAGGAAGATGAGTCCGCCAGCGGGGATCATTCCTTTCCAACTAGAGAACCATCCGCCGGAGACGCCTTTGCCCCAGAGGACCCAGATGGATCCGGCACTGGCGATCACCGTGGAGAAGATCATGAGGATGTTCCAGATAATGCGCGCCTTTCCTTCCGGGCGTTTGTCTCCGAGAACCTTCTTGGAGTTCATGAGGAGAAGGAAGGTGAAGTAGGCGATGGGCAGGAGTGACCCGCCGATGACTGAGGTTGGAACCGCGAGGGCGGCCTTGGCTTCGCCGGTCCAGAAGAGTGGGAAGCAGGCGCCGGCCAATCCGGATATGCCGCAGCCGAGGAAATACATGGCCTTGTTCGGCTTGTAAGCCGGGACTTGGCCCGGTGGGAACTGTGCCGGATCGGGGGACTTGGTGAAGATTTCCTGGAAGGCGAGGCCGTTGATCAGCATGAGAATAATAATCGTCGAGACCGCCATGCCGAGAACGCCGAGGCCGAAGATCTTTTGTGAAATTGCGGGGCCGGCGAATGGTTCAAGGGTGATGGCGAGGGCGTTGGTGTCGCGCTTGATCAACATTGCGGCGAGGTCTTTGTCGGCATCGTTGGGAGCTTCCAGCGCAGAAGTTGTCTTCACGATCGCCTCCATGGTCTTGGCTGTGTAGGCACCATGTTCGTCGCGGAGATCGTCGGTCTTGGTGTGGAAGGCCGACGCGGAGGAGATCACCACGCATGCGGTGGCGAGGAAGAAAGGGATGAAGAGGCCGATGGAGAGATCGACGATGGAAAGGCTACGATGCTTTGTGCCCCAGCGCTTCTTCAGGAGAGAGTAGGGAAGAAGCCAGGTCATGTTGATGCCCACCGCTGTTCCGAACGCGGTCATGATGACGTCTTGTTGTTGGGAAGAGATCTTATTGACCCAGAACTCGGAATTCGAGGAGCTTGCGATGAGCTCGCCGTAGGAAGACGCAGGGTTGAAGAGGAGTGAGGGGTTGGGCAGAAAGCCAGAGAAGATCTGGCTCCAAGGGACCGCGCCGTTGACCGTGAGGGTGATGACGACGGCCATGAAGGAGAGGACGATCGTGCCGACCATGATCTTGATGATGAGGTCGAAGGCCTTCGCTCCCTTTCCGTCGGTTTGGTAGAGGTAGTTGACGAAGAGGCCGATGATGAGAAAGACGGCAATGATGGCCCCTTGAGGAACTGCGTCGGAGGCGAGGTTCTGTTGAACTGCAGCCGTGCCGAGCGCGAATTGCGGCATGGTCCAGACGATGTTGGCCATGATTGTTGCAATGAGCCAGGACCAGCCGAGGAGTGGGTGGAGGTTTCGGTTGATGGAACCGAAGGGGCGTTGGCCGGTGGAGAGGGTGACGTAGGCGATGGCGGAGAGCATGATGATGCCGCAGATCATCGCGAGGGGCTGAAGCCACATGAGGCCGTATCCGGAAATGACGCCTAGATAGAGTGCCCCGGCGAGGGAACCACCGCCGAGGGTGATGGCGCCTTGGAGCCAACCGGGGCCAGAAAGTTTGGCGTAGGTGAGGAATTTGGTGAGGGCAGGCTTGTCGGCGAGGGACTCGATGATTTCGAGTTCGCGGTTGGAATTGGGGTGGTCGGCCATGTGTAGGAGAGAATTAGGGTGAAATGGGTGCGGAGGACGAATGGTTTTTTGGGTTTTTTGGGGGGAATGGCAGTTTAAAAGAAGGGGGCCCGTGACCGAGACGGTCACTCCACGCCGTAGACCTTGCGGAGGTAGTCGAGGGACTGTTGGGCGATTTCTTCGGGGGAGGGGTCGTATTTGAAGACCTCGACGGAGACCCAGCCTTGGTAGTCTGTTTCGCGGAGGGCGGCGGCGGCGGGGGTGTGATCAACCTCACCCATGCCGGGGCCGAGGAGGTTGGGGTCGTTGGCGTGGTAGTGGGAGGTCCAGACGGCGGAGTCTCGGATGATGTCGGCCATCGCGTTGTCCTCGTAGCTCATCGCTTTGACATCGAGGTGGAGGCGGCAATTGGGGTGGTCGACGGCTTCGAGGAGTTTGATTGTCTCGGCGGCGCTGGTGAGGAAGTTGGTTTCGACGGGGCCGAGTGGTTCCATGGCGATGGTCACGCCGAGTGTGGCGCAATGTTCGGCGGCGGCGCGGAGGAGGGTGGCGGCGCGTTGGAAGGCGTCGTCGTAGTTCCATCCGTCTTCGAGAGAGCGTTGTTGGGGGCTGCCCCAGACCATAATCGTGCCGCCCATGGCATGGCAGAGGTCGGCGAGGTGCCGGGTGTAGTCGAGGGTGGCGTGGCGGACGGCGTCGTCCGGGGTGGTGAGGTGGTAGCCTTCGGTCTTGGCGAGGAGCCAGTGGAGGCCGATGGGGGTGAGGCCGTGGTCGCGGATGGTGGCGCCGAGGGCAGTGGCGTCGGCGGTGGTGAATTTGCAAAGGTCGTCGGCGAGGGTGAAGGGGGCGACTTCGAGGCCGGTATAGCCGATCTCGGCGGCGGTGCGGCATTGCTCGGGGAAGGAGCGGTCTTGAAAGGTTTCGTTGCAGATGGCGAAGCGCATGGGAGGGGTTTAGCGGTTGGGGGAGGGTTTGGGAAGGGTTTGGGAGGAGAAGGGATGGGGAAGGAGAGGAATATCCAATTTCGAACAAGGAATGTCCAATTATCAAAGAAGAGAGGGAAGAGTTTACCCGACGGGGTCGGGGAGGGGGTTAAAGATGACTGGGGCGGTCATGCCACGTTGTGGGAAATGGTTGAGGTTTTGGGGGGAGGAGGCACACTCCCGCCGCTGTGAGCAAGACGGATCAAGAGACCCCCAACACCCCACCGAGCTTGGGCTCGGACTTGGCTACTTTGGTGAAGCTGAGGCTGAATATCTTTGTCCTAATCACGGCCTTCTTTGGTTACTTCCTCGCTGTGAAATCTGGAGGGGTAGGTTGGGGCGGAGGAACTTGGATCTTGTTGATTCACACTTTGGTGGGGACGGCGGCGGCGGCCTTTGGATCGTCGGTGTTCAACCAGCTGATGGAGATCAAGCAGGACGCTCAGATGGGGCGGACGGCGGATCGGCCGCTCCCGGCACAGCGGATGTTGCCGACGGCGGCCTTTGGGATCGGTTGGGCGCTGTCGGCGTTCGGGATCATCCATCTGGCGGTGAAGGTGAATATCGAGGCGGCCTACATCGCGGCGCTGACGATTGGGGTCTATGTCTTTATCTACACGCCGCTGAAGCGGAAGAGTTCGGTGAACACGCTGATCGGGGCGATTCCGGGGGCCTTGCCGCCGCTGATCGGGTGGGTGGCAGGTGGCGGGGGGCTTTGGGATGTTGGGGGGTGGTTTTTGTTCTGCCTGCTGTTTCTGTGGCAGCTCCCGCATTTTGTCTCCATCAACTGGCTCTGTCGGCAGGAGTATGAGGACGCGGGTTACGTGATGTGGTCGAATGGGGACGTGAGTGGTCGCTACTCGGCGGCGTTGGCGGGGTGGTTTTCGGTGCTTCTGGGGTTTCTGGCTCTCTGGGCGCCGCTGCAGGGGATGTCAGGTTGGATTTTCGGGGTGGCGGGGCTGTTGGCGGGGCTGGTGTTGGCTTGGTTGGCCTTTGCCTTCCGGCGAAGTCTGGAACGGACGGCGTTTCGGCGGTTTTTTCTGCTGACCCTGCTCTATCTGCCGGTTGTCCTGACAATACTTGCCATCGACTGGAACTAGGCTAATTTCCGCCAGCCGTGTCTGGTCTCCCAAATTCATTAGAACCTGCAACGCGGGATCCCAAGAAGCTGCGCAATACAGCTTGGATTCTGGTGTTCCTCGCTGCACTGGGAAGCGTGCTGGTGATGATCGATTACATCCAAGGGTTGAGGCGACAGGAGAAGATGGGCCGGCCTCCGCACGTGGCGCGCTTGGAGAGTAACTTTGCGGCGATGACGCCTGACAAGACGGCCGTGGGGCTCGGGTCTTTGGAGGGGAAGGTTTGGTTCCTGACGACGGTGTGTTTGTCGCAGCCTGAGAAGAGCGCGGAAAATATTCGCGTGATGAAGTTGGTGGGGGCGAAGTATGCGGATCGTGATGATGTGCACTTCGTGATCCTGACGGTGGATCCGGACAATGATCTGCCCGAGAAGATGGGAGTCTTCGCGGAGTTGCTGGGGTTGGCTGAGAATGCCAAGTGGTGGTTTCTGGCAGCGGGGGAGGAACCGACGCGGGGCTACCTCAAGGACAAGTTGAAGTTTGGACAGGTCGGTGAGGATGAGGTCGATGGGCAGTCGCAGGTGGTGTTCGATTCCGTGCTCGGGGTCTTCGATCCGGATCGGAACCTCCGGGGCCGTTATGACTTTGCCGAGGCGTGGGAGGTTCAGGAGAAGACCTTGGCATTGATCGCGGCAGATGAGGCTGCCTACGACAAGCTCAACGAAAAACAGAAGGCGGCGATCGATAAGAGTCGGGAGTCGGTGAAGAACCTCGAGGGCTTGTTTTTTGACGCAGTGGACTACGTGTTTGGCGAAAAGGACGGCTTATTAGAAGAAGAGTGATGAAAGACAGAACGAAGATTACCTTAATTTATTCCACCGTGGTGGTGTTCGGTGCGGTGGTCATTGGCACCTCGATGTGGATCAGCAAGAAGCGGGAGAAGGACTTCGGGCAGCGGCCTAAAGTGGTGGATATCGGGAAGGAAGAGCCTGCGGTGTTGATGGCGTTGGGGGGCGATTTGGAGTTGACCAATCAGGCCGGGAAGACCGTGAAGATTTCGGATTTGGATGGGAAAGTGTGGGTGGCGAATCAGTTCTTTGCGAACTGCCCGATTTGTTTGAAGCAGAACTCGGATGACCTCGTTGCACTTTACAAAGAGTTCGGGTCTCATCCGGATTTTCAGATGATTTCCATCAGCGTGGACCCTGAGCGGGACACGGTGGACTTTCTGGAGGACTACGCGAAGGCGGTGGGGGCGGACGTGAAGAATTGGTGGTTTGTCCGGGGCGAGAAGGAGAAGGTTTACGAGTTCCTGACGAAGCAGATGAAGTATGCCGCGGTTGTGGAGCGTCCTGATGCGGAGGGGGCGATGAGATTTGGCCATGATTTTGGGATTCAGGTTTATGGACGGGAGAGACGCTTGGTCCGGCAGCGTGATCTGGTGAGCGCGAAGAGCTTTGGGGATGACTATCATGCGGCGCGGAAGAAGGAATTGTGGGAGCGGATCGCGGAGCGTCTGGAGACGCCGCTGCCACCCCGGGGAGAAGAATCGAAGGGGGAGGAGGCTGAGTGATGTCGGATTTGGAAACGTTCCGGTCCCGCGAGCCGAATCTGGCTCTCGCCAAGCGCCTGAAGGTGGTGGTCTGGATTTTGACGGGGGTGGTGTTGCTCTTGGTCGGGATGATGCGGCGGGTGACGATCGAGTTGCCGGAGGGGATGGATTTAGGATTTCTGCCGCCGGTGCATGCCAGTCTCAACGCCTTGGCCGCGCTGGCGCTGATCGTGGCTTTGGTGGCGATCAAGGGCGGGAAGGCGGGGCTTCACCAGCGCTGCGTGAATACCGCGATGGTGCTTTCGGGGCTCTTTCTGTTGTCCTATGTCTCGTATCACTTCACCACGGGGGAGACTCTCTACGGGGACACCAGCGGGGACGGAATTTTGGATGACGAGGAGCGGGCCGCGGTGGGAGGGATGAGGACGGTTTATTTGGTGATCCTTCTGAGCCACATCGTCTTGGCTGCTTTGAGTTTGCCGTTCATTTTGATGACCTATGTTTATGGCTACACAGCTCAGTTCGCGAAGCATCGGAGGATGGCGCGGCGGGTGTTCCCGGTCTGGCTGTATGTGGCGGTGACCGGGCCGGCCTGTTATTTGCTGCTGCGGCCGTATTATTAGGTGGAGTTGGCGCTTGGAGGCGAGAGTTGTGGCGGACGGGAATTGTGAGGAAACTGGGTGATCGCTGGGGCGGAGGTTGAGCCTGAGAGCTGCGGAGGACCGCAGCAGTCCAAGAGCCTCTGGCGGGGAGAGCGAGAAGTGGGCTTGCGGGGAGGCGACGGAAGGCGTATGGGAGCGCCATGCGCATTGTGAGCTACAAGGACTCCGGGTATTCACGTTTCGTGAAGTCGCTGGACCGCCGGGCGGAGCCGACTGACGACGTTCGTGAGGTGGTGGAGGGGATCGTGGCGGAGGTGCGGAAGCGTGGGGATAAGGCGCTGATTGATTTTTCGAAGAAATTCGATCGGGTGACGTTGACGCCGAAATCGTTGTTTGTGTCGGAGAGGGAGTTTGCCGAGGCTGATGCGCAGATCACGTCGGCGACGCGGAAGGCGATTGCGGCATCCCGGAAGAACATCCACGCCTTCGCAGCGAAGAGTTTGCGGAAAGATTGGAAGCGTAAGAATACGGAGGGGGCCATTGTCGGTGAGCGTTTCGTGCCCTTCGATCGGGTGGGGATCTATGTGCCGGGCGGCAAGGCGCCTTTGGTGTCGACGGCGCTGATGACCGGGGCCTTTGCTCAGGCGGCGGGGGTGCCGGAGATCGTTGCGGCGACGCCAGTGGGAGCAGATGGATCGGTGAATCCCGCACTGCTCTACGCGCTTCGCGAGGCAGGGGCGACGGAGGTGCTCAAGGTGGGCGGGGCGCAGGCGATTGCGGCGCTGGCGTTGGGGACGAAGAGTGTGAGGCGGGTGGACAAGGTTTTTGGACCGGGGAACTCCTTCGTGGTCGAGGCGAAGCGGCAGTTGGTTGGGGCGGTCTCGATTGATTTGCTGCCTGGGCCGAGCGAGATCATGATTGTGGCCGATGCGACGGGCCGGGCGGATTGCATAGCAGCGGACATGTTGGCGCAGGCGGAGCACGGGGGTGACTCGGCGGTGGGATTTGTGACGACCTCGGCGCGGCTCCTGAAACAGGTGCAGGCGGAGATCGGGCGCCAGGCGGAGCTGTTGTCGCGGAAGAAGCTGATCAAGGCTTCGCTGAAGAAGGGTGGGTTCGTGGTTTTGGTGAAGTCGCTGTCGGAGGCGGTGGCGATTTGCAATGATTATGCTCCAGAGCACCTTTCTCTGGTCGTGAAGGATGAGGAGAAGTGGTTGGCGAAGGTGCGCACGGCGGGGGCGATCTATCTGGGGAATGATTCCGCGGTGGCGGTGGGGGATTTCCTGGCTGGGCCAAGTCACACCTTACCGACTGGTGGGGGAGGGAAGTCGTTTTCGGGATTACGGGCGGATCAATTTCAGCGTCGCACGAGCATCGTGAAGATGGATGCAAAAGCGGTGCGCAAGTCGCTGCCGGTGGTTTCCGAGTTTGCGCGGTTGGAAGGATTGGATGCGCACGGTGAGTCGGTGCGGATTCGGTTGGAGGAGTAGCAAGGCGTGACCGTCCCGGTCACCGTCCTAGGGGGTATAGTTGGGTTGAGAGGAAAGCACCCTTGTGGCGAGATTGAGAGTGAGGGCCTGTGACCGGGACGGTTACGCCGCGACAAAAAACAGCCGACCCGGTCGAGACCGGATCGGCTGGAGAATTGTGAGTGAAGGGGAGTTATTCTCCCTCTCCGGTTTCTTTCTTGATGGCGTCTGCGGCAGGCTTGGCCGCGTCTTCGATAGCATCAGGAGCGGCAGGAGCGGCAGCAGCAGCTGCGTCTGCGGCGGCTTTATCTGCGGCGGCTTTATCTGCGGCGGCTTTATCTGCGGCGGCTTTATCTGCGGCGG
>JAPKDA010000047.1 GCA_028822695.1 Akkermansiaceae bacterium
GGCGCGGCGGATGGCGGAAGTGCTTTGGGAGGCGGGAGTGCCGAAGAAATTGTTGCAATTTGTGGCCGTGCCGGAGGATGAGGTTGGGAAGCAGTTGCTGACGGATCCCCGGGTAGCGGCGGTGATCTTGACGGGATCGTCGGAGACGGCGGCGTTGTTTTTGGGATGGAACCCGGCGATGCGTTTGTTGGCGGAGACGGGAGGGAAGAACGCGATGATCATTTCTGCGGCGGCGGACATGGATCAGGCGGTGAAGGATTTGGTGCAGAGCGCCTTTGGTCATGCGGGGCAGAAGTGTTCGGCGGCGTCGTTGGCGATTGTGGAGGCGGAGGTCTACGATGATCCGTCATTTCGTCGTCGTTTGCGTGATGCGGCGAAGAGTTTGCCGGTGGGGTCGGCGTGGGATTTGTCGACGAAGATGCCACCCGTGATTGTGGAGCCGGGGGAGGCTCTGGCGCGAGGTTTACGGCAGTTGGACGAGGGGGAGGAGTGGTTGTTGGAGCCGCGGCAAGATGCGGGCAATGCGCGGTTGTGGTCCCCGGGGATTCGGCTGGGGGTGAGGGAGGACAGTTGGTTTCGCGGGGCGGAGTGTTTTGGTCCGGTGCTGGGGGTGATGCGGGTGGAGAGTTTCGAGGATGCGTTGCGGGTGCAGAACGACAGTGTCTTTGGTTTGACGGGTGGATTGCACAGTCTCGATCAGCGGGAGATCGCGTTGTGGCGGGAGAAGGTGGAGGTGGGGAATGCCTACGTGAACCGACCGATTACCGGAGCGATTGTGCGGCGGCAACCGTTTGGAGGGTGGAAGAAGTCTGCGGTGGGTCCGGGAGCGAAGGCGGGTGGTCCGAACTATGTGTTGCAGTTGGCGCGGTGGGAGGAAGCGGGGTTGCCAAAGATCAAGTGCAGCCTTTCGGGTGGGATGGAATCGTTGTTGGGGACTTTGGTTGGCTTGGTGCCGGAAGCGGCGGATCGACTGCGGGCTGCGGCGGGAAGTTACCGGCATTGGTGGCAGGAGGAGTTTGGTGCAGGGCACGATCCCTCACAGGTGTTGGGGGAGAGCAATATGTTCCGTTATCGTGGAGTGGAGAGGGTGTTGTTGCGTGGGGGGGGCGAGGATTTGGGAACGGTGGCGCTGGTGATCTTGGCGTGTCGTTGTTGTGGGGTGGAGTTGGAGTGGAGTATTTCGGGGGGAAGCAGGGAGGCCGGGCGGTTGGCGGATGTGGTGGATGTGTCGCTTCGGGTGGAGCCGGAAGAGGCGCTGGTGGCGGAGCTGGAATTGGGGGGGAGAACTTGTGATGTGTTGCGCGTTTTGGAACAGGGCGCGGAGTTGCAGACGGCGGCGGTGCGCATGGGACTGCGGGTGGTGCGCGATGAGGTTCTCGCGAATGGCCGGCTGGAATTGCGGCACTATTTGCGGGAGCAGAGCGTCAGTGAGACGGTGCACCGGTACGGGAATGTGCGGGGAGGGTAGGGGGAGAACGCCGAACGCTGAATATTGAATGGGAAGAACAGGACCGATGGGGCGGGTTACAAACCCACGCTCCGTATTGGGGCCGACTGAAGTCCGCGGTCCCGGGCTGCTACCGGAGGGCGTTGGCGGCGGGCTGGTCGAGGTAGAAGGTGGCGCTGGGGTGTTCCTGGAGAAAGCTTGCGGGGCAGTCTGGAGTGACCGGGCCTTGGAGAGCACCTTGAACGACGGAGGCTTTTCTTTCACCCCAGGCGAGGGCGGCGATTTGTTTGGCGTCGAGGATGGTTCCGCAGCCCATGGAGATGGCCTTGGTGGGGACGTCGTCGATGCTGTTGAAGAAGACGGCGTTGCTTTGTCGGGTTTCTTCGGTGAGATCGACGATGCCGGTGCGGGAGTCACGAGCGGTGCCGGGTTCGTTGAAGCCGATGTGTCCGGTGGTGCCGATGCCGAGGATTTGAAGGTCAATGCCGCCGGCGTTTTTGATGGCCTGTTCGTAGGCCTCACAATGTTGCCCGAGGTCAGCCTCGGCGATGGTGCCGTCGGGGATGTGGATGTTGTCGGCGTGGATGTCGATGTGGTCGAAGAGTTGGTCGTGCATGAAGTGCCAGTAGCTTTGAGGGTCCTGGCGACCGAGGCCGACGTACTCGTCGAGGTTGAAGGTGATGACGCTTCCGAAGGAGAGGCCGTGTTCGGTGTGGAGGCGACGGAGTTCCTCGTAGAAGTGGATCGGGGTGGCACCGGTGGCGAGGCCGAGGACGGTGGGGAGTTGTTTGGCCTCGCGGGAGGAAATGAGGTCAGCGACCTCAGTGGCGAGGGCTTGGGAGGCAGAGTGCGGGTCGGGATGCACCTGGGTGCGGGGAGTGGAGGTCATGATCATGTCCGGACGGGGAGACGGTAATCGAAAATGACAAATACGCGAATATCAGTCATCGAAATAATCTACTGAATAGATCGGGCCTGATCCGCGGTTAAAGGGAATCATGGGGAATCAATTGCGTGCTGTTGTTTGGGTCTTGGGAGTTTTGTTGGTGGGAATGGGCGGAGTTTCCGCCGGTGAGAGGAGGGCGCTTTCTGAGGGACTGGCGCAGCAGTTGATTGCGGAGGAGGGGCGCATGGGTGATGGGTTAGGCTGCGGTGAAGCCGCCGAAAGCACGCAGTGCTTCCCCTACGGGAGATGGGATGCTCGAGAGAGGATTGCTTCTTCGGTGAAGGGGCCGTCGATGTTGGTGAGCCATTTTTCGCGGCGGAACCAGGTGCGTTGGCGTTTGGCGTATTGGCGGGTGGAGATGACGAGGCGTTCTTGGCAGTCGTTGCGGGTGAGGTCGCCAGAGAGGAGAGCGCGGATTTCGGGGACGCCGATGGCTTTGGCGGCGGAGGTGGCTTCGGCGGGGAGGGCCGCGACTTCATCGATGGCTCCGTCGTTGAGCATCATCGCGGTGCGTTGGCGGATGCGGGTGTCGAGGTCTCCGGGTGACCATTGCAGGAGGAGGCCGGCGAGGTGTGGTGGGTCGTGGTCGAAGGACTGGCGGAGCTCGGAAACGGGTTGGCCGCTGAGGATGCAGATCTCGAGGGCGCGTTGCACGTAGCGGGGGTTGTGTCGATCGATGGTGGCGGCGGTGGCGGGGTCGAGGGCGGCGAGGCGTTTGTTGAGTTCGTCGAGGGAAAGAGCGTCGAGTTCTTTGCGGAGAGCTTCGTTGCCGGGGGGGAGGTCGGAGGGGCCGTGGGTGAGGAATTTGATGTAGAGGCCGGAGCCACCGACGACGATGGGGAGTTTTCCGCGTGAGCGGATGTCGTCGAGAACAGGGAGGGCGAGTTGGCGGTAGGCGTCGGCGTCGGCGGAAGCGTCTTGGTCGAGGACGCCGTAGAGGTGGTGGGGGGCCTGCGCCTTTTCCTCGGGGGTGGGGGCGGCGGTGAGGGTTTCGAGGCCGCGGTAGAGTTGGAAGGCGTCGGCATTAACGATCTCGCCATCGAGGGCTGCGGCGAGGGTGAGCGCCGCGGAGCTTTTGCCGGAGGCGGTGGATCCGCAGATGTAAAGGGCATCCATCTGGCTTTAACTAAAGCGTCCCCGCCGACCGGTGGCCAGCGGGGACGCGAGAATTTACTGAATTGGTTCAGGACGCCTCTTCGGAATCCGGCTCGGGGCTGGGTTCTTCGTCGGCGGGTGGTTCGTCGCCGAGGGAGGTGACTTCCTCATGGCGGGGGACGGGGGTGTCTTCGGTGAGCCCTCTTTCACCGTTGGCGGGACCTTTGGATTTGGCGCCACTGACGATGAGTTGGCGATCCATGAAGGTTTGGTCGTGGAGAGTTTCCACGGTACGTTTGGCCTCGTCGATGCTGCCCATTTCGATGAAGGCGTAGCCTTTCGAGCGATGGGTGTTCCGGTTGTAGACGATTTCGACACTACTGACAGATCCGGCTCCGTTGAAGAGATCGTTGAGATCGACCTCGGTAGCATCGTAGGAGAGGTTGCCGACGTAGAGTCGGGTGCTCTCCACGGGACGATCTTCCGCGCGGGTGTTGCGGGTGCCGGACTTGGGTCCTCGACCGCGATTCTCGGAAGGCTGGTTGTTTTGTCCGGCGGGTTGCGGAACCCGGCTGGGGCTGGTGCGCTTGGCTTTCTTGTTGGGATCGTAGAGGCCGATGGCCTTGAGGATCTTTTGCCAGAAAGTCAGCTGGGCTGGTTGTGGCGAGCGGCGTCGGGGGCTGCTGCCTCCGCGACGATCCTGGCCGCCACGACGTCCTTGGCCGCCACGACGTCCTTGGCCGCCACGACTTCTACCATCGCTACGATTTTCACCGTCGCGATTTCCATCACGGTTGTTGTTTCTACGTCTTCCCTGGCCGCCGCGGCGATTGCCGTCGGAGCTAGGACCTCTTGAGTCTGATGAGTGATTTGACATGGTATATATTGCGGTTCTATTTTTGGCGGGAACGCATGGGACACATCGGGAATGCTTTGCGGGGTTGCCGGACGGGGTGCCTTTTTCTGGATGGCACGAGTGATTGGGGGGGTGTTTGTCCGAGTTGGTTGGGTTCTGGCAATTCGCACATTTGGCTGAGTGAGGGCGTTCCCGCGCCTGTCGTTTGAGAGGACCGCCCACCACATTTGGTGAGGGGCGACTTTCTTGGACGTCTGTTGGCCCTTCCAAGCGGCGCTTGGAAAGAGGACCAGATCAGGATTGTAGCCAAATGGAAGCATCGACGTGTTCTCCGCGACGGGGCAAGCCTAGGGCTGGGGGGGAGGTGGTGCAAGTGAAATGGCGGGAGGGCCCCTCCGCTGCAGGGATTGGTGGTTGCTAGGCAGGAGGGCATCGCGATAGGCTGCGCCCGACCTGATGGCGACTCCATATTCCGCAACAAATCGTTTGGGCCGGCTCGTTCGGCTGTTCCTGATATCAGCTTTGGCAGTGGCGGGCGGTGGTCTGTGGGCGGCGGAGAGTTACTTTGTGGTGGAGGCGCACTCGGGGAAGGTTTTGGTGGCTCACGAGGCGACGGTGAAGAAGCCGGTGGCGAGTCTGACGAAGGTGGCGACGGCGATCGTGGTGTTGGATTGGGCAGAGGTGACGCGGACAGATTTGGGGACTCCGGCGATTGTCCCGCATTCGGTAGGATTATTGGGTGGGTCCAATCCGATGGGGTTACGGCCGGGGGACAGGATCTCGCTGCGCAATGCGCTCTACTCGGCTTTGTTGGGATCTGACAACGTGGCGGGGCAGACTTTGGCGCACCATGTGGGGTTTGCGATGCAGCGGCAGCGGGGTGGGACGGGGGATCCGGTGCGTGCTTTTGTGCAGGAGATGAATGTGTTGGCCCGAGCGCTGGGAATGAAGCGGACGAAGTTTGCGAATGCGAGTGGGATGGACACTGCGAAGGGGCGGGGGATGTCGACGGCGTCGGACATGGGGCGGCTTTGTATCTATGCGATGAGGCATCCGGGCTTCGCGTTCTTCGTGAAGCAGAAGAGCCGGCGAGTGTCTTTTTACCATGGTGCCGACGAGCGGGCCTTTACGGTGGCGAATACAAATCACTTGCTCGGGCAGATGGATATCAATGGGATCAAGACGGGCTACTCGGGATTGGCGGGGGAATGTTTGGCGACGAGTTCGGAGCGGAAACCGGTGGTACAGCAGTTGGCGGATGGGCGGAGCCGGATGACCAAGAGGCAGCTAATTTGTATAGTTTTGGGGAGTTCTGACCGTTTCGCCAGAGCGCGCGGTTTGGTGGGAGATGGCTGGTCTCGTTACGAGCAGTGGAGGACTGCAGGCTCTACTGTGCAGGACGCAGGAAAGGAATTGATGGTCGTTCCGGACCCACGTTGACAATCGGTCGGGATCATCTACGCCTATCCGCGAGATGCGTATTGGTATATTGAACAGTGGTGGGGATTGCCCCGGTCTGAATGCGGTGATTCATGGAGTGGTGGGTGCTGCGACGGAGCTCGGGTGGGAAGTGATTGGTTTCAAGGATGGTTTCGAGGGCTTGCTTCCTCCGGGAGATTTCAAGGTGTTGAAGCGCTCGGACACCAGTGGGATTCTGAAACTGGGTGGGACGATTCTTGGCTCGACGAGCAAGGGGCACTTTGCCGCGAAGGTGGGTGCGGGTGATGTGGCGTTGGTGCCACAGGAGATCATCGACAAGGCGAAGCGCACGATCGACCAGCTTGGTATTGGTGCCTTGGTGGTGGTCGGCGGTGACGGATCACTGACGACGGGGATGCAACTTTACAACGACGGTTGGCCGATTATCGGGGTGCCGAAGACGATCGACAATGACTTGATGGCGACGGCGATGACATTCGGGTTTGATAGTGCGGTGACGACGGTGGTGGATGGTCTGGACCGTCTGCGGACCACGGCGCAGAGTCACAAACGGGTGATGGTGCTTGAGGTGATGGGTCGTCATGCCGGGTGGATTGCGCTCTGGGGTGGAATGGCGGGCGGTGCAAATGTGGTGTTGCTGCCTGAGATTCCGTTCAGCTATGAGAAAGTGGCGGAGTTCATCAAGCAGCGCGATGCGCGTGGTGCACACAGCACCTTGGTGGTTGTCGCGGAAGGCACGAAGTTGCCGGAAGGCGAGCAGGTGGGAACGGCGTCCAAGGTGGGTGGTGAAATGCGGATGGGCGGAGTAGGGGAAGCTGTCTCGGCCCGTTTGGAAGAACTTACCGGCAAAGAAACCCGTTCGTGTACTCTGGGACACTTGCAGCGGGGTGGATCGCCGACGGCTTTGGACCGGATTCTAGGAGCGCGCTTCGGGGTGATGGCAGTGAAGTTGGCGGCGGAAGGACGTTTCGGGCAGATGGTGAGCTATCAGTCCTACCATGTGGATTCGGTGCCGATTGAGGAAGCGGTGCACAAGCTGCGTCTGGTGAACCCGGACGGTGAAGTGATGCAGGCGGCCCGGGCGATCGGGATTAATTTTGGGGACTAGGAAATTCCTTTGAGGGCGCGGTGGAAGTCCTGGGGATTTTGGGTGGCGGAGCGGGCGACTTGTTCCTCGATGATCTCTTGTTGGGTGGCCGCGACGAGGTAGCGGAGGAAGGGGCAATTGTTGGGAGTGTCGGCGCGGTTGAGGAGGTCGCCGATTTCGCCGTAGTTCTGGGTGCGGATCCATTTGCGCGTGGCGCCTTCGTTCTGCAGGTGTTCGATGGCAGCGAAGAGGCCCTCTGGTTTCCGGGGGAGGAGTTGTTGGGAGAGGACACCAATGAGGTGCATGGAGAGAAGGTTCAGGGCACTCTCGCGTCGGGCGGTTTGGAAGATGTGGATGAGGCCGGACCGGCGTTCGAGTCAGGGTGTGAGGAGTGATTCGGGGAGGCCGAGTTGTGCGAAGTCGGGAATCTTCTCTTCGATGGGGCGGAGAACTGCAGCGAGGTTTCCGAGGGTGCGGTAGAGGTTGACGCGGAGGCGGTTGCCGTTGGGGATTTGATAAGAGAGGTCGCGTTCGAGATCGACTTCGGGGTCCGCGCCGCAGCGTTTCCAGAATCCGGCAATGCAGATCTGTCCGTCGGAGGTCAGTTCTTGATGTCCACGACCTTGTCGAGGGTTTCTTGCAGGGCGCAGAGCGTGTCGTGATCGTGGACTTTGTCGCCTTGGGTGTCGCAGACGTAGAGCGTGTCCAGGGCGGCGCCCTTTTCGGTGGCGATGCGGGCGTGGGTGGTGTGGAGGTTGTGTTTGTTGATGGTGTGGAGGAGGTCGTGCATGAGGCCGATGCGGTCGATGGCCTGGATCTCGATGACTGTGAAGTGTGGGTCGGATTCGTTATCGATGAAGGCACGAACGGGGAAAGGCATGGCATCCTCGTTGGTGTCGCGGAGGTAGTTGGTTTTGGTGACGAGGTAGTTGTCGGGATTGTAGCCATCCTCGCTGGCGAGTTTGTAGAGTTTGTCGACGACGCGGAGTTGTTGTGCGCGGTTTTCGACGGCGTTTCCGTCGGCGCAGCAGACTCGGAGGATATCGAGGACGATGCCGTCGCGGCGGGTGTAGATGTCGGCGGAGAGGATGTTGATTTCTTCCGAAGCGAGGGCGCAGCAGAGTTTCTCGAGGAGGAGGGGGCTGTCTTCGGTGACGACGGTGAGTTCGGTGTATCCGTGGCTGGGGCTTTCGATCCATTGCACGGCGGCTTCGAACAGAGAGTCGGGGTTCTTCGCACGGCGGTCCATGTATTGGCCGATGGCGCGGATATGGGTGGTGACGTTTTTCGGGCCGCGGTAGCGGAAGTATCGCTTGGGCATTTGCTCGAAATGGCCTTCGAGGAGCGGTTTGCTTCGGTCACTGGCCAACTTGGCGACCTTGTCGTGGAGTTCGGCGAGTTCGGCGCGGACTTCGGCGTCGTACTTTTCGTAGCCTTGTTTGAGGAAGGTCTGTGTGGCGCGGTGGAGTTGGACGAGGAGGGTTTCCTTCCAGGGGGACCACGCTTCTTCGTTGGTGCCGTTGGAGTCGACGTAGGTGAAGAGGAGGAGGTTGTCGAGAAGGTGGGGCTCCTTCATGAGGCCTCCGAACTCGGCGATGACTTCGGGGTCCTGGATGTCCTTTTTGGTGGCGAAGCGCCAGAGGGTGAGGTGGTGATCGACGAGGAACATGATCAGCTTTCGTCGGCCGCCCTTGATGAGGAGGCGTCGGCAAAGTTTGCTGGCCAGCATGGCGGAGCCGTCGATGTGTTCGCGGACGTTTTCGGCGCGGCCGGTGTCGTGGAGAATGAGGGCGAGGTAGAAGGCGTAGGGGTCCGCCATGTCGATGAATATCTTCCGGTAGCGAGCGTTGACGGGGTCGTCGCTCCCCATGAGGGCGTCGAGTTGGTCGATGCAGCGGAGGGTGTGTTCGTCGGCGGTGTAGCGGTGAAAGAACTCGTGCTGCACGAGGCATTCGAGGGCGCCGAATTCGGGGAGGTAGCGGCCGAGGAATCCGGTGCGGTGCATGAGGCGGAGGACGCGGGCGACTTCTCCTTTTTGCTGGAGGATGTATTTGAACTGGTTGCGGACGCCCTCGTGGTGGCGGAAGCTTTGGTCGATGAGTTTCCAGTTGGCCTTGATGAGTTTACGGAGTTCGGGGGCGATGGTGAGTTGGTCGCGTTGGCAGTGCCGGTAGAGGCGCATGAGGCTATCGATGTCCTTCTGGAAAATTTGGTCGTTCTTCGGGTAGAGGCGGCCGTCTTTGGCGAAGAAGTCAGTGTATTGGCGGGTCTTTGATCCGCGGGTGAAGAAGCGTTGGATGCCGGTCTTGCGGTGGTCCTCGATGTCGATCTGGGCAATTTCGAAGACTGAGTTGGTGCGTTGGTGGATGTTGCGGGTGTGTCGATAATAGTCCCGCATGAACGTTTCGATGCGGCGGAGGATGGTTTTCTGCGGGTAGTCGAGAGCATCGGCGACGATGCCCTGAAAGCGGAGGGTGAGGAGATCAGATCCTTTGCCGGTATGGTATTGCAGTTCGTTGCGGACGCGGTGGAGGAAGTCGAAGCCTTCTTCAAGTTCCAGGCGTGCTTTCTCGGTGAGGATTTTCTTTTCGACGAGGTCTTCGAAATCGCGGGTGTCGAAGAGGGCGTCGGAGATCCAGAGGAGGTTGTGGAGGTCGCGCATGCCGCCCGGACTCTCCTTGATGTTGGGTTCCTGGAGGAAGACGGTGGAGGAGAACTTGCGGTGGCGGGAGGCGATGTCGCCGCGTCGTTCGTTGAAGAATTTTTCCTGATCCTTGACGATGCAGTCGCGGCGGAATTTCGTTTTGAAGTCGTCGAAGAGTTCCTGGTCGCCGGAGAGGAAGCGGGAGTCGAAGAGGGAGGTGCGGGTGACTGGGTCGAGGCGGGCTTCCTTGATGCACTCGGCGATGGAGCGCGAGGCGTGTCCGACTTTGAAGCCCATGTCCCAGAGGACGTAGAGGACACCGTGCACGACTTCGCTGAGGGCCTTGGGGAGTTTGTGGGAGGGATGGGGGAGGAGGAAGAGGAGGTCGAGGTCGGAGCCCGGGTTGAGGAGGCCGCGGCCGTACCCGCCGTTGGCGACGAGGGTGATTTTTCCGGGGTGGTTTTGTTCGGCGAGGGAGGCGGCGAAGAGGGCGATGAGAACGTGGTCGAGGAGAGCGGAGCGCAGGGAGGCGATTTCGGTGCCTCTGCTTCCGGCGTTGTGTTGGTCGAAAATGGCCTTTTGCTCGGATTCGAGGAAGCTCTTTACGACGGCGAGGCGCTCGTCGCGGGAGAGCGAGCCGTTGCGGACGGGCTCGAGGTCGGTTTTGGCGTTGGCGGCGAGGGAACTGAGGATGGCGGCGGACATAGGGAGCTTGCGGCGGGGCGAATATGGGCGAACCTTCTAGCAGAAGGTAGGCCAAAAGCCGGTGGCGGGGGAGAAAGGCCGCGGGGCCTCTCCGGAATGGGCAGATCACGGAGCCAGACGAGCCAGGTCCCATTGATCGTCATTTCTCGTGTAGAGAAAGCGGTCGTGGAGGCGGCCGCCGCCGCCTTGCCAGAACTCGATGGTTTCGGGGATGACGCGGTAGCCGCCGCAGAAGGACGGTGGGGGTGATTTCCCAGAAGACTAGAAAGGGGCGCTCCTCGAATCGATAACTGGCGTCTCGCCTTGGTGCTGTGTTCACGATGCGAGATCAAACGCAGGAAGGAGGGCCGGATTCCACGCAGTGGGGGTGGATAGCCGCGCATATTCTCTGATTTGTGGGTGAGCTGCTTGGGTTGCTGAAGTTTGATCTGGATCCGGAGTTGGAGATGGGCAGAGAGGAGTATGCCTATGCGCTGATGGCGGGTGCGGCGGGGATCGCGATGCCAGAGTGCCGGCTCCTGGAAGCGGGGGGAGGTCGCGCGAATTTTCTGATTCGGCGATTTGATGTGGTGGAGAGGCGGGGTTGGGGAGGTATCGGACGGGGCAGATTTTGGATGAGCTGCCGGGGAGGGAGTGGTGATGGGTGAGAGGGGAGTGAGGCTTTGTAAGCCTCTGCGGAGAGCGGGGGTTGCGAACGGGTTGGAAACCCGGGCTCCCGTGTTACCGGGTGAAGGTGTCTTCCGCAGGAGAGGAGCCTTCGGTCAGGGTGGCTTCCTCGTTGGCGGCGAGGTGGGTGAGGCAGTGGTAGACGTCCTCTGCATCGGCGCCGATGGTGGTGGCGAGGGCCTGCGCGGTTTGTGGGGCGGAGTCCAGAGAAGAACGCACGTTGGTGAGGACTTCGAGGAAGGAGCCTGCCGCGGCCTTGCCTGCTTCGACGCCGGGTTGGTGGTAGGCGTTGATGTTGACGAGGCTGGCGTAGAGGGAAACGGTTCGCTCAAAGAGGGCGATGAGCATGCCGAGGGTGAAGGGGGTGACCTCGGGGATGGAGATGGTGAGGGAACGTCGTCCGGATTCGTAGAGGGCTTTGCGGGTGCCGCGGAAAAATCCCTGGAGGAAGTCGGCGGAGGTGTTGCCGGGTTCGACTTCGATGCTGTCGCCGTCGCGGCCTTTGCGGACTTCGATGAAGGTGGCGAAGAAGTTGTGCACGCCGTCGCGGAGCTGTTGGACGTAGGCGTGTTGGTCGGTGGAACCTTTGTTGCCATAGACGGCGATGCCTTGGTTGACTTTGTTGCCGTCGAGGTCGAGTTCCTTGCCGAGCGACTCCATGATGAGTTGCTGGAGATATTTGGAGAAGAGGACGAGGGAGTCCTTGTATGGGAGGACGACCATGTCCTTCTCGCCTTTGCCGTTGCCTTCGTGGTGCCAGGCGAGGGCGAGTTGGAGGGCGGCGTTGTCGGCGGGGTCGTCGCTGCGGGTTTTTTCATCCATGGCCGCGGCGCCGGCGAGCATGGCGTTGAGGTCGATGCCCTGAAGGGCCATGGGGACGAGTCCGACGGTGGAAAGGATGGAGGTGCGGCCGCCGACCCAATCCGCCATGGGGAACGTGGTGATGAAGCCGGCTTCTTTGGCGAAGTTGGAGAGTTTGGAGCCGTCCCCGGTGATGGCGATGGCCTGGTGGGCGAAGCTGAGTCCGGCGCGATCGAAGGCGTGGGCAGCTTCGAGCATGCCGTTGCGGGTTTCGGCAGTGCCTCCGGATTTGGAGATGACGACGGCGAGGGTGCGGGAGAGGTTCTCACCGATGTCGGTGAGGGTGCGGTCCATGCCGGCGGGGTCGGTGTTGTCGAGGAAGTAGGTTTTGAGGGGGGAGTTGCTGCCGACGGCATCGTAGATGAGTTGGGGGCCGAGGGCGGATCCGCCGATGCCGATGATGAGGAGGGTGTCGTAGGCTTTGCCGGAGGGGGCGGTGATCTCCTTGTTGAGGATTGTTAAGGCGAAGGTCTTGAGGGCGAAGAGGGGTTTGGTGATTTGGTCGCGGATCTCGTCGTTGGGGGCGAGGTCGGCGTTGCGGAGCCAGTAGTGGCCGACCATGCGTTGTTCGTCGGGGTTGGCGATGGCCCCGGACTCGAGAGCTTTGCGGTCGGCGTTGGCACGGGAAATTTCGGTGGAGAGGTCATCGCTCAGGGACTCGGGGAGATCCATGAGGGAGAGGTCGAGGGTGAAGCCGAGGTCGGGGTAGCGGATGAGGTTTTGGGAGTAGGTGGAGAAAGACATTTTGTTCAGAAGTCGGAGGTCAGAATCCAGGGGTCGGAGGTCGGAATGAAGAGAAGAGCTGGGGTTGTGGGGTGGACTGAAGATCCGCGGTCCCAGGGGGGAGGATTTTAGTAGGTGATGAGGGCATCGATGCGGGGGGTGTTGAGGAGGGCGCGGCCGTTGAGGTCTTTGAGTTCGATGAGGAAGGCGGCGGAGACGAGGTTGATGTCGAAGGCGCTGAGGAGTTTGAGAGCAGCAGCTGCCGTGCCACCGGTGGCGAGGAGATCATCGACGAGGAGGACGTTGTCGCCAGGTTGGACGGCGTCGTCGTGGATTTCGACAGTGTCTTCGCCGTATTCGAGGGTGTAGGCCATGCCGCGGGTGGTCCAGGGGAGTTTACCCTGTTTGCGGATGGGGACGAAGCCGGCCTTGAGGCGATCGGCGACGGCAGCGGCGAAGATGAAGCCCCGGGCGTCGATGCCGACGACCTTGTCGATTTTCGTGTCGCCGGCGAGTTCGCAGAAGAGATCGATGGAGAGGGAGAAGAGTTCTGGATTGCCGAGAACAGGGGTGATGTCCTTGAAAAGGATGCCGGGTTTGGGGAAGTCGGGGACATCACGGATGGCGGCAGAGAGCTTGCTGGCGTCAGGCATGGGGACGTCATAGCGGGCTGGAGGGAGATTTCGACTTTGGAATTGGGGTTTTTGAGGGGCTGGGGGGACCAAGTTACCCTTGCATGAACCGGATTCGGAG
Organism: Akkermansiaceae bacterium; assembly: GCA_028822695.1. Classification (GTDB taxonomy): domain Bacteria; phylum Verrucomicrobiota; class Verrucomicrobiia; order Verrucomicrobiales; family Akkermansiaceae; genus JAPKDA01. The sequence continues at coordinate 13,224 of JAPKDA010000047.1, forward strand.
GGCATGGAGGGGCATGGATAAGTGGCTGTTGGCCGGGTCGACGATCATGGTCGTTCTGGGTGGAGGACTGGGCATGCTCGCCTTACAGCGGGGGCAGCGGAGTCACTGGACGGTGGTTTGCATGCTGGCGGCCTTTGTTCTGCAGTTGGCCTTCCTGGGGTTGAGGGGTGAGGCGCGGGGGGCTTGTCCGCTGGGAGACCATGGGGAGAAGCTGGCCTTCCTGGCCTGGTCGCTGGTTTTGTTCTATCTGTTGGTGGGCCCGACCTATCGCTTGTCATTGTTGGGTCTCTTCACGGCGCCGGTGGTGGTGATCTTCCAGTTGCTGGCTTTGGCGCCGGGGATGATGACGAATGATCCGGAGCATGTCGCGGAGGTAAACGCGTGGGGTGAGGCGCATTCCGCGTTTTCGGTGTTGTCGTTTGGTGCGTTGGCGTTGGCGGTGGTGGCGGGGATGATGTTTTTGGCGTTGAACCGGCTACTGAAGGAACACCATTTGAGCACGGGCTTGTTCAAGGTCTTGCCGCCGGTCAGAACTTTGTCGGTGTCGGTGGTGCGGCTGACCCTGCTGGGGGTGATCATTTTGTCGGTGGGGATGGTGAGTGGTTTGCTGATGGAGGGAGGAGGGCTGAATGCGCACCTCGTTGCTGCGCTGATCGTTTGGCTGGGATATTTCGCGTTGTTGGTGACCCACTATACGCGGGGGATGACGCCCCGTCGTTTCTCGCTTGGAGTGATCGTCTTGTTTGTGTTTTCGCTGATCGTTTTTTCTCTCGTGTGATGGAGTTGATTTGTCTGGGACTGAATCATCATACCGCACCGGTTGGGGTGCGGGAGCGCTTTGCTGTGTCCGAGCCGAAGTTGGGAGAGGCGGCGGGAGAGTTGGTGAAGCTCGTTGGTCTGAATGGCGGAGTGGTAATTTCGACCTGTAACCGGACCGAATACTACGCGTTGGCCGAGTCGGGTGAGGACGGGGCGAGGCAGTTGCGGGAATACATGAACAGGCATGCCGGTGAGGACATCGGGGATGATCATGTCTATGCGAAGGCCGGAGGGGATGTGGCGCGACATTTGTGTCGGGTGGTGAGTGGTCTGGACTCGATGGTTTTGGGGGAGACGGAAGTTTTTGGGCAGGCGAAGCGGGCATATCAATCGGCGTTGGAGTCGGGGCACACGGCGGGCGATTTGAACCGGTTGTTTCAGAAGGCCTTTGCGGTGGGCAAGCGGGTGCGGACGGTGACGGGGATTCAGGAGGGGCAGACTTCGGTGGGGAGTGTGGCGGTGGATTTGGCGGAGAAAATTTTCGGACATCTTCGTGAGAGTCGGGTGATGGTGATCGGGGCGGGTGAGATGAGTCGGACGACGGCGCAGAGTTTGCTCTCGCGGGGAGCACACAGTATTTTTGTGACGAACCGCTCGTTCGAGCGGGCTGAGAATTTGGCGAAGGAATTGGATGGGGAAGCGGTGCGTTTTGATGATTGGCAGCGGGTGTTGGCAGAGGTGGATGTGGTGGTGTCCTCGACCGGGGCGCCCCATGCAGTGGTGACCAAGGCGGATGTGGAAGGAGCGCGTCGCAAGCGGAAGTTCCGGCCTTTGTTCCTGATTGATATTGCCGTTCCGAGGGATATCGAGCCGGAGGTGGGAGAAATTGAGGAAGTTTATCTCTACGACATCGACACCATCGAGCAGATTGCTACGGAGGGGAAGGGCCGCCGTTCCGAGCAGATCGCGGTTTGTGAGAAGATCATCGAAGAAGAACTCGTAAAGAGCGGACTGCTATAATGAGTGGAGAACGACTAGTATTGGGGACGAGGGGGAGTGCGCTGGCCTTGGCGCAGGCTGAGATGACGGAGACCTTGCTCCGGGCGGCGCATCCGGGCCTGGAGATCGAGCGAAAAGTGATCACAACGACGGGTGACCGGCGGACGGATGTGCCCTTGGCGGAGGTGGCGAGTTCAGAGGGGCATTTGGACAAGGGAGTTTTCATCAAGGAGCTGGAGGTGGCCCTGGCCGCGGGGGAGATCGATGTGGCGGTGCATAGTTTGAAGGATGTGCCGAGTGATCTGGAGGGCGGGTTTGCCTTGGCGGCGGTCTTGGAGCGGGCTCCGAATGGAGATGTGTTGGTGACGAAGGCGTCGGGTGGACTGGATGCGATGTTGGAGGGTGCTGCGGTGGCGACGAGTTCGGTGCGGCGGAAGCGGATGTTGGAGTCGAGGCGCGGAGATTTGAAGGTGGTGGATGTCCGCGGGAATGTGCCAACGCGTTTGCGAAAGTTGGCGGAGCAGGAGGGGATGGACGGATTGATTTTGGCGGAAGCAGGGTTGGTGCGGCTTGGCTTGCTGGAAGATGGAGTGGTGCGGAGTGGTGAGGCTGAGCTTTACGCGGAGACGCTGGATCATGAATGGTTTTTGCCGGCTGCGGGTCAGGGGGCGGTGGCGTTGGAAATTCGGGAGGGAGATGAGACTGCGGCCGGGTGGTGCGCGGCGATCAATCATGAGTTGACGGAAATTGCAGTGACGGCGGAGCGGGAGTTTTTGGTGCTGCTTGGTGCGGGTTGTGACACGCCGGTGGGGGTGCGTTGTGAGATCAAGGGAGAGACGCTCAAAATGTGGGCGCGGGTCTTTTCGGAAGAGGAAGACAGTGCCACGGTGGCGGTGGTGGAAGGATCGACGTGGGAGCCACGTGAGTTGGCGCGGCGACTGAAAGAGAATTTGAGTCAGGAAGAATTATGAAGGGTAAATGTTACTTGGTGGGTGGAGGTCCGGGAGATCCGGGCTTGATGACGGTCAAAGGTCGGGCGTGCATTGAGAAGGCGGATGTCCTGATCTATGATGCATTGAGTAGTCCGGAGTTTTTGCGTTGGGCGTCGGCCGATTGTGAGAAAATTTACGTTGGGAAGCGGGCGAAGGACCATGCGCTGTCGCAAGAAGGGATCAATGACTTGATCGTGGAGAAGTCGCAGGAGGGGAAGATCGTGGTGCGCCTGAAGGGTGGTGATCCGATGATTTTCGGGCGTGGTGGAGAGGAAGCGGCGGAATTGGCGGCGGCGGGGGTGCCGTTTGAGATTGTGCCGGGGATTTCGTCGTCGATTGCGGGTCCGGCCTACGCGGGGATTCCGGTGACGCATCGGGATCATTGTTCGCAGTTGACGATTTTTACCGGTCACGAGGACCCGACGAAGGAGGAGAGTAGCCTGGACTACGCGCACCTCGCGAAAACGCCGGGGACGCGGGTGTTCCTGATGGGTGTGGCGCGGTTGCGGTCGATTTGCGAAGAGCTGGTGAAGCACGGGGCGGGGGAGGAGACGCCGATTGCGTTGACCCGTTGGGCGACGACCGGTCGGCAGCGGACCTTGACCGGAACGCTGGGGACGATTGCGGATTTGGTGGAGAAGAACAACTTCAAGTCGCCGGCGGTGGCCGTGATCGGCGGAGTGGTGACGGAGCGGGAGAAGATCAATTGGTTTGAAACGCGGCCGTTATTTGGGAAGCGCATCGTGGTGACACGGACGCGGGAGCAGGCGGGGGAGTTGAGTGTGGCTTTGCGTGATCTTGGTGCGGATGTGGTGGAGCTGCCGACGATCCGGGTGGAGCATCCGGAGAACAGGCTGGAGTTTGCCGAGTCGGTGACTCATGCGCACACCTACGATTGGTTGATCTTCACGAGTCCGAATGGCGTGGAGAAATTTTTTGAGGCGTTCTTCTCGGTCTTCCCCGATGCGCGGAGTCTGGGGAGTCCCCGGATCGCGGCGATCGGGCCGGGGACGGCGAAGAAGATTGCGGAGTATCGGATCACGACCGACCTCCTGCCGGAGAGATTTGTGGCGGAGGGATTGATCGAGGCTTTTGCGAAGGAAGACATCGAAAACCAGACCATGATGTGGGTGAAGGCGGAGGATACGCGAGAGGTGTTGATGGACGCGCTGGTGAAGCAGGGGGCGATTGTGGACCTCTGTGAGGCCTATCGGACCGTGCCGGAGACGGAGGATCCGACCGGGGCGGTAGCGCAGTTTTCGGAGGAAGGGGCGGACATCGTGACCTTCACGAGTGCTTCGACCGCGAAGCATTTCTTTAATCTCGGATTGCCTTGGCCGGAGGGCTGCCAGGTGGCCAGTATTGGGCCGGTAACCTCGAGTGCTTTGAGCAAACTGGGGCATGCCCCGAGGATTGAGGCCAAGAAGAGTGATATCCCCGGGTTGGTCGCAGCGATTGTTTCCGCTTGCTCTTGAGGGGCAGCGGGCCTAAATCGCGCAGTCTTCAACGAGTCGCCGCTGTAGCTCAGGGGTAGAGCAATTCATTCGTAATGAATAGGTCGTCGGTTCAATTCCGACCAGCGGCTGGTTGACAGTCAAAGAGTTACGGGGGTTCTCCCCTAACAGTTTCTGATGTTGGTGCGTCTATGGTGCATTTATCGGACGGCCCCCGAAAAACCCTGACCGCATCACATCGGTGCCCAGAAGTGTGAGTTCCAAACTTGGAGCAGAGGAGTGTCAGTCGCTGCTGGGCGAGGCTCCAAGGCCGCGAGTCACGAGTTCGGCTGCTAGGAATTTGCTTTTGGGGTAGGCCCCTGAGCCAGCCGTTGGGCCGGA
>JAPKDA010000161.1 GCA_028822695.1 Akkermansiaceae bacterium
CGGCAAGTAGCAACACCTCCCCAGCCCTGTAAGGGCGAGACAACAAAGCCCAGGGCAAGCACACCGTGCGCAGCCCTGGGATCCCAACCATCCCGTCCTGCGCCCTGACGGGGCGCGAGAAGCAATCCGCAAGGCCCTCGCGTTCTCGCCTCCCCGCTTGACCCCCATCGACCATTCAGCCACCACTCCCCTGTCCATGGACACTCCGGCCACCGCATCATCCCAGCTGAGCTCATCCGAGTGGCAGGAACGACGAGCCAGCCACCACGCCCGGGTCATCGAGTGGACGCAACCCATGCGCGACCGCCGCGCCCGGGGCGAATCCCATCCCGTCCTCGACTTCCTCCACACCTACTACTCCTTCTCCTTCAGAAAACTGGAAGACTGGCACCCCGGCTTCGGCGTTTTCCTCGAAAGTGATCCCGACTTTCCCCGCGCTTTCAAACGCCCCCCCTACCAACGCGACGCCGATGGCACCCAACTCGACCCCACCCACCTCCCCGCCAAAAAGCGCGACCTGATTGGGTGGATCCACATGCTCCTCTCCAACACCCAGCAGCGCCCCGCAAACTTCGCCTGCCACGGCATGCACGAGTGGGCCATGGTCTACAGCGGCGCGGAAATCCGCCACCGCGAAACCGTTCCGCTGCGCCTTCCGCAAGAAGAGATCGATGCCATCGTCGATGCCCACCCGCTCTGCTGCACCCACTACGACGCCTTCCGCTTCTTCGCCCCCGCCACCCAACCCCGCAACCGTTTTCTCCCCGACCTCTCTGATCGCGAGGACCACGAACAACCCGCCTGTATCCACGCCAACATGGATCTCTACAAGTGGGCCTTCAAGTCCATGCCTTGGATCGGAAGCGACCTGCTCTGGGAATGCTTTCAATTTGCCACCCGCTGCAGGAAGATCGACATGCGGGCCAGCCCCTACGACCTCAGCTCCCTCGGCTACGAGCCCATTCGCATCGAAACCGAAGAAGGTCGTCGCGACTACGAACGCGAGCAGTTAATCCTCATGAACGAGGGCAAACTCATCCGCCAAAAAGTCATCGCCACCCTCGAAAATATCCTCGCCGCCTCCCGCGGCACGATTTCCCCCTAGTGGCGTGACCGTCTCGGTCATCATCAAATCTAGCCGGCTCAGCCGCAAATCTCTCCCCCGTAAGGGGACAGTCTCGGTCGCCTCTAAATCCCCGGCCCCCAAGGCCGCACTTCCCCACCGTGGCACGATCCGTCCCGGTCATGATCCCCCTCCCCCCGGCAAAGCCGCAATTCAAGCAGCCCTGCGGCCCCACTAGGATCACCACCACATCCCCAAAATTCCCTACCCAGCCTCGTCAGATTCCTCTACAGAGCGGCATGGCATCACTTCCCAACGTCCTCGCCGAGCGCTACGCCTCCGCCGCGATGTGCAACATCTGGTCTCCCGAGGGCCGCATCATCCTCGAACGCGAATTCTGGATTGCAGTCCTCAAAGCACAAAAAGACCTCGGTCTCCCTATCTCCGACAAGGCCATCGCCGCCTACGAGAAGGTCAAGGATCAGGTCAACCTCGAAGCCATTGCCGAACGCGAGCGGATCACCCGCCACGACGTGAAATCCCGCATTGAGGAGTTCAACGAACTCGCCGGACACGAGGAAATCCACAAGGGCATGACCTCCCGCGACCTCACCGAAAACGTCGAACAGCTCCAGGTCTTCTCCTCCCTCAAGGTCATCCGCACCAAAGCCGTCGCCACCCTCGCCGGCCTCTCCCGCCGCGCCGAAGAATGGCAGGACCTCTTCCTCACCGCCCGGACCCACAACGTCGCCGCGCAACCCACCACCTACGGCAAACGCATCGCCATGTTCGGCGAGGAACTCATCGATGCCTTCATGCGCTTCGACAACCTTGTCGGCAGCTACGCCGTGCGCGGACTGAAAGGCGCCGTCGGCACCCAGATGGACCAACTCTCTCTCTTCGGCGGCGATGCCAAGAAAGTCGCCGAACTGGAAAAGAAAATCGTTCAACACCTCGGCCTCCCCGACGACTGGGTCTGCGTCGGCCAAGTCTACCCACGCTCCCTCGACTTTGCTGCGGTCTCCGCTCTCCTCGAGCTCACCTCGGGCCCGTCGTCATTCTGCACCACCCTTCGCCTCATGTCCGGCCACGAACTCGCCTCGGAGGGCTTCGCCAAAGGACAGACCGGATCGAGCGCCATGCCGCACAAAATGAACGCCCGTTCCTGCGAACGCGTCAACGGCTTCCACGTCATCCTCAAAGGCTACCTCACCATGGCCTCCGGACTCAGTGGCGTGCAGTGGAACGAAGGAGACGTCTCCTGCTCCGTCGTCCGCCGCGTCATGCTCCCGGATGCCTTCTTCGCCGCGGATGGGCTCTTCGAAACCTTCCTCACCATCCTCAACCAGATGGACGCCTTCCCCGGCGTCATCGCTGCCGAGAACAACCGCTACCTGCCATTCCTCATGAGCACCACCATCCTCATGGCCTCCGTCACCGCAGGAGTCGGACGCGAAACTGCCCACTCCGCGATCAAGGAACATGCTGTCGCCACCGTGAATGACCTCCGCGACGGCGTCATTGCCGAGAACGACCTCCTCGACCGTCTCGCCACCGACGAACGCATCCCCCTCAGCCGCCAGGACCTCACCAACCTCCTCGAAGCCGGCCGCGAGAACGTTGGCCGGGCCCGCGAACAGGTCTCCTCCTTTGCCGAGACCGTCGGTGAAATCGCCGCGAAGTTCCCCGACGACGCCAAATACACCCCCGGCAACATCCTCTAGATCACCATGAGCCACCATCAGGACCACGAAGCGGACCACACTCCGGAGGCGATTCGCAAGCGCCTCAGCGAGGACCATTCGCAAGGCTACCTGAAGGACTCCATCTACGGCGCCATCGACGGTGCCGTGACCACCTTCGCCGTCGTCTCCTCGGTCGCCGGCGCGGGACTCAGCAGCTCCATCGTCATCATCCTCGGCCTCGCCAACCTCCTCGCCGACGGCTTTTCCATGGCCTCCGGAAACTTCCTCGGCACCCGCGCCGAAAACCAGGCAGCCCGCAAAGCCCGCCGCGAAGAGGAGGAAGAAATCGAACACCATCCCGAGGGTGAGCGCGAAGAGATCCGCCAGATCTACGCGGCAAAGGGATTCAAGGGAGAAACCCTCGAGAAAATCGTCGCGGTCATCACCGCCGACAAGACCCGCTGGCTCGACACCATGATGCAGGAAGAACACGGGCAAGTCGGCTCTCCGCCCTCCGCATTAAAAGCCGCCCTCGCCACCTTCTTCGCCTTCCTCGTCATCGGCGCCATCCCCCTCTCTCCCTACATCGTCGACCTCATCGACCCCGAGATCATCGCCTCTCCCTTCCTCCCCGCCTGCATCCTCACCGGCATCGCCTTCTTCATCGTCGGCGCCCTCAAAGGCCGCGCCGTCGATCAACACTGGGCCCTCGGCGGCCTCGAAACCCTCGGCATCGGCGCCCTCGCCGCCTCCATGGCCTACGCCATCGGCGTCCTCCTCCGCCCCCTCGCGGAAAACTTGTAAGGTCCGCTCCACGGAGCGGCGTTCTCCAGGACGCCGTCCTTCGCCGCCGCAACAAGCCTCACCTTGACCCTATCCTTGCCCCTTCCATCCTGCTCCAATGCCCCCTTGGCAGGCCATCCGCTTCTTCAACGAGCAAGCAACCACCACCAAAACCCGCAACCGGCTCCCTCACTGGCAACAGGAAGGCGCCTGCTACTTCATCACCTTCCGCCTCGCCGATTCCCTCCCCCACACTCTCCTAACCGGGTTTCGCGAGGAACATTCCATCTGGATGGATCTGCATCCCAAACCCTGGCCCCTTGAAACGGAACTCGACTATCGTCGAACGTTTCTCACGCACCATCGACCGTTGGCTCGATCAAGGACACGGCAACTGCAAACTGGCTCAGCCATCTGCCTCAAAGATCGTCACAGATGCCCTCCACCACTTCGACGGCAAACGCTACCTCATCCACAGCAGCGTTATCA
>JAPKDA010000162.1 GCA_028822695.1 Akkermansiaceae bacterium
GTGGTCTTTGGGGATGAGGGGGAGGCTGCTTGCCCTCCTGCGTCGTGGAGGGGCTTAGAGGCGACCGGGACAGTCACCTTACTAGAAGAGAGGCCTGTGACCGGGACGGTCACGCCACTGGGGGGGGAGGAAGTGCGGCCTTTGGCCGGAGGGGATTGGGAATACCCTGTTTTGGGGATATCGCGGCTTGCCTTGTGGATTTATGCGGTCAGGGTCCGTGCCCGGTCGCAGCGAGAGCTGATTTGGCCGGGTTTCCCCCTGTTTAATGCGGCTAAGGACACTGTAGTCTATGGCCGAACTTATTTGTTTCCATGGACACTCCACCGTTTTCCGAACTTGGCTTACCGCCAGAACTTCTTGCCGGCGTTGAGGCGCTCGGATTTGAGCGCCCTTCACCGATCCAAGCCTTGGCGATTCCACCTGCTTTGGCGGGGAAGGATGTCCTCGGTTTGTCCTCCACTGGTTCGGGAAAAACGGCGGCCTTTGGTTTGCCGCTTCTTGCGAAGATCGCGCCTGATGGTCGTTATCCACAAGCGTTGATTGTTTGCCCGACGCGGGAGTTGGCGGTGCAGGTTTGCGAAGAGATTCACCGTTTGGCGTCGAACATGAAACGGTTTCGTGCGATTCCGGTTTATGGTGGTGCGCCGATTGATCGTCAGTTGCGTCAGTTGCGTGACGGAGTGCATCTCGTGGTGGGAACGCCGGGTCGTTTGTTGGATCACCTTCGTCGCGGTTCGCTGAATGTGAGCGAGATGAAAATGGTCGTGCTTGATGAGGCTGACCGGATGCTAGATCTCGGATTCAGGGATGAGATGGAGGAACTTCTCGCGGCGATGCCGAAGGAGCGCCAAGCCATGTTCTTTTCGGCGACGATGAGTAAGGGCGTGGAGCGTCTGATGGAGCGGTTCTCCAACGATATCGAAACGGTTAAGATTGAGCAGAAGACACGGACGGTCTCCACGGTGGAGCAGTGTTGCTACGAAGTGCGCCAGCGTTCGAAGGTGGAAGTGCTTTCCCGTCTTCTCGACATGGAGCCATCGCGGTTGGCGATTATTTTCTGCAATACGAAGCGCTCGGTGGATGAGGCGACAGAGGCTTTGTTGGGGCGGGGATACACGGCGGATCGATTGCATGGCGATATCAGTCAAGCGATGCGGGAGCGGGTCTTGCGACGGTTCCGGGATGGAACGATTGAGCTTTTGGTGGCGACTGACGTCGCGGCACGGGGATTGGATGTGGAGAATGTGGAAGTGGTCTTCAACTATGACCTGCCGCAGGATCCCGAGGACTATGTGCACCGGATCGGTCGGACTGGCCGGGCCGGACGGAGTGGTCGGGCGGTGAGTTTTGTGTTTGGGCGGGATTTGCACCGTCTTGAGACGATCGAGCGCTATACGCGTCAACCGATCAAGCGGGAGCGGATTCCGACGCAGGAGATCGTGGAAGGGAAGATGGCGGATCGGCTCTTTGACGAGGTTGCGGAGCGGGTGACCGAGAACAAGTTTGAGTCACACGAGGCGCAGATCGATCGCTTGCTGGAGCAGGGGCACACGCCGACGGATATTGTTGGAGCCTTGTTCACGATGTTGAATGAGGATCGGGGGCGGGAGTTTGGAGAGATCCAAGAGGACCGTCCGGGGCAGCGTCGTGAACGCGGTGATCGGCCTGACCGAGGTGACCGTCGGGATCGTGGTGACAGGGATCGTGGTGATCGTCGGGATCGTGGTGGTGATGGTGGATCAGATCGTGGAGACCGTGGTCCGCAACGTGCTGATAATGATCCGAACATGACGCCGTTATTTTTCTCTCTCGGGCGGGTGCACGGGATCAAGGTGGGTGAAATCATCGGGATGCTTTACCGCGAAAGCGGGGTGCCGGATGGTGCGATTGGCAGCATGCGGATGTTTGCTAAGAACAGCAGTATCCAGGTGGCGAAAGAGCACGCGGATAAGTTGGTGGACCGCTTGAAGGGGAAGAAATATCACAACAAGGCGTTCATCCTCGATCACGACCGGGGTCCGCGGAGGGAAGGGTAGCCGCGTTGCGGCTGGTTATCGGTGATCAGTTGTCAGTTTTTTGGGGAGAAGAACCCGGAGTGCGGAGAGGAGACTTGACCGCTGATTTCGCTGATTGCTCTAATCTTGGATCTTGGTCCACTGGGCGAAGGTGGCGGCTTGGCCGATTTTGTTGCCGTTGTCGTCGAGGAGGTTCCAGACGGTGGCTTGGTCGATGTGGAATCGTTGACCGGTGGAGGAGATGGGCACACCGGAGTAATCGTCGATGAAGCCGTGGGTGGTGACGCGTTCGAGGAGACGGGCGCGTTCGGCGCGGTTGGGGGCTTGGGCGGTGAAGCGGGGGTGCTTCTGGTGAATTTGTCCCAGCTCAGTTCGAAGAGGGATTGGGCGGTGAGGTTGCCGTAGGTGAGGATGGGGTCGTCGGCGGTGTTGTGGGAGGCGACGAAGATGGGGGACTCGTAGAGTTGCTGGGCGGTGTCGACGGGATCGGCGCCGGGTGGGATGAGGTGGTGGCCGGGGAGTTGGTGGTAGCTGTTGAGGAGGTCGGACTTGCGCGGAGTCGGATGGGAGGGTAGATGGGGAGCGTTATGGCATTGGTGAACGAGAACTTTTTGAAGCTGAAGGCGGGGTATTTGTTTCCGGAGATTGGTCGTCGGGTGAAGGCCTTTGTGGATGCGGAGCCGGTGAAGGCGAAGAGCCTGATTCGTTGTGGGATCGGTGATGTGACCGAGCCGTTGCCGGATGCAGCTCGCGAGGCGATGAAGTTGGCGGTGGATGAGTTGGGAGCACGTGAGACGTTTCGCGGATATGGTCCGGAGCAGGGGTATGAGTTTCTGCGGAAGGCGATCGCGGATAACGCGTATGCGGGGATCGAGGTTTCGGCGGATGAGGTGTTTGTGTCGGATGGATCGAAGTGCGACACGGGGAACATTCTGGATATTTTCGGAAAAGGGATTCGGGTGGCGATTACGGATCCGGTGTATCCGGTCTACGTGGACACGAATGTGATGGCGGGAAACACCGGCGAGGGAGACGAGAGTGGTCGTTTTGAAGGCTTGGTGTATTTGCCGTGCACGGCGGAGAATAATTTTGTTCCGGCCTTGCCGGAGGAGAAGGTGGACTTGATCTACTTGTGCTATCCGAACAACCCGACGGGGACGGTGGCGACGCGGGAGGAGTTGGAGAAGTGGGTGGCATATGCGAAGGAGAATGACTCGATCATTCTCTATGATTCAGCTTACGAAGCTTATGTGCAGGGTTCCGATGTGCCGAAGTCGATTTTTGAGATCGAGGGGGCGCGGGATTGTGCGATTGAGTTCCGGTCGTTTTCGAAGAACGGTGGGTTCACGGGAGTGCGTTGCGCATACATCGTGATTCCGAAGGAGCTGACTGGATCAACGACGAGTGGCGAGCGGGTTTCGCTGCATGGGTTGTGGGCACGGCGTCATGCGACGAAGTTCAATGGATGTAGCTATCCGGTGCAGCGTGGGGCGGAGGCGCTTTACTCGGTGGAGGGGAAGATGCAGGTGGCGCGTTTGGTGAAGCACTACATGGGGAATGCGGCCTTGCTGAGTGAGGCGTGTCAGAAGCTTGGTCTTTCGGTTTATGGTGGGGAGCACTCGCCTTACGTTTGGGTGAAGTGTCCGGACGGGGTGGATAGCTGGGGGATGTTCGACAAGATGCTGAATGAGGCGCAGGTGGTGGTGACGCCAGGTGCTGGATTTGGTGCGGCAGGTGAGGGCTACTTCCGAATTTCGGCGTTCAATACGCGGGAGAATGTGGAGGTAGTTTGTGAGAGGTTGGTGAGCCTTTTGGGGTAGCTGCTGAGGAGCAGTGAGCCTGGAGGGTGGGGGTTGGGACTTTCTTGGATCTAGGGGGGAGGATTACGATGTGCCGTTGACGGCGGGGAGTTTGCTGGAAGCGGTGGAGGAGAGTGATGAGGGGAAGGCGGAGTGGTTGTTG
>JAPKDA010000163.1 GCA_028822695.1 Akkermansiaceae bacterium
GACGGCCATGATTCCCCGGGCTCCGGGTCCGTAGCGGACCTCGAGGAACTGGGGCATGGTGAAGATGCCGGTCTTGAGGAAGTAGGGGAGGAAGACAAAAGCCACTACGACAAGGGTGATGGCGGCCATCCATTCGTAGCTGGAAATTGCGAGGCCGAGGTAGTCGGCGGCGGATCCGGACATGCCCACGAACTGTTCGGAGGAGATGTTGGCGGCGATGAGGGAGACACCAATGAGCCACCACATCAATCCGCGGCCAGCGAGGAAGTATGACTCTGAGTCTTTTCCTTCTCCTTTGGATTTATAAAGCCCGAGCCCGATGACGGACGCGATGAAAACGAAGAAGACGAGGATATCGACGATGCTCAGAGTCATGAGTTGGCAATCTGTTGGTTACGAAAGCGGAGGGATCCGCTTCGTGGCGGGGAGTCTAGGAGGGGGACGGGAGGGATGGGAAGGGGAAATTGTGAGCACAGGACAGGCAGCTGGAACAGGGGAGGAGCTTCTACTGTCACACAAAAGGCGACCGTCCCCTACCAGGAGAAGCGATGCACCATGCGGTGTGAATAAGTCTCGCCGGGGCGGAGGATGGAGCTGGGGAAGGCTTCCTGATTGGGGGAATCGGGGAAGCGTTGGGATTCGAGGCAGCCGGCGCTGCGGTGGGGGTAGGACTTGCCGTCTTTACCGTCGACGTCGTTGGCGAGGAAGTTGCCGCCGTAGAATTGGATGCCGGGCTGGTCGGTAAGGACTTCGAGGGTGCGGCCGGTTTTTGGATCGTGGAGGATGGCGGCGGATTGCACGGACTGGTCTGCGGGAAGGGGGTCGAGGACCCAGCAATGGTCGTAGCCGCCGGCGAATTTGAGATTCTGGTCGTCGGCCTCGACCCGTTCACCGATGACGGTGGGTTTGGTGAAGTCGAGTGGGGTTCCGGCGACGGGAGCGATTTCGCCGGTGGGGATGAGGCCGGCGTTGGTGGGGAGGAAGCTCTTGGCGTTGAGAGTGAGGAGGTGGTCGTTGATGGACGAGTCTTGGTCGTTGCTGAGGTTCCAGTAGCTGTGGTGGATGATATTCACCGGGGTGGCTTTCCCTTCGACGGTGGCCTTGGCTTCCCAGAGGAGTTCGTTGTCGTCGTTGAGGGTGTAGGTCACGACGGCGGTGAGTGTGCCGGGGTATCCTTCTTCGCCGTCGGGAGAGACGTAGGTGAGGGTGACACCGTTGGAGTCTGCATTCTGGAAGGACTCACCGGACCAGCGGACCTTGTCGAAGCCCTTGATGCCGCCGTGGAGGGCGGAGGGGAGTCCGCCAGGGTCGTTGTTGGTGACGAGGGAGTAGTCCTCGTCGTCGAGGGAAAATTTTCCGTGGGCGATGCGGTTGCCGAAGCGACCGGCGGTGGCGCCGAAGTAGGATTCGTTGGAGATCCATCCTTCGAGGGTGTCGTATCCGTGGGTGACGTCGGCGACGTTGCCGTCCTTGTCGGGAACTTCGAGGCTGGTGAGGATGGCGCCGTATTCGATGACCTTGGCGACCATGCCGTTTTTGTTGCGGAGGATGAAGATGGAGACTTCGTTTCCGTCGGGGAGTGTGCCGTATGTTTTCACAGTAAGTTTAATGAGGAGGGAAGGTTGGAGTGGTCGGCTTCCACGCTGCCAAGAGTGAGTTCGTCCTTGGAGATAATGACATTGCCGGGGCCATCGGTTCCGCCTTCGGGGAAGATCGTGTCGCGGAGGCCGTAGACGATGAGGCTGGCGATGGCGAGGACCAGAACGATGAAGAAGAGTGGTTTTGGTTTGGATTCGGACATGGTGATGGAGTGTTTTTGGTGGAGAGGTATCTGGAAAGGAGTTCCGGAGTCAAGGCGATGGATGGGACGCTAACAGAATGGGGAGCCTTGCCAATTTTAAGTGAGGGCGAGGGGTGTAATGGGGGGGCGTCCGCCTGAGCCGGATTTCAAGCCTCTGGCATCGGTCGGGGGTTGGTCGGGGGAGACCGGGGTTGATCAAGCGGGTTGGAAACCCACGCTTCTTTAGTCCTTTTTCTTGAGCAGCGGGAAGAGGACTACGTCGCGGATGGTGGGGGCGCCGGTGAGCATCATGACGAGGCGGTCGATGCCGATGCCGATGCCGCCGGCGGGGGGCATGCCGTGCTCGAGGGTCTCGATGAAGTCGTAATCGACGAGTTGTTCCTCTTCGCCGCCAGCCTGGTGTTCGAGGCGTTCGCGTTGGACGTCGGGATCGTTGAGTTCGGAGTAGCCGGGGGAGATTTCCTGGCCGTTGATGATGAGCTCGTAGACCTCGACGGTTTTGCCGCCTGGGGTGACTTTGGCGAGGGGGATGAGTTCGCTGGGGACGCGGGTGACGAAGCAGGGGTCGAAGGTGTGTTCCTCGACCTTCTTTTCGAAGACTTGCTGGATGACCTCGTAGTCCTCCATGCCTTCGGAGATTTGCACATCGAGTTCATTGCATTTGGCGCGACGGGCCTCGGGGGTGATGTCGAAGAAATCATCACCGGCGACCTCCTTGACGAGGTCGTGGTAGTTGGCGCGTTTCCAGGGGCGGGCGAGATTGATGGTGCGGGTGAGGTTGCCTTCTTCGTCCTTGTGTTCGATTTGCAGGCCGCCGCAGAATTTTTCGGCGAGGTGACAGGTCATTTCCTCGACGAGGTTGGCCATGATTTCGAAATCGGCGAAGGCCTGGTAGGCCTCGAGCATTGTGAACTCCGGGTTGTGGCGGCGGGAGATGCCTTCGTTGCGGAAGTTGCGGTTGAGTTCGAAAATTTTCGTAAAGCCACCGACGAGGAGGCGCTTGAGGAAGAGCTCCGGAGCAATGCGCAGGGTGAGGGGCATACTCAGGGCATTGTGGTGCGTCTCGAAAGGCCGGGCTGCGGCTCCGCCGGCGAGGGATTGGAGCATGGGGGTTTCGACCTCAAGGTATCCGCGCTCGTGGAAGAAGTTCCGGATCTCGGCAACCATCTGTGAGCGGGTGATGAAGGTTTTGGCGCTGTCCTCGTTCGACATGAGGTCGAGGTGACGCTTGCGGTATTTGATCTCACGGTCGGAGACGCCGTGAAATTTGTCGGGCATCGGGCGGAGTGCCTTGGAAAGGATGGTGAGCTTTTCGACTTTGACGGAGGGTTCACCTTTGCCGGTGGTGAAGGTGGTTCCCTGGACGCCGATCCAGTCGCCCATGTCGAGGAGCTTCCAGGCGGCCCAGTCCTCTTCGGAGACGCCTTTCATGTTGAGATAGATTTGGATGCGGCCGTTGGCGTCGCCGAGGGTGGCGAAGACGGACTTGCCCATGTCGCGGATGGCGACGAGGCGGCCAGCGAGGAGGACGGGTTTGTCGTCAGCGTAGTTGGCCTTGAGGGTGCCGGGATCGGTGTCGGTGTCGAAGGCGGCTCCGTAGGGATCGATGCCGAGTTCACGAAGCTTGGCGAGTTTTTCGCGCCGGATGGCGATGAGGTCTGCTTCGCTAGAGCCGGGGGCTTCCGGTGCGGTGAGATTTTCGGAGTCGCTCATGAGGGGCGGACTGTAGGAAGGCCCCCTTAAAAGAACAGGCGAAATGCGGGAAAATGAGGGAAAAATAGGGAGGTGAAGGCTGAAAGCCGAACTACAGCAGTCTCGTGGCGGGGTCGCCGAGGAGCATCCACATTTCGAGGTGGAAGCGGCGTTGTTCCTTGAGGGTGAATTCGTGGTTTGCGCCGTCGGTGCTGTCGAAGATGTTGGAAAGGACGGCGCCCATGGGTTCGGTGGCAATGCCGCGCTGCACTTTCATCCACCAGAAAGGCATCGCCGTCGAGTCCCAGTGGGTGGCCGGTGACATCGGCTGCTCCGGAAACTTCCCACGAGGAGTCCATGCGGGAGA
>JAPKDA010000004.1 GCA_028822695.1 Akkermansiaceae bacterium
CCTTATCGAGATTGAGCCTCTCGATCTCCACTGGCGGCGGCGGGGTGATCTTCGTCGCACCGCACACCGGCACCGCACATAAGACAATGCAAATTGCAGCCGCCGTGACGTCATTCAAACAGTTAATCATTGATTTGGATCCATAGGTTCATTCTCCATTCAAGGCCAATACATTGTGCGAGGAGTTTGCATTTTATGGGGTGTCCCTGAGGACTTTGTTGAGGGGATCGGAGAGGGGGCTTCGTCCGCTCAGGAGAGAGAAAGGGGGGTGTTCATGGGGCTTCGGGTTGGCATTGCCTGCGCTGGGCCATAGCGTGCGCACTCCGCCTCATGACTGCCCCCACGGGCTCGGGCAAGACCAGACAGGCGCCGTCGTCTTCGATGAATTCCACGAACGGAACCTGCTCAGCGATGTCGCCCTGGTGTGCCGCCCTGGTCAGTGGTCGTGATTTGCTCACCCGCCTGGATCGCGATGATGCCGAGACCGCAAGCGCCCGCGAGATGTTCGAGGACAGCGAGGAGTCCGATTTCATCACCCTGATTAACCCTACTCGCTGGATTTGAAGTCGGTGTCGGCCTTCTTGAGGTCGAGTTTCTTGATCCAGGTGTTGCGGTAGCGGACGTCGTGGCCTTCGCATTGGAGTTTGAGGCCCTGGGGGGAGTCGGTGATTCCACGTCCCTTGTCGTTGCCGCCATCGACACCGGAATTGGGGCCGCCCCAGACCTGGTTGATCTGTTGGTTGGTGTGAACCTTTTTTCCGTTGAAGTACATCGTGACGAGTGGTTTTTGGGTCATTTTGTCGTCGGTGAAGCGGGCGGCGCGGAAGACGATGTCGTAGGCGTTCCACTTTCCGGTTCCGTTGTAGGCGTGGTAGGGAGATTCTGTTTCGTTGATGACGGCACCCATGCCGTGTTTGGTTTTGTTGCCATCGAGCACTTGGATCTCGTAGCGGTTCTGCAGGTAGACGCCGCTGTTGCCGCCGGGTTTCATGACAAGGAATTCGATGTGCAAGCGGAAGTCGCGGTAGGTTTCCTTCGTGACGATGTCGGCGGTGCCGTACTTTCCGCCTTTAGCGGCTGGGTCGAAGGTCATGATGCTGTTGCCTTCCGTGACGGGGTCATCGACGACTTTCCATTTGATGGGGAGGGAGGAGGCGAAGCGGGGGCCTTCCCAGTAGGTCCACTGTTCATCGAGCATGGTGCGGCTGCCGTCGATGAGGACTGTGGCGCCCGAGGCGGTCTTGGTGCCGACACCAACGTCGGCGGTGGAAACGGCAAGAGTGCCAATGAGGGCGCTGAGGGCGATGAGGATGGAATTGCTGTGCATCGCCTCTGACTACCTTCCATCGGGCGCTCCTCTTTCTTGAACGTTGCTACGAATTGGAGGGGAGGAGCGGGGTTTGGAGAAATAGACTAAGGATCAATGATTTGGGCGTGATGAGAATTGTTTTTTGAGATCAAAATTCTACATGAGTGGTTGTGAGATCCGAATTGATTCGGCTCAAATTGTTCAGTTGGCTAATTAATTAAAATACCTGAAAATTATTGATTCCTTAGGGGTTGGAGCATGAGCCTTGGGGCTCAAATTCCCCCCCTTTTTTTGATGAAGCCGACCTCCCCCCAACAGATGAATACGAGCCAACATCTTGAACTGAACAAACCGTCCCTCCCTTTGTGGGGTGGATTTACCCTGATTGAGTTGAGCGTGATGATCCTTGTGATCCTCACCTTCATTAGCATTCTCTGTATCGGAGCGAGAGCCTGGAAACGGGGCTCGGATCGGGCGCAATGTGTGATGAACATCCGCAACGTGCAGTTGGCGGTGCGTGGTTACGCGAATTCGAACGATCTGGACGCGGGGAGCTAGATGACGCTTCTGGGATCCAACGGCCCTCTAGGGGGGCGATCATTGGTTCGGGGAACTATCTTTGAGTCTTTGCCGCAGTGCCCTGGCATGGGGCTGTATACGATTAAGGGCAACGCGGTGCCACCGATCGGGACGCTCTACATGACCTGTTTCCTGTCAGATGATCTGAAGCCCGCGCCGGACATGTATGGGACCTGGTAGCTCTCGCTGATTGATTCGTGTCGCGTGGGTCTGAGGGCAGTGCTATGTCCTCTGACGTGAGGAGGGGATTTGCCTGATTTGAACTTGGAGGACTCGCTGCGTTTTGCGGGGACGCTGCGGGTGGCGGGAATTGATGAGGCGGGGCGTGGTCCCTTAGCTGGTCCGGTGTCGGCGGCGGCGGTGATTTTGCCGGCGGGGTATTCGTTGGAGTGGTTGGATGACTCGAAGAAGATGAGTGCGGCGCGGCGGGAGAAGGTGTTTGAGGCGTTGATAGGGGATGGGCAGGTGGAGTGGGCGCTGGCCTACGGGGAAGTGGAGGAAATCGAGGAGATCAATATTTTGCGGTCCACGCACGCGGCGATGGCTAGAGCGGCGGCGGAATTGAGCCCGGGTCCGGACTATTGTTTGATCGATGGGCTGGAGGTGCCCGGGTTTCCCCTGCCCTCAAATGGGGTGGTGAAGGGGGACGGGATCAGTTTGTCGATTGCGGCGGCCAGTGTGATTGCGAAGGTGAGCCGGGATCGACGGATGTTGGAATATGCGGAGGAGTTTCCGGAGTATGGGTTTGAGAAACACAAAGGGTATGGCACAAAGGTGCATCTCGAAGCATTGAGAATCCATGGGCCTTGCCGCATTCATCGTAAAACGTTTCAGCCGATTGCTGACCTCCTCGCCGCAGCTGCGGAAGAGTGACGGTGAGGGGTTGGGGCATTTGGAGATCGGGGAGTTGGGGGAGAGGATTGCAGTGGACTTTTTGAAGGCTGAGGGGCGGAAGGTGCTTTATCGGAATTTTCGGGCGCCGAAGGGTGGGGAGGTGGATATTGTGGCGCGGGATGGGAAGATATTGAGTTTTGTGGAGGTGAAGACGCGGACGTCGGAGAAGTTCGGGCGGCCGTTGGATGCGGTGGATCGGGAGAAGGAGTTGTTGATCGAGCGAGGGGCGAATGAGTGGTTGCGGTTGTTGGGGACGCGGGAGATTCCGATTCGCTTCGATGTGGTGGAGGTGATTTTGCGGGAGGGGGAGGTGCCGAAGGTGAATTTGGTAAGGGATGCGTTTTGAAGAAATGAGTCGCAGGTCGCAGGTCGGGGAGGGATAGGATAGGAGAGAAGAGCCCGGAGGAGGAGAGACGGAGGATTGTATCTAGGGGGAGCTAGGAGCGCTCGGGGAGGGTGGGGAGGAGGGTGAGGAGGAGTTGGTAGCGGTCGAGGTCGAAGGGGGTGTCGGTGGCGTCGATGCGTTCGAGTTCGTCAGCGAGGCAGAAGGCGATCATGTAGGCGGCTTCTTCCTCCTCAATGTCGTCCTCGTCGATGAGGCGTTGGAGGGTGGTGGCGACGAAGGGGGTGTCGAGGGACTCGGCCTGTTGGGCGACGGCGGGGAGGAGGCTGAGGATGAAGTCGTCCATGGGTCAGAGGTCGGAGGTCGGAATGAAGAGCAGAGCTGGGGTTGTGGAGCGGACTGAAGATCCGCGGTCCCAGGGGGGAGACGAGTTAGGCGACTCGGTTGGTGGGGGTGTTGTTGAGGAAGGACTGGAGGTTGGCGGTGATGCCGGCGAGGAGGGATTGGCGGGCTTGGTGGGAGATCCAGGCGGTGTGTGGGGTGATGAGGAGGCGCCCGGTAGAAAGAAGGGTGGGAGCAAGGAGAGGGTTGTCGGGGGAGGGTGGTTCCTGGGCGAGGACGTCGAGTCCGGCTCCGGCGATGGAGTTGGTGCGAATGGCGTAGGCGAGGGCCGCTTCATTCACGAGGGGGCCGCGGCTGGTGTTGATGAGGACGGCGCTTTGCTTCATCAGGACGAGGGTGTCGGCGTTGATGAGGTTTTTGGTCTCCGGGGTGAGGGGGCAGTGGAGGGAGATGACGTCGGAGGTGGAGAAGAAGGTGTTTCGATCGACACGAGGGGTGTCGGGTTGGGTGGAGTTGCTGGAGCCTTCGCGGGCGAGGGCCTGGACGTGCATGCCGAAGGATTGGGCGATGTTAGCGACGGCTGATCCGATGTCGCCAAGGCCGGCGATGCCGAGGGTTTTTCCGGCAAGTTCGGTGGCGGGGTGGTCGAGGCGGGTGAAGATGGGGGAGTCCGGCCAGAGCTTGGCTTCGGCGGAGTAGCGATGGACGTTGGTGGCGAGATTGAGGAGGAGGGCGAAGGTGTGTTGGGCGACGCTGTTGGAGGAGTAGCCGGCGACGTTGCAGACGGGGATGCGGTGGGATTTAGCGGCGTCGAGATCGACGCAGTTGGTGCCGGTGGCGGCGATGAGGATGAGTTTGAGGTTGGGGCAGGATTGGAAGGTGTCTGCGGTGATGAGGACTTTGTTGGTAATGATGACGTCGGCGTTTTGGCAGCGAGCGGTGGTTTCTGCCGGGGATGTTGTGGGGAAGGTGGTGAGGGTGCCGAGTTGTTCGAGGGGGCCGAAGTCGAGGTCGGCCGGGGCGAGGGTGGAGGCGTCGAGGAAGGTGAGGTTCATGGGGTAGAAGTTATCGGTTATCAGTGATTGGGGGAAGAGCCAGGAACCCGGATGAGAAGGAGGGAGAGGGCGGACTGAAGATCCGCGGTCCCAGGGCGGAGGTTTCGAGTCAGGCGTCGGGGTTGAAGAGGGTGGGGATGTCGGCGGGGGGGGCTTGGCGGATTGATTCCAGGGATTGGGTGACGGGGTCGGTGATCAAGGGGGAGTATTCGGCGGGGATGGGGGCTTCGTGGATGGTGAAATGGGAATCGACGGGGTGGTTGAACCCGAGGCGCCAGGCGTGGAGCATGAGGCGGGTGGGTGGTCCGGGTTGGCGCTGAGGTTGGGCGTAGATCGGGTCGCCGAGGAGGGCGCAGCCGATGTGTTTCATGTGGACGCGGATTTGGTGGGTGCGGCCAGTGTGTAGGATACAGAGGACGAGGGCGGTGTTGGTTTCCGGATCGGAAGAGAGGGTGAAGTAGTCGGTGATGGCGGGTCGGCCGGAGCCGGGGTCGACGACGGCCATCTTTTGTCGGTTGACGGGATGGCGGCCGAGGTTGGTGAAGATGGTGCCGAAGGGCTGGGTGGGGATGCGTTGGGTGAGGGCGAGGTAGAGCTTGGATGTTTCGCGTGCCGCGAATTGTTCGGAGAGGGATTGTTGGGCGCGGTCGGTTTTGGCGGCGACGATGCAGCCGGAGGTGTCTTTGTCGAGGCGGTGGACGATGCCGGGTCGTTCGACGCCGCCGATGCCGGAGAGTTGGCCGGCGCAGTGGAAGAGGAGAGCGTTGACGAGGGTGCCGTCGGGGTTACCGGCGGCGGGGTGGACGACGAGGCCGATGGGTTTGTTGATGACGAGGAGTTCGTCGTCCTCGTGGATGATGTCGAGGGGGATGTCCTGGGGGAGGACTTCGGAGGTTTCCGGTTCGGGGATTTCGACGGTGATGACGTCGCCGGCGGAAACGTGGTTTTTGGGTTTGGCGGGGAAGTCGTTGAGGAGGATGTGCCCGGACTTCAGAAGGGACTGGATGCGTGACCGAGAGAGTTCGGTGAGATGGGCGGCGAGAAAAACGTCGAGGCGTTCGCCAATTTGGTCTTGGACCGTGATACGCACGGACTGTCTTTGGAGGGTGAGGGGGGAAGGATCAAGGGGAATGGGGAATTGGGTCCACAGATTTCGCTGATTTGCGGAGATTGGGGAATGACGATTGATGACGCGGGTTGTTGATGGGGAGATTGACCGCTGATTTTGGGGGGAGGGGCGGGATTTAGGCGCTGGGAGCTTGTCGGCTTTGCCGAGAGGTTTTGAGGCGACCGGGACAGTCGATGGGCCTGTGACCGGGACGGTCACGTCACTGGGGGGCGGTTCGGGCTTTGCAGGGGGTGGGGAGTGGGTAGGTTGCGGGGGTAGATGATTCATTTGGCGACATGTCAGGACTGCGATGCGCAGATGGACGTGACTGACTGCGGTCCGTTCTCGCGGGTGAAGTGTCCTGATTGTGGGCGGGAGGTGCGGGTGAAGACGGAGATGGGGGCGTATCATCTGGATCGGCGCTTGGCGGTCGGGGGGATGAGTGTGGTGTTTGTGGCAAGGGACGAGACGCTGGGGAGGGAGGTGGTGGTGAAGGTGTTGAGTGAGGAGTATTCGGGGATCGAGAAGCGCGGAAAGCAGTTTGAGAAGGAGGCGGAGATGACCGCGGCGGTGAGTCATCCGAATGTGGTGCGGGTCTATACGGTGGGTCGTGCCTTTGGTCGGTTCTACATCGCGATGGAGTTTGTGGATGGGGAGAGTCTCGAGACGAAGATGGATGACGAGGGGGCGCTTCCGGAGTCGGTGGTGATTCCGCTGGCCTTGCAGGTGGTGGATGGTCTTTGGGCGGCGCAGCGGGCGGGATTGATTCACTGCGACGTGAAGCCGGGGAATATTTTGCTCGATCAGAAGGGGACGGCGAAGATTGTGGACTTTGGTCTGTCCTTGTTGACGGAGGGTGGTTCGGCGACGGCAGACGAAATTTGGGCGACGCCGTATTACGTTCCCCCGGAGGCCTTGAATTTTGAAGAGGAGGATTTTCGGAGCGATATTTATGCGTTGGGGGCGACCTTGTATCATGCCTTGGCTGGTCGGCCGCCGATCAAGGCGAAGGCGATGGCGACGGCGATTTTGCGGGAGGAGAAGAAGAGGGTGCCGTCTTTGCTGAGGGTGGCACCATGGTTACGTCCGGAGACGAGGCATGCGGTGGAGAAGGCGATGGCGTTGCGGCGGGAGAATCGATTTTCGAGTTACGAAGAATTTCGTGAAGCATTGGAGTTGGCGAGTGCTGCGGTGGAGCTGGAGGGCGAGGGGACGCCGATTCAGAGTGCGGCGCAGGTGGATCGGAGGGCGCGGAGTGTGGCCAGTCGGCGGGCGTGGATTGGTGCGGGGGTGGGGGCGCTGGTGTTGGTGGCTTGTGTGGTGGCGTTTTTGTTGGCGAAGGCGGGACGGGACAAGGGAGAGGGGGTGGCCAGTGGAAGTTTGGGTAAGGGGTCGACGATGGTGATTGATCGGGATGCGATCCTGGATCCGTTGGTGGCGGCGGAGATCGGTCAGCTGTATGCGGGGGCGCGGGAGGCCTTGGTGGAGGATGACTTCGTGGTGGCTGAGCGGCAGTTTTTGGCGGTGCATGGACATGAGGGCGCTCCGTCGCGGACGGCGGCGTGGGCGGGATTTGAAGCGGTGGTGGCGTGCTATTTGGATGGGCGGCCGGGAGACGGGCGGGAGCACTTGGGGGTGTTGGGAGGCTTTCTCAAGAAGGAGCGGGAAGAGGATACGGCGATGGGCAAGAGACTCCGCGGGGCGATCAAGATGTTGGGTGGACTGGAAGTGGTGTCGGCGGAGCGGTTGCCGGCAGTGTTGGAAGATCCTTTTCGGGCGACGGTCTATTTTGCAATTGGATTGAAGACTTGGGAACAGGGTCGTTTCGATCAGGCCGCGGAGATGTTTGAGAAATTTCAGTCGGCGGGGCCGTGGGAGGATGCGGAGTGGATGACGGTGTATCAGGATTTGGCGGGACGGTATTTGCGCGACATGGGGAGGCTGACTCGGGCGGATCATGAGGTGGGGGAGAAGACGCGGGAGGAGTTGCGTGAGGCAATGGTGGGGTTGCAGGAAATTTATCTCACTTTGGAGACCCGGGGGCGGGCGCGATTCAATGTGAAGGTTTGGCAGACGGATTGTGTGCGTCAGATCCGGCGTTTGCGTGAGGCTGAGAAGGATCCGATTGCGATGCGGTGGAGGGAGGCGACGGAAGCTGCGGCGGAGTTGTTTCGGGCGGGGGCATTTTCGCAAGCTGCGGAGCGCTTGAAGAGGGTGGAGTTGACGGCGGAAAAGGAAAAGGCGAAGGGGCAGCAGATGGCATTGGTGTGGTTGGCGGATGCGGCGAGTGTGTTTCTCCTCGAAGTGGAGCGTCGCTTTGCGCCGGGGAACCGGGAGGTGCAGATCGTGACAAAGGGGGGAGAGGCTTTTCAGGGGGTGATCGGGAGTGGTCCGAATGGGGTCATGGTGAGCGATGGGGATTCGGCGCGACTTTTGGGATGGGATGAGATTGCGCCGGAGTCGTTGTTGGCGGTGTTTGCGGGTTTGCAGCCGGACGGGACGGTGGGGGAATTGGATCGGTTGGGGATGTTGGAATCGATGGCGGCGTATGCGGCGTTGAGTGGGAAGCTGGAGAAGGCGGGGGAGTTGGCGGGGCTTTTGGCGGCTGAGCGTGAGGGGTTTGGGGCGCGATGGGCGGAGATGATGACGAGGTGGAGGCCGTGAGTTCGGGTGGGGTTCTGAGTGGGAAGAGCCGCGGCGGGACGCCGCAGCCACGGGGGTCGGGAATAGGCCCTTGCGGAGTTGGGAAGCCGTGCTGATAGTCCGCGGCGATGTCAGACGACGACCAGAAACCACCGAAGCCTGAAGATTTTCAGAAAGCGATGCAGGAGATGTTCTCGAAGATGCCTGCGGACATGTTTTCGATTCCTGGGATGGGTGCGACGGCGGCTGCGGAGGAGGCTCCGCCAGCGGAGGAGGTGCCGTCGAAGGCGGATAGTGTTTTTGACTTCGATTATTTGCCCCGGGACATCAAGGCGCATTTGGATCGGTTTGTGATCCAGCAGGACGAGGCGAAGAAGGCGTTGTCGATCGCGGTGTGTGATCACTACAACCATGCCAAGTATCGTCGGGCGGCGGAGTTGGAGAAGGGGGATGCTGCGGACACGATCGAGTTGCAGAAGCAGAATGTGATCGTGGTGGGCCCGACCGGAGTGGGGAAGACCTACCTGGTGAAGCACATTGCGGAGTTGATCGGGGTGCCGTTCGTGAAGGCGGACGCGACGAAATTTTCGGAGACCGGCTATGTCGGGGGGGATGTGGATGACCTGGTGCGCGAGTTGGTGCAGCGGGCTGAGGGGGATGTGGAGTTGGCGGAGTATGGGATCGTTTACATTGACGAGATCGACAAGCTGGCCAGCAAGGGGGAGATGATCGGGCGGGATGTGAGTGGTCGTGGAGTGCAGACGACTTTGTTGAAGTTGATGGAGGAGACGGAAGTGCCGTTGAGTAATCCGATGGACATTCGTGGTCAGATGCAGGCGATGATGAGCATGCGGGGCGGTGGTGATGCGGAGCCGCAGAAGGAAACGATTAACACGCGGCACATTCTCTTTATCGTGAGTGGAGCGTTCTCCGGATTGGAGAAGATGGTGAAGAAGCGCTTGAGTGCCGGGCAGATTGGATTTGGTGCAGATCAGGCGGATGTGATGGGCGAAAAATTGTTCCAGCAGTTGGAGACGCAGGACTTGATTGATTTCGGGTTTGAGGCGGAGTTTGTAGGGCGTCTTCCGGTGCGGGTGGTTTGTGAGAAATTGAAGGCGAAGGATTTGGAGAACATTCTGAAGTATTCGGAGGGAAGTTTGTTGCGACAGTATGAACGGGAGTTTGAGGCCTATGGGATTCAGGCGCGGTTTGAGGCGGATGCGATCACGCGGATTGCGGAGATGGCGGAGAAGGAGAATACCGGGGCGCGGGCATTAATGACCGTGACGGAGCGTTTGTTGCGTGATTTCAAATTCGAGTTACCGGGGACTTCGGTGAGCGAGTTGACGATTGACGCGGGGTTGATCGACGATCGGGAAGCGCGGTTGAAAACGTATCGGGAGCTCGGAAAGCTGGTTGATGTGGAGAAGGCGCGGTCGGAAATGGAAACTTTTTGTCGGGCCTTCAAAGAGAAGCATGGAGTGGACTTGGTATTTACCGACGAGGCCCTGGCGAAGCTTGCCGGGGAGGCGGCCGAACAAGGCCGCAGCCTGCTGCAGCTATGCGGTCAGCGGTTTCGTGACGTGCAGTTTGGGCTGAAGTTGATCCAGAAGAACACCGGGCGGACGAGCTTTGAGTTCGGGGTGGAGTCGGTGGAGGATCCTGACAAGTACTTGAGTGATCTGGTAGTTCAGTCGTATGGTGGCGCTGCCGGAGGGGCAGACGCAGCCTCGGACGGCACATCTACCTGATGAATTCCCAATCGCCCAGTTCCCACGGGCACCCTTTCACGGCAGCCGCTGTGGTGGGGAGCTTTGCACTTGCCGTCGTGGTTTTACTACGGGTGGCAGGGACCTTTGATGGGACGGATGCTTCGATTCGCGATACGTATTTGCAGAGTGGATTCAATGTGGCGGTGGGGGGTGTGCAGCCGTGGTGGGATTTCCTGTTGGTGATGGTGGTGGTGTATGCGCTGGTCTGGTTGTTGTTTGAGACGCCGGGAACGACGCGGCGGGTGTTGGTTTTGTTGACTG
The DNA here is from genome assembly GCA_028822695.1 of Akkermansiaceae bacterium. Taxonomy (GTDB): domain Bacteria; phylum Verrucomicrobiota; class Verrucomicrobiia; order Verrucomicrobiales; family Akkermansiaceae; genus JAPKDA01. Next base: position 10,307 of record JAPKDA010000004.1, read on the forward strand.
CGTTGGTGCTGCTGTGGGCGGCGTCGCCGGTGATGGGGTTGTGGGGGACGTTTTGGAGTCCGTTGGGGGTGATGCTCGGTTCGGCGTGGAGCGGATTCTGTGCGATTCTTTGGGCGCGGACGCATCCGATGCCCTGTGAGCTGCCGGAGCCGGTGGTGGAGAAGCTGGAGCTGGGGAAGATCGTGCCGATGGCTCGGGAGGAAGAAGTGGAAACGGTGGAGAAGCCGACGAAGAAGTCGAAGCCGTCGCGGCGGAACAAATCTGGTCGCGGCAAACGATAGATTTCAGAAAATGGCACGGGCAGACTATCCGGAACAGGTGAGCGCGCTCATCGAGGAATTGCGTCAACTGCCGGGAGTGGGTCCGCGGAGTGCGGAGCGGATTGCGTTGTGGATGTTGCAGCACCCGAAGGCGAACCCGGGGAAATTGTCGGCGGCATTGGAGACGGCGGTGCGTGAGGTGACGGCGTGTGGGACCTGTGGTTTTTTTGCGACGCTGGCGGGGTGCCCGGTGTGTTCGGATGAGAAGAGGGATCGGACGAAGCTTTGTGTGGTGGAGCAGGCGACGGATGTGCTGCCGATCGAGCGATCGGGGGCGTTTCGGGGGATGTATCATTGTCTTGGGGGGACGCTCTCGCCGTTGGACAATGTGACGCCGGATGATTTGCGGATTCCTTCCCTGATGCGTCGGATTGGTGAGGTGGAGGGGGTGGAAGTGATATTGGCGGTGGGGGCGGATGTGGAGGGGGAGGCGACGGCGAACTATTTGGCGGAGATGCTGGAGGGGAAGGAATGTGGGGTGACGAGGCTGGCGCAGGGGTTGCCCGCTGGGGGGGATTTGGAGCATGCGGATGCGTTGACGCTGTCGCGGGCTTTTGAGGGGAGGAGGTGAGTTGGGGAGGGAGGGGAGGGGCCTGTGACCGGGACGGTCACGCCACGATTGGAGGAAAGAGGATTGCGGATTTGAGGAGGGGGGGTAGGGTTCGCCGCGATGAGCGGTTGCCACGGACCAAAGATGCGGATGGATCCCACCCTGCATAAGGAGAAGAAGCCGGATTGGATTCGGGTGAGTCTTCCGAACAAGCCGGAGTTCTGGTCGACGAAGTCGTTGATTAAGGATCTGAAGCTGGTGACGGTATGCGAGGAAGCACAGTGTCCGAATCGTTGGGAGTGCTGGGGGCAGGGAACGGCGACGTTCATGATCGCGGGAGAGAAGTGCACGAGGGCTTGTGGATTCTGTGCGGTGAAGACGGCGAAGCCGGATGCGCTGGAGGACGACGAGCCGAAGCGGGTGGCGGAAGCGACGAAGCGGATGAAGTTGAAGCATGTCGTGATTACCGCAGTGGCGCGGGATGATTTGAAGGACGGGGGTGCGGAGCATTTTCAGAAGACGATCGAGGCGGTGCGGGAGGCGAATCCGGGGATTGTGATCGAGGTGTTGGTGCCGGACTTTAATGACCGGGACTGGGCGCTGGAGATGGTGATGGAGGCACGGCCGCATATTTTTAATCACAACATCGAGACGGTGGAGCGTCTCACGCCGTTGGTGCGGAGTCGGGCGCAGTATCAGCGTTCGTTGACGGTGCTGAAGAAGGCGAAGGAGATGATGGGTGGGAAGATCGCTACGAAGAGCGGATTGATGCTCGGGTTGGGTGAGCGGAAGGAAGAGATTTTGCAGGCGATGGACGATTTGCTCGCGCACGGGGTGACCGTCTTGACGATGGGTCAGTATCTACGTCCGAGTCCGAAGCATTTGCCGGTGGTGGAGTATATCACGCCGGAAGCGTTTGAGGAGTTGAAGGTGATTGCGGAGGAGAAGGGGTTTCGTCACGTGGCGAGTGGGCCGTTGGTGCGGAGTTCTTATCATGCGGCGGATTTCCGGCCGGAGTTGGACTTGGAGGAATGATCGGCCTGTGGCCCGTCGAAGGTCCCAGGTCGAAAGCCGGGGGCCGGGGGAGCGGCTGGGAATTTGACCGCTGATTTCGCGGATTCCTCTGATTGGGGAAGTGCGGCTATCGCCGGGGGTTTAGAGGCGACCGGGACAGGCACCTTACTGGGGGAGACTTGCGGCTTTGCTGGAGGGATTTGATCATGAGCGGGACGGATCATGACGTTGGGGGGCTTGGCGGTTGGAATCCGCCGCCACGGGGGAGGGCCTGTGACCGAGATGGTCACGCCACGTTACCACTCGAAGATGGTGAGGAGGGCGCGGTGGTCGCTGGCTTTTTTCCACTCGGGCTCGTCGAGGATGCGGCATTCCTTGTCTTTGACGAGTTTGCGCATCTTTTTGCTGACCATGACGTAGTCGAAGCGGGAGTAGATGTGTTGGTAGTCCCAGTAGTGGGTCCAGACTTCGTCGCGGGAGTCTTTGAGGGTGATGGCTTCGAGGTAGCTGGGGGTGTTGTAGGCGCCTTGGACGGCGCGGATGGCGGTCTGTCGGCGGGTGTCGTTGAAGTCACCGTAGGCGACGATGAGGGCTTCGGGGTCCTTTTCGAAGATGGAGTCGACGTGTTTGCGGAGCAGGTAGGCTTCGTTGCGGCGCATCAATTCCTGATCGGCTTCGGGGATTTCGCGTTTTGATTTGAGGTGGACGCCGAGGAAGCGGATGATGCCGCCTTCGGTTTCGATGGTCGTATCGAGGATGCCACGGCTCATGCCTAAGTCGGTGCCTTGGAGGGAGTAGTTGAGGTTTTTGGGGGAGCTGTTTGCGGTGATGGGGAGGCGGGAGAGGAGACCGAGGTTGCGGACCACGTCGACGCCACCGCCGTGTTGGTGATGGGGGAGGTCGAGGCCGGCGGCCTTTAATCTTGTCTGGAGTTCGATGAGATCGTCTTCGGTGCCGATTTCGCAGAGGCCGAGGACGTCGGGATTTGCATCTGCGACGAGTTTGACGAGGGCGGAAATTTCGTCGTCGGGTTTGAATTTTTCGGTCCGCTCGCCGTCTTTGTAACGAGAGCTGGTAAGGAAGTTCTTGAGATTGTAGGAGACGAAGCGGAGGCGGTTGTCGGCTTGTTCTTCGACTGCTTCTTCAGGCACTTCCTCGGTGACCGGTTCGGCCGGAGGTTCCGGGATGGATTCGGGAGCTGGTGGGACGGGTTCGGCGGGGGCTTCTGGTGCCGGTGCTGATTCGGTCCACTCGGGGGTGGCTTCCTTTTCCTTGCAACCGGCGAAGAGGAGAAGGGTCCACAAGAAAAGCGCCCCGGCGAGTGTCGGGGCGCGGAAGGGGTCGCGATGGTCTGGGGTAGGCGCTGTGCTCACTCAAGCATGGTGATCGGTCTCCTCCTTGCCGGAAGCTTCCTTGGCCATCTCTTTGGCTTTGGCGTCGTCATCTTCGTGTTCGGATTCGTCTTCGGCGCGTTTGATTTCATCTTCAAACTCGGTGCGGGCCTTTTTGAATTCGCCCATGCTCTTGCCGAGGCCACGTGCGAGTTCGGGGATCTTCTTGGCGCCGAAGAGAAGGAGGACGACGAGGAAGATGACGGCGATTTCGGGGCCGCCGAGGGTCCAGGCGAGAGGGAGTGTCATGGGGATAGGGTAATTTGGTTTGGCTGAGGTGCAAAGGAATAACGCTGGGCCGAGGGGTGGCCTTTCATCGAAGAATCAGGGCTGGCGGGTGTTTTGGGTGTTTTGTGAAGGGCTGGAGGGCGTTATGAGCTTGCCCGTGGATTTACCGGTTTTTGAGCTTAGGGAGGAATTGAGGAAGGCTTTGTCCGGAATTGATCGGCCCCGGGTCTTGCTGCGTGCCCCTACTGGATCGGGCAAATCGACGGGTGTGCCCCTGATATTGTTGGAGGAGAAGGTGGTGGAGGGGACGATTCTTGTGGTGCAGCCGCGGCGGATTGCGGCGCGGATGTTGGGGGAGTATGTGGCGGGATTGCGCAAGGGAAAGGTGGGCGAGGAGGTGGGGTATGCGGTGAGGTTTGATACGAAGTATGGGAAACAGACGCGGGTGGTGTATTTGACGGACGGGGTGTTGCAGCGGTGGATGGGGGAGGATCCGGAGCTGCTGGGGGTGGGGGCGATTTTGTTTGATGAATTTCACGAGCGGCGCTTGGCGTCGGACTTGGCCTTGGCGCGGGCCTTGGAATTGCAGGAGGCGAGTCGGCCGGATCTGGCACTGATGGTGATGTCGGCGACTTTGGAGACGGGTGGGTTGCGGGAGTATTTGGAGCCGTGTCAGCTGTTGGAGGCGGGAGGGCGGATGTATCCGGTGGAGATTGAGCACAAGGCGGCACCTCCGCCGAAGCGAGGGCGGCGGGGGGCGATGGAGGCAGTGCCGCTTTGGGAGCAGGTGGGGGTGGGGTGTCGGAAGGTGTTGGAGGAGGTGAAGGACGGGCGCGTGTTGGTGTTCTTGCCGGGGGCCTTTGAAATCCGGAAGACGCAGGAGCTGTTAGAGGGGGCGGCGTGGGCGAAGGGGTGGGAGGTGAAGCCGTTGTTCAGTGCGCTGTCGCCGGAGCGTCAGCGCGAGGCGGTGGGGCCGGGGAATCGGCCGCGAATTATTTTGGCGACGAACGTGGCGGAGACTTCGATCACGATTGATGGGATTCGGGCGGTGGTGGATTCGGGGGTGGCGAGGAAGGCGGCGTATGATCCGCGGAGGGAGATTGACACGTTGACGATTGCGAAGATTTCGAAGGCGGCGGCGGATCAGCGGGCGGGACGTGCGGGGCGGACGGGGCCGGGGCGTTGTTTACGGTTGTGGAGTGCGGGGGATCACGCGAAGAGGGCTGACTATGAGACTCCGGAGGTGCGGCGGGTGGATTTGGCGGAGGCGATGTTGTATTTGAAAGCGGCGGGAGTTGAGGACTTGCGGGAATTTCGGTGGTTGGAGGCGCCGGAGGATGCGTCGTTGTTGAGGGCAGAGGGGATGCTGCGGTCGTTGGGGGCGTTGGAGGAGGATGGGGAGATCAATGGGTTGGGGAAGTTTTTGGCGCGGTTTCCGCTGCACCCTCGGTCGGGGCGATTGCTGGCGGCGGCCTTGGGAGAGGATTGTGTGGCGGAGGCATGTTTTGCGGCGGCGGTGTTGCAGAGCGACGGGGTGTTTACGCGGAAGGCGAGTCGGGCGGAGCGGGAGAAATTTCAGTGGGAGGATGATTGGTCGGACTTTGAGGCGGAGTGGCGGGCTTGTGAGGCGGCGTCGAAGGTTCGGTTCAGTCCGACGGCGTGTGCGCCGATGGGGATTCATGCGAAGCAGGCGCGGGAGGTGATGCAGGGGTGGGAGCAGTTGTGTCGGCTGGCGCAACGGGAGGGGATGGCGCCGGGGAAGGTGACAATGGATTCGCGGGGGAAGGAATTGGCGAGGGCGATGTTGGCGGCGTATCGGAATCATGTCGCGGTGCGGACGAGTGCTTCATCGTTGGCGTGTCGGGTGGTGGGTGGTCGGCGGGGGAAGTTGGATGACGGAAGTGTGGCGCGGAATGCGTCGGTGTTTGTGGCGGCGGAGATGACGGAGGTGCAGGGGCGGGAGATGACCGTACATTTGAATCGGGGAGTAAGGATCGAGCGGGCGTGGTTGGAGGAGTTTTTCCCGGGAGGGCTGAAGGAGATAGCGGGGGCGGAGTATGATGTGACGGCGCGGCGGGTCTTGAGTCGGCGGCGGGTGATATTTGATGATTTGGTGTTGGAAGAGAAGGAAGGGGGCGAGGCTCCGGATGATGAGTCGGCGGCGCTGTTGGCTGATCAGGTGGAGGAGGGGAACTTGGTGTTGAAGAAGTGGGATGGATCGGTGGAGCGGTGGATCGGGCGGGTGAATTTTTTGGCGGAGGCGATGCCGGAGTTGGAGTTGCCGTCGATCGGGGATGAGGAGCGGCGGTTTTTGATCGAGCAGGTGTGCGTGGGAGCGCGGTCGTATCGAGAGATTAAGGATCGCGATCCTTGGCGGGCGTTGCGGGAGTGGTTGTCGGGTCCGCAGGCGGCGGGGATGGAGGCGTATGCGCCGGAGAAGATTACCTTGGAGAACGGGAAGGTGGCGAAGGTGCGGTATCAGAATGGGCGGCCGCCGTGTATTGGGTTGAAGGTGCAGCTCCTCTATGGCGTGGAGAAGACGCCGGAGATTGCGGGGACGAAGGTCTTGGTGGAGGTGTTGGCGCCGAATCAGCGGGCCTGGCAGACGACCCAGGACTTGGAGGGGTTTTGGGAGCGGGGGTATGCGCAGATGAAGAAGGATCTGGCGGGGCGGTATCCGAAGCAGGATTGGCGGTGAGGGGAATTCGGAAGTGGGATTTTGAAATGCGGAATTGAGAGATCGGAATGGGATGGGAGACCAGCGGCGAGACGCCACAGCCACGGTTGCCTGCGGCGGGACGCCGCAGCTACGGTTTTGTGATTGGTTCTGGGGCGAGAATGGGGAAGCTGTGGCGTGTGGAAGATCCTGTTGTTGATTTCTCTGCTGCCGACGGTGGCGGCGGTGGTAGGGCGGAAGTGGTTGTTTGAGCGCGTGGTGAAGGAGTTCGTGGGGCATGAGACGAATCGGACGGGGCGGGAGGTGGCGGTGGCCTTGTTGAAGGAGTCGGGGAAGGCTGCGCAGGTGGCGATTGTGGAGAAGCGGAAGCCGGGGGTGAGTTTGGAGCCGCCGCAGTTGGAGTTATCGAAGGAGTTGTCGGAGGCGAAGGATGTGGTGTCGTTGGGACAGGTGGCGGCCTTGACGGGGCAGGCGATGGTGGCGGCGGAGCAGCCGGATTTGATCAAGTGGCGGCAGTGGGTGTTGCGGTTCAGCTGGGCTTTTCCGATTTTCACGTTTGTGGTGGTGGCCTTTGCGTTGGTGGTGGCGAAGTTGGGGGCGGCGTGGGCGATTGTGAGCGTGCTTGGAGCCTTGGGCCTGGCGAGTTCTTTGTCCTTGGCCTCGGTGTTGATCGAGGTGGAGGGAGCGAAGTTGGCGCAGAACATGTTGGATCGTTCGCGGGTGTTGCCGCGAAGTGATGACGAGGAGGAGGTCGGGCGATGTTGCCGGGCGTTTGCGTTTCGGCGAGTGGTGCCGGGGGCGGTGGAGTGGATGTTTGGGGATCCGGGGAAGAAGGGGGAGGACTGAAGTCGGAACACGGAGAAGAGGGCTGGAATGGTGGGGCGGACTAAAGTCCGCGGTCCCAGGTCGGAGGGGCTTGCGGCTGCGCCGGAGGAATTTGGTCATGACCGAGACGGTCACGCCACTCGGTTGTAGATTTGGCTGGAAGGGATGGGGGGGTGGGCTAGGGTGCGGATGCCTCTTTTTTTTGAGGCACTTTTTAAAACCGATGAAACTGAAATTTTGTGGAGCAGCGGGGACGACGACGGGGTCACAGCATTTGTTGGAGGTGAATGGGCAGAAGATCGTGCTCGATTGCGGGCTTTATCAGGGGAGGCGGAAGGATGCGTATGAGGTGAACTGCTGTTTTCCGCATTTTAAGCCGACGGAGGTTGATGTCGTGGTGCTTTCGCATGCGCACATCGATCACAGCGGGAATCTTCCGAATCTGACGTCGAAGGGATTCTCGGGTAACATTTACGCGACCTTTGCGACGCGGGATCTGTGTCAGATCATGTTGGCGGATTCGGCGCATATTCAGTCGAAGGATACGGAGTGGCTGAACAAGAAGCGGAAGAAGGAGGGCTTGCCGGCGGTGGATCCGCTTTACACGAAGCAGGAAGCGGAGGAGTGCATGCGGCAATTTGTGAATGTGGGTTACGATCGGCCGATGCCGATTGCGAAGGGGGTTACGATGACTTTTCTCGATGCGGGGCACATTCTGGGGAGTGCGCAGATTTTGTTGGAGATCGAGGATGAGGATGACGGGGAGAGGAAGCGCTTATTGTTCTCGGGTGATGTTGGACGCGGTGGGAATGAGATCCTGCGTGATCCGGTGGCGGCGGAGAATGTCGACTATGTGTTGATGGAGAGCACCTATGGTGGCCGGGAGCATGAATTGCCGACGGGTGCGGGGACGCAGATTGCGGACATCATCAATCGGGCGATCGAGCGGAAGGGGAAGATTATCATTCCGGCCTTCGCGGTGGAGCGGACGCAGGCGTTGCTTTACGTGCTGCATCAGTTGTTTGAGGAGGGAAAAATTCCGGACATTCCGGTGTTTGTGGACAGTCCGTTGGCGGTGAATGCGACGGAAATTTTCCGACTGCACCCCGAGTGTTTTAACGAGGAGGTGTATCGCTTTCTGTTTGAGAAGAGGAATCCGTTTGGATTCGAGGGGTTGACGTTGATCAGGGCGGTGGCGAAGTCAAAGGAGCTGAACGCATCGAACGACCAGTGCATTATCATCTCGGCTTCCGGGATGTGTGAAGCGGGGCGGATTTTGCATCACTTGCGGAACAGCATTGAGGATCCCAAGAACACGATTTTGTTCATCGGCTACTGTGCGGAGAACACTCTGGGGTGGAAGATCCGGGAGAATTGGGATGAGGTGAAGATCTTTGGTGATGAGTTTAAGTTGAAGGCGAATGTGGAGACCATGGATTCCTTCTCGGGGCACGCTGATCACTCGGAGTTGATCGACTATTTCCATCGGATCACCGGACCGAAGAAGAAAGTCTGGCTGGTGCATGGGGAGCGGAAGCGGTCGGAGGTCTTTTGTGAGGCGCTGAAAAAGGAGCACGAGGGAGATGTGGAGATCGGGGTGTTAGGGAATACCGTGGTGTTCTGAGAAGGAAGAGGACCACCCAATACCGAACAAGGAATGTCCAATTTTCAAGGGGGGAAGGGGATTCGATCCTTCGGACCGTGGGGTGGTGATTAACGGTTGATTTCTGCCGGGCGGGGGGCTAGGAAGGCCGCGCTGTTAAGGCGAAGCTCGGTTAGCTCAGTGGTAGAGCGCTACCTTCACACGGTAGACGTCACTGGTTCAAATCCAGTACCGAGTACCATTCTTCACTGGAGAAGCGTTGGGAGAGCGCTGCATACGCATTTGGAGGGGGTGCCGTCGGAGAAAATCGTACCGTCGGGGCACAGTGCGCATCTACATAGAGAGGGGATTCAGGAGATTCGGCGAATTTTGCTCCTACATTTGGGGGATAAGTTGGGGGTTTTCCTGCTGTAAGTCATTGAGAGAGAATATTTTCCCCTAAAATTCGGAAATGACAGACTAGGGGAGGCGTTTATGGCATTTTATCTATGAACGATGCCACTTCGCTCCCAAAATCTCGCTGATGCTTGGAAAGACTGGCTCTCTACGGAGGGTGGGAAGCTGCTGCTCTATGCTAGGAGTCGGACAAACTGCCAGCAGGACGCGGAAGATTTGATGCAGGAGGCCCTGATTCGGCTTTGGGGGTATCAGGAGGAGCGGGGGCATGTGCCACCGGATGTGCCCTTGGCTTATTCGGTTTTGCGTTTGTGCGGAATGGACTACGGGCGGAAGCAGGGGAGACGGACGAAGAAGCAGAAGAAGATCATTCAGTTCCACGACTACGATGAGCATTGGCTGGACCGTGGGGTGGAAGAGGACGAGGAGGCGGAATTCCTGCGTTGTGCGGTGGAGAAGCTCACCGACAAGTTGCGGGAGGTGATCACGATGAAAATTTGGGGAGGGCTGACCTTTGCGCAGATCGCGGAGGTCCTGAAAATTTCGCAGAATACGGCAGCATCGCGTTATCGGTATGCGTTGGAACAGTTGCAGAAGAGTCTTGGACGCTTGAAGGAGGCCCGCAATGGATGATTCTCTAAGAGCATTGGAGGAACGACTCGAGCAGCTCGTGCCGAAAGGTTTGAGTGACTTGCGGCGGGAGCAGATGGAAGAGAAGATCGATGATCTGGCAGGGGCGTTGGAAGACACCAGGTCCAGTGATGGATGGAAGTGGGGGATGGGGGCGGCCGCTGCGTTGGTTGCGATGGTGGTCGCGTTTTGGTCTTCGAAGGATGGATCAGCTGATGTTGTCTCGGTGGTTGATCCGGCATTCACGCCGGTTGCTTTTGAGAAGGTTGGGGCAGGGCCTACGGCGGCGGACCTTTATGAGCTGATGACCATGAGCTATGCCCGTCGTGTTGATGCGCGAACTGATCAGGGATGGGTGATGGTGGATGGTGGAGAGTCGGCGCATCGTTATTGGAGTTATGAGGTGACTGCTGAGGAAGAGCTGATGGACGAGGCCAGCGGATATGCGGTCAGGGTGATTTCGCAACATGAGGAATGGGTGCCGGTGGAGGTGACGAGTCTTTAAAGTGATGAAGGGAATGACATGGAAGACAGCAGGAATAGTGTTCGCTTTGGCGAGTGCTGCCGGGATCGTCATTGGTGAAGAGCCGGTGTCGGTGAGCAAGAATCCACTGGTGGTCGAGAAGCCTGAATTTTCGGTGGAGCATCATGGCAAGGAGATGAAGTCCGAGCCTTGGCTGGGAATCGACGTCTCCAAGCCGGAGCGGGTTGTCTATGCTCAGCTCAAGGGTGTGCCGCCCGGGGTGGGATTTGTGATCAACGAGGTGGCGACGGGGAGTCCGGCAGAGGCCGCTGGGTTGAGGGAGTATGATTTTGTCTGGAAGATGGAGGACCAGATGCTGATCAATCGGAGTCAGTTTTGGACGCTGTTGAGCCTTCAGAAGGAGGGGGCCGAGGTGACGTTGACGATTCAGCGAGGCGGGGAAGATGAGGAGGTCATCCTCAAGGTGGGACGGCGACCAGACGACCAGAAGGGGAGGGCGCGGGCCGATGTTCGGGTGATGTCCCCTGGAATTCCCGGATTGCCGACCCTCAATCGAGATTTTCTGAGGAAGGAGGCGGAGCTGAGGGACGACGAGGGGACGGTGCGGATTTGGAGGCAGGGGGAGGGCTATGGATGGGCCCAGTTTGACGAATTTGACCTAGAAATCGCCTCAGGGACCCTGTCCGGGCTGAGTGAGGAGGCGTTTCCCCCGAAGATGGATTCGACACTGCAGGCCAAGTTGAAGGCCTTGATCCGGGGATATGAGCAAGCAGATCGAAATCGGGCGCGCAGTGGCCCGCTCCCACGGGTTCGGAGGGTGCCGACGAAGGAGTCCCCGCGCTAGAGCGCATTCCCGGGGGAAGAAAGGGAAAACTCTTTCCTAAAAACCGTTGCGTTTTGTCAGGGCTGTTCCCATGGTCCGCGCCATGCATCCGGACGTGGAAAAACTGGTGGAATCGGGCCGTATCCCTGCTGCGGTTGGGGAAAGGCTCTCTCAACTCGCGCCGGGAAGTTTTTGCCTTCACAAGAGTTGGGGATCTGGCAAAGTGGCCAGTTGGGACCTTCTTGCGGGTAAAGTGACCATCGACTTCGAAAAGGAGCCGGGTCGAGTGATGGGATTGAAGTTGGCATTGGAAAAGACCGAGACGATTGCGTCGGACGATTTCCGGGCAGAGAAGATCGATAAGAGCAAGGAACTCAAGAAATTGGCGAAGGAGAAGCCTCAGGAGGTGGTGATTCAGGTTTTGTTGAGTCACGGAGGAAGCATGAAGCCGGATCAGATTGACCGGCTGCTCTGTGGCAGTGTGGTGCCCGAAGAAGATTACAAGAAGTGGTGGGACAAGGCGAAGAAGGCATTGCGTGAAACCCGGAAAGTGGTGGTGCCGAGCAAGCGCAACGAGCCGTTGGTTTTACGCGATACGGATTTGACTCCGCTGGAAATTTTGCTGCAGGATTTTGAGGAAGCCCGCGACCTTCGGGTGAAGGCGAGTGTTTTGGAGGAACTTCGCAAGGATGCGAAGGTGCTGAAGGATGACGAGCCGGCGCGGAAGCGGATTTTGGATGGCACGGAAGAGTCTGCCCGGAAGGGGATGAAGCTGCACCTCGGGGCTGTTCTCGATTTGTTGGCAGGACGTGACGAGTTGTTTGAGGGATTGAAGGGAGTGGAGCTTCCTGATTCTGCCTTGCGGATTCTGGATGTGCTTGCAGCCGGTTCGCCGTTGCAGCTTTCCACCGAGCTCGCCGGTTTGTCCGCGGTTCGGCAGCGGAGGATTTTTGATTCATTCCCCGAAGCCTACGGTGATGTTTGGGTGACGAATATTCTAAAGGTGTTCGACCGTGTTGGAACACGTGGTGTGGCGGAAATCGCGAAGCTCTTTGCAGATCGTGATGAGAGCGAGACCTTGCTGGCACACATCAGAAAGGCCCTCTCGCGTCACGCCCTCGGGCCGGATGCTCTTGCCTGGATTTGCCGGGAACGGAAGAAGATGTCGAAGGATGCCTTCGGTCATGAGGTTGGCTCGGCGCTGCTTTCCGTGATTGAGCAGGATACGACAGACGAAGGCCCTCGCCGGAGTTTGCGCCTGCAGAACCTGCTCATGGAGGACCGCACACTCATTCCGGATCTTCTGGACGGGGTCGACACGAACGAGGTTCGCAACTTTGCCCGGAAACTCCTTTCCAGCCCTGCATTTCCTGAGCTCGATCGTAAATCGCTGATGGCGCGGGTCATCAAGTCGCATCCTGAGACGCAGGAGTTGGTGACTGGCGAGACGAATGAGCAGAAGGAGTCCCTTGTGGTTTCCTGGGAGAGTCTCGAGAAGCGGAAGTTGGAGTATGAAGATCTCGTCAATAACCGCATCCCCCAGAACGTGAAGGACATTGCGGTGGCTCGTTCCTACGGGGACTTGCGTGAGAACTTTGAGTATAAGGCCTCCAAGCAGCAGCAGGTGGTGTTGAACAAGTTCCGCATCGACATGGAGAAGGAACTCACCATCGCCCAAGGCACGGACTTTTCTGGAGCGGATATATCAGGGGTGAACATCGGAACGGTCGTGGTCTTGGTAACGGCTGACGGCAGCGAAGAGACCTACACGGTGCTCGGAGCGTGGGACAGTGTGCCTGAGGAGAAGATAGTTTCCTACCTCTCCGACATCGGCCAAGCGCTGATCGGTGAGAAGCCCGGTGCGACGGTTGAGATCAAGGACCTGGAGACCGAGAAGATGCAGGTGGTGACGATTAAATCGATCTCCGCTTGGAAGAAGTAATTCAGCATCCCGATCTTTTTTTAAATTCATGTCAAACACGACAATCATAGCAGTATGTGGCCGCGAGATCATTGATTCGCGGGGCAATCCGACCGTGGAAGCTGAAGTCACTTTGGGTGGCGGCGCATTTGGCCGGGCCGGCGTTCCTAGTGGAGCCAGCACGGGTGAGCACGAAGCCTGGGAGCTCCGGGACGGAGACAAGGACCGCTTTCTTGGTAAAGGGGTTCTGAAGGCGGTTGAGAACGTGAACCAGACCATCGCTCCGGCCCTGATCGGGATGGATGCGACGGATCAGGCCGGAATCGACGGCGCGATGCTTGCCTTGGACGGGACGAAGAACAAATCGAACCTGGGAGCGAATGCTTTGCTCGGGGTGTCTTTGGCGGTGGCCAAGGCCGCTGCCGCGGCTTGCGGTCTTCCTCTTTACAAGTACCTCGGCGGACCGAATGCGAAGGTGTTGCCGGTGCCGATGATGAACATCATCAACGGCGGTTCCCACTCCGACGCGCCGATTGCGTTTCAGGAGTTCATGATTCGTCCGATTGGTGCGCCGACTTTCAGTGAGGCAATCCGGATGGGTGCGGAGATTTTTCACGAGCTCAAGAAGGTGCTCCACGATCGCGGTCTGAGCACGGCGGTTGGCGACGAAGGCGGATTTGCTCCGACCTTTGAAGGAACGGAGGACGCCCTCGACACGGTCAGCAAGGCGGTTGAGCAAGCTGGCTACGTGGTCGGAAAGGACGTTACCTTTGCTTTGGACTGTGCTGCCTCGGAGTTCTTCGAGGACGGCGTTTACAACTACGCGAAGTTTGAAGGGGAGTCCGGCGCCAAGCGCAGTTCTACCGAGCAAGCTGCGTATCTTGCAGAGCTTTGCGAGAAGTACCCGATCGATTCCATTGAGGACGGCTGCGACGAGAACGACTGGGACGGCTGGAAGGCTCTCACCGATGCGGTGGGCGACAAAATCCAGTTGGTCGGCGACGATCTTTTCGTGACCAACGTTGACTTCCTCCGGAAGGGAATTGAGCTTGGCGTGGCCAACTCGATTCTCATCAAGGTCAACCAGATCGGAACACTGACGGAGACGCTTGACGCGATCGAGTTGGGCAAGATCAACGGATACAATTCCGTAATTTCTCACCGATCCGGCGAGACCGAGGACTGCACTATCGCGCACATCGCGGTGGCGACCAATGCGGGTCAGATCAAGACGGGTTCCATGAGCCGGTCGGATCGGATTGCGAAATACAACCAGTTGCTCCGGATCGAGGAGATGCTTGGTGAGACCGCGATCTACGGCGGGCAGTAGGACTGAATCATTTGAAGGGGGGCGGCTTGGGAGACCAGGCCGCCTCTTTTTTTGTGCCAGCGGAAATAGAGCGAGAAGAGATCCGCAGATTGCGCAGATTGGAGAATTGAAGAGCGGATTGGAATGGATTGGTAGGCATCGTGTTTAATGTCCGAAGGCGGGGCGGAGGCCCGCGAGCCTTTTGCCGGACGGAGGCCGGCACTAGTTTGAGGAAATACTTTGGGTTTCTTAACTAAATTTGGTAGAGTCTTCCCGGCATGGCAGGCAAGGTGAGAAGGAAGGGCAAGGCACCGCGGAAGGCGGGCCGTTATCTTCAGGCGCGGACGACGGGGTTGCGTCTGTTGAACAAGGCTGCCTTTGGGATTCTGATTTTGATGGGTTGTGTGGCGATTTCGCTGTTGGCGATGCCGCAGGTGCGTGAGTTAAGGCGTTTGGAGGAGGAGCAGGCCGAGGCCTTGGCGCGGGAACAGGAAACGATGGCCCGCAAGGATCGGCGGAGTCGCGAGCTGACCGCGTTGAAGAGCGATCAGGATTACCTGGAGCTGATTGCGCGGGATCGGCTCGATCTTTATGAGGCGGGAGCGGGAGAGACTCCGGTGCGGATGATCCGGACGGGGAATTGACCTACTACTTCCGCGGTTTGGCGTAGCGTTTGACGACGCTGGCGGGGAGGGTGGAGGAGTTATCGAGGACCCAGAGCAGGGCCGTCGTCTTGGTTATTGGGGGACCAGCGGCTGAGGATGTGGCTCTACATCTTGGATTGGTCGGACTCCTTGGAGAGGGTGCGTGGATCGATCTTCATGGTTCCTGAACACGGATTCTCCGCAGGAATGGGGTGATTCTTTGCAACTCTGTATGGTCTGGGGGCTGAAAGTTCTGGATTTCCGGGGGCTCAATCCTTAGCAGGGGGGTGGTATGGAGACTGTGATCGCGGCTGAGGGAGTGCATCGGAGCTATGAGCTGGGGAAGACCCGGTTGGAGGTGCTGAAGGGGGTTGATGTGGAGATCGCGGCTGGGGAGCATGTTTTCCTCTGTGGCGCTAGTGGGGCAGGGAAGACCACGTTGATGTATACGTTGGCGGGGCTGGAGAAGCCTCAGCAGGGGAAGGTGATGATTGAGGGCAAGGACCTCTATCGGATGGGTCGGGCGCAGCAGGCGGCGGTTCGTAATGCGCGGATGGGGTATATTTTTCAGAATTACTACCTCCTGCCGGAGTTGACGGCGCAGGAGAATGTGATGGTGCCGGGGATGATCGGGGGGAAAGCGGATTTGGACCGGGCCAATGAGCTGTTGGACGCTGTGGGGCTCTCCAAGCGGCGGGAGCACCTGCCCAGCGAGTTGAGTGGGGGAGAGCAGCAGCGGGTGGCCATCGCCCGGGCGCTGGCAAACGGGCCGGCGATGGTTTTTGCGGACGAGCCGACGGGAAATCTCGACTCGAAAAACGGGGCGGAGGTCATGAAACTCCTGCTGGGCTTTGCCGGGGAGATGAAAACGACCTTGGTGGTGGTGACCCACGATCATGAGCTGGCGAAGATGGGGGACCGGATCCTGACCATCAAAGACGGGCGGATTGTGTAAAAGATAGTCACTGTTCCTTGATTCCGCGCTTTGCAATTCCCGGGGGACCACGCAATCTGGGGTCGCGCAAATGGCATTGAAAATCTGGCTAGACGGAAAACTGGTGGACGAAGATGAGGCGAAGGTCTCCGTCTTCGATCATGGATTGTTGTATGGTGACGGGGTGTTTGAGGGCATCCGCTTCTACAGTGGACGGGTTTTCCGTTTGGAGGAGCACATCTCGCGACTCTTTGATTCGGCGAAGGCGATTCTGTTGAAGATGCCTTGGACCCACAAGGAGGTGTGCGATTCGGTCTGTGAGACCATTGCCGCGAATGGATTGGTCGATGGCTATGTGCGTTTGGTGGTGACGCGGGGAGCAGGTGGGCTGGGGTTGAACCCCTACCTTTGCGAAACGCCGTCCATGTTTGTGATCGCTTCGAGCATCACGCTTTACCCCGAAGAGCATTATGCCAACGGGCTGAGCTTGGTGACCTGTTCGACGCGACGTCCGACGCACGGCTCGTTGAGTCCGCAGGTGAAGTCGCTGAACTACCTGAATAACGTCATGGCGAAGGTCGAGGCGTTGAAGGCGGGAGCCATGGAGGGGGTTATGCTCAATGAGCAGGGATGCGTCGCGGAGTGCACCGGCGATAATTTATTCATCCTGAAGAACGGGAAGATCCGGACTCCGCGGATTTCCGATGGGGCGCTTGATGGGATTACCCGGGCGGTGATCTTTGAGCTTGCGGAAGAACTGGGGATTCCGATGACGGAGGAGACCCTGACGCGCTACGATCTCTATACATCCGAGGAGTGTTTCCTGTCTGGAACAGCTGCGGAAGTCATCCCGGTGGTGGCGATTGATGAGCGTCCGATCGGGGATGGTCAGGTTGGCGAAACCTTCAAGAAGTTCCTGGAGGCCTTTCGAAAATTGACGCAATCCACTGGAACTCCGGTGGGTGGCGCCTGAGCGGCAAATTTAACGGGACATTCGGCAGGGCTGGACTAAGTTTTCTGAGATGGATTGCGATTTCTGCAGCAGCAAGGCGACAGTCTTCCTCACCCAGTTGGTGGAGGGGGAGATGAAGAAAATGTGCCTGTGCGAGAAATGCGCCAAGCATAAGGGCGTGACTGATCCGACAGGCTTTTCCCTCGCGGACACCGTGATGGGCGGGGGTGGGGAGGAAGGGGCGACGTCACCGGAGGAATTGGTGGTAGCGGCCCCGGTGGAAGACGGGCCGGAGTGTCCGAATTGTGGGTTTACCTTTGGGAAGTTTCAACAGGTCGGGCGGCTCGGTTGCAGCGAGTGCTACCTCATTTTCCGGGACGACATCGTGCGCCGCTTGAAGGGGATGCACAAGGGGACGACTCACGCCGGACGGGTTCCGGAGGGATTGATGGCTGCTTACGAGCGGCAGCAGCGACTGGAGCGGCTCAATGAGCGTTTGGCCGAGGCGATCGCGTCGGAAAATTACGAAGAAGCAGCAGGCCTTAGGGATGAGATCAACGAAATCGAGTCAGTGGAGGTGGTAGAATCATGATGCGGTTTTCGACACTGATCAAACACCCCGCAGATTGGATGACGGGGGAGACGGAAGGGGTGGACTCTGTTGTCCTGACGAGCCGGGTTCGCTTGGCGCGAAATTTGCGCGGCGAGCCGTTTCCCGGATGGGCAACGAAGGAGCGAAGGGTGGAAATTTTGGAGCGCCTGAAACCCGAAGTGGAAAGCTTGTCACAGATGAAGGATGGATTTTCGCAGGAGCTCGACGGGCTGTCCTCCTTGCAGAAGCAGGTTTTGGTGGAGCGGCACTTGATCAGTCGTGAGCAGGCGGCTTGCGGCGAGGGAAGTGCGGCGGTGGTGAATCGCAGGCAGACCTTGAGTTTGATGATCAACGAGGAGGATCACCTGCGGATGCAGGCGATCCGTCCGGGTCTGGCCTTGAGCGAGGCTTACGAGATCGTTTCGGAAGCCGACCAGGAGTTGGAGAACTCGGTGGAGTTCGCCTTTGATCACGATCTGGGCTACATCAGTGCGTGTCCGACAAACCTGGGGACGGGCATGCGGGCCTCCTCGATGTTGCACTTGCCGGGATTGGTGCTGAGCGATCAGATCGGGCAGGCGCTGCAGGCGGTCGGGAAGCTGCAGCTGGCGGTGCGTGGATTCTTTGGGGAGGGGACCGAGTCGCTGGGCAACCTGTTTCAGGTGTCGAACCAGTCGACGCTGGGGGAGAGTGAGGAGACGATCATCCGTCGCTTGGAGCGGGTCATCGGACAAGTGGCGGGTCACGAGCGGAATGCGCGGGCCAAGCTGCTGGAGGATGATCCTGAAATGGTCTTCGATAGGGTGGGGCGGGCTTATGGAACCTGCCGGCATGCGCACATTATTGCCTCGAAGGAAGCGCTCAATCATTTGTCACTTTTGCGCCTTGGGGCAGAGCTTGGCTTTTTTCCCGTTGAAACCTTAAGAATCTGTGACGCGCTCCTGATGGCGATCCAACCTGCTCATTTACAGTTGCATGCGGGGACGAAGCTGTCGCCGGAGCAGAGGGATGCAATTCGTGCTGAAATCATCCGGACCCGGTTGCAATCACTCGAGGCCCCTGTTATGAATAAGTATACGGCGGATGAGACTGATGCCGAACCCCCAAAAGACCTGACCGAACTATGAACAACTTCACTCCCCGAGCGCAACAGGTCCTGGCCTTGGCGCGAAAAGAAGCGGATCGATTCAACCACAACTACGTTGGCACGGAGCACCTCCTGCTGGGCTTGATCAAGCTCGGTCAAGGCGTTGCGGTCAGTGTGCTGGAGCGGATGGGATTGGACCTCGAGTCGGTCCGAATGGAGGTGGAGAAGCAGGTGGGGACCGGGCCGGATCAGAAGATCACCGGAAACATTCCTTACACCCCGCGGGTGAAGAAAGTGTTGGCGCTGGCCAACAAGGAAGCGAAGGCGCTGACTCATTCTTACGTTGGCACCGAGCACATTCTCCTCGGCTTGCTTCGCGAGGGAGAGGGTGTTGCGGCACGGGTGTTGCAAACGCTCGACGTGGACATTGCGCGGACGCGAAACGAGATTCTTGCCGAGATCGATCCGAATTTCACTCCCGAAGATCCAGACGACGAGTTTGAAGGCTTCGAGGACGAGGGAGATCCGGAAGGCGGAGAAGGGGAGGGGAAGACCAAGACTCCTGCTCTGCGTGCCTTTGGTCGCGACCTGACGAAATTGGCTCGGGACAACGAACTCGATCCGGTCATTGGTCGGGAGCCAGAATTGGAGCGGGTGGTGCAGATCCTTTGCCGACGCACGAAGAACAACCCGGTCCTCGTTGGTGAGGCCGGGGTTGGTAAGACGGCAATCGTGGAGGGCTTGGCCCAGGAGATTGCATCCGGCAATGTTCCCGAGATTTTGCGGGATAAGAAGGTGATCACTCTGGACCTTGCGCTGATGGTCGCTGGCACGAAATACCGTGGTCAGTTTGAGGAGCGGATCAAAGCGGTGATGGACGAGATTCGGAAGGTGAAGAACGTGATTCTTTTCATCGACGAGCTGCACACGATCGTGGGCGCGGGTTCGGCGGAAGGAGCCATGGATGCCTCCAACATCATCAAGCCGGCCCTGAGTCGCGGTGAGTTGCAGTGTGTCGGAGCGACGACCCTGAACGAGTATCGCAAATACATCGAAAAGGACGCGGCATTGGAGCGTCGCTTCCAGCAGGTGAAGGTTGAGGAGCCTTCCCCGGAAGATGCCGTGGCGATTTTGAAGGGACTGCAGGAGAAGTATGAGTCCCACCACAAGGTGAGGTATTCTCCTGAAGCGATCGAAGCGGCGGTGCGTTTGACGACGCGCTACCTGACCGGGCGCTACCTTCCGGACAAGGCCATTGATGTGATCGATGAGACTGGAGCGCGGGCCCGCATCAGCACGCTGACCCGTCCGCCGGAGATCAAGGGGCTTGAGAAGAAGATCGAGGAGATCAACAAGGACAAGGTTGAGGCGATCAATGCGCAGGATTTTGAGAAAGCGGCTTCGCTGCGTGATGACGAGAAGCAGGCCCGCAAGGAGCTTGAGGAAGTCATTGAAGGGTGGAAGTCCGAGAGCGAAGAGAAAGTGGTCGATGTCACGGAAGACGACATCATGTCCGTTGTTGCCAAGTGGACCGGTGTGCCACTCCAGCGGATGGAAGAGAAGGAAGCGGCGAAGCTTTTGCGGATGGAAGACGATCTCAAGGAAACTGTCATTGGTCAGGACGAGGCGGTCACCGCGATTTCGAAGGCGTTGCGTCGTTCACGGGCTGATTTGAAGGACCCGCGTCGTCCGATCGGAAGTTTTCTTTTCCTGGGGCCAACCGGGGTGGGCAAAACCTATCTCGCGCGGAACCTTGCCGAGTTCATGTTTGGCGATCAGGAAG
Organism: Akkermansiaceae bacterium; assembly: GCA_028822695.1. Classification (GTDB taxonomy): domain Bacteria; phylum Verrucomicrobiota; class Verrucomicrobiia; order Verrucomicrobiales; family Akkermansiaceae; genus JAPKDA01. Next base: position 30,470 of record JAPKDA010000004.1, read on the forward strand.
CGCTGATCCAGATCGACATGTCCGAGTATATGGAAAAGTTCACCTCCAGTCGTCTCATCGGTTCTCCTCCGGGCTACGTGGGATATGAAGAGGGTGGTCAACTTTCCGAGGCGGTGCGCCGTCGTCCGTATTCGGTGGTCTTGTTTGATGAGATCGAGAAAGCGCATCCCGACGTCATGAACCTGCTGTTGCAGATTCTGGAAGAGGGTATGGTGACGGACAGTTTTGGTCGGAAGATCGACTTCCGGAACACGATCATCATCCTGACCTCCAACGTTGGAGCGAGCACCATCAAGCGTCAGACCTCGCTTGGATTCGGGGCGATGGACGAGGGTGATGCCGATTTTGAAGGCATGAAGGAGAAGATTTTGGAGGAGTCCAAGAAGCAGTTCAAACCGGAGTTCTTGAACCGTCTCGACGACATGGTTGTCTTCCGGATGCTCGAGAAGTCCCACCTTGGGAGGATCGTTCATCTGGAGGTCTCCAAGTTGGACAAGCGTCTTGCCGAAAAGGACATTGTTCTCAACCTCGACGACAGTGCGACCGATTTTCTCATCAAGGAGGGTTACGATCCTGCCTTCGGTGCGCGGCCGATGCGCCGTGCCGTGGAGCGCTTTCTCGAAGATCCGTTGGCGGAGGATTTGCTCCGCGGGACGGTCAAGGAAGGCTCTCGTGTGGATGTCTGCCACGAGAAGGGAGCCAAGGAGCTGTCGTTTGAGCCGGAGGGTTCGAAGGCCGAGCCTGACGAGGCGGAAGCGCCGGCGTAGGGCTGGGCCTCAAGGTTCTCAGACTGCCGCGGAGCGAAGTGCTGTATTCCGTTGATGGAAGGTAAACTTCTCGAGTCTTCCAAAGACCGACTGTCAGGAGAGCAAGCTGTAGTCAATTTGGTTTGTTGGCCCGCTGGTGGTGATCTTCGAAATTTTCTTAATCCACGGAATTTGGGCCAAGTGGGAGATCTGAACCACTGATCAGGCCTTCCCGTATTTCTCGTGGAACTCCTTGTAGGCGATGGGGGAGATTTCGGAGGGGGTGATTTCGCTACGGCCGCCCCAGAAGACGTTGGTGTAGCTGACGGGGATGCCGACGGACTCGAGGTGTTTGTCGATGGCTGCTTTGTGAGCCATGACGCCGTCTTTTTCGGTGCCGTGAACGACGCCCATGATGTTGACGTCGCCGAAGAGGGGCCCGCCTTCACGCCAGTAGCAGTGGGTCATGCAGTGGTGGCGACCGACTTGGGCCCCGGCTTCGATTTCGCGGCCTTTGGGGACGGCCCAGTGGAAGAGGCCGTTGAAACGGGTGACGCGCTTGCCGGTGTCGGAGGGTTTGGTGTGCTCGAGGAAGGTGGAGAAGCGGCCGATGACCTTCTTCTCATTGAGGCCTTGAGCGACTTCGAGGAAACGTTCGAGAGAGACGCCGGCGATTTCGGCGCGGCCCAGCCAGGGGTCGGCGACGATCTCGTCGGGCTGTAGTTCTTCCTTCATGGCGAGGAGAACCTTCCACTCTTCGTCGGTGAGTTTGACGGTGGTGGTGGTCATCATCTCTGCGGGCTCATCGATCTTCGCGCCCGGCCCGAGGGTGCGGCGGCGCATGTGGCCGACGCCGAGGCTGAAGACGCCGTTGGCGGGCATGAGGAGGTATTCCTCGGCGCCGACGAGTTTTGTGAGGAGCGTGGCGTGCTCGTCGAGGGATTCGCCTTGGGGGACCTTGAGGGTGGTCCAAAGGCGATAGACGGAGCCAGAGACTTCCGAATCGGTGGAGCGGATGACGATGTGGCCGGAGAAGGGATCTTCTTTCGACATGAAGTCAAAGGCCGCGTTGAGTTTCTCCTCCGGGACCTTCCAGGCGACGAGGGCTCCGTGGGCGAGCTTGGTGGCGAGGAGGGTTTGGCGGACGCGGCGAATGACGCCGGCTTCGACCATGGCGCGAATCCGTTCGAGGACCGTCTCGAGGGGGGTGCCCGACTTTTCGGCAATGATGTGGAAAGGATGCTCGTGGAATCCGGCGACCAAGTCTTCGGAGATGGTGAGGATCTGGGCGTTGATGGCGTCGTCGTGTTCGGTGGGAACCGTCATGGTGATGGTGTGTTTACGGAAATTTGGGAGGATCTGTTCAGTCAGAGCTGAATTTTTCGTGAACGGCGGCGAGGGCTTCGTCTTTGGAGGTGAGTCGGCCTTCGAGTTGTTCGGTTTGGATATATTCGAGAATCTCGCTGAACTTGGGTCCGGGCGAGAAGCCGAGGCTGATTAAATGCCGCCCGGTAATCAAGGGTGAGGGAATGAGTGGTTCAGCGGCAAATTCCGCAGTTTTTGCGTCTAAGAACTCAATATTGTCCAGCATTCCGTGGCTGCTGCTACAATCGACGCGGTGGAGCTCGATTTCGTCGAGGAAGGTGGGGCGGGCCATGAAGCGCTTGAGCTTGGCGATCCGCATCTGCTGCACGTGCATGAACTGCATGTGGTGGTAGACGAGGGCGACGACGGCTTCGATAGTGGCGTTGGAGTAGCGGAGGCGTCGGAGGATTTCCTCGGCCATCTCGGCACCGACGCGGTCGTGGCCGTTGAAGCGGATGCGGTCGGCTTCTTCGTCGTAGGTGGCGGTGGGAGGTTTGCCGATGTCGTGGAAGAGAACGCCGAGGCAAAGTTCGAGCGAGGCGTCGGGAGGGAGCAGCTCGAACATGATGCAGGTGTGCACGTAGACGTCACCCTCGGGGTGAAACTGCGGAGGTTGTTCGCAGCCACGGGTGGGGAGGAACTCAGGGAGGAACTGCTCCATGAGTCCGCTGTCGACGAGGAGTTCGAGCCCGCGACGACGTTGGGGGTTGGTGAGGGTGCGCGAGAACTCTTCACGAATTCGTTCCGTGCTGATTTGTTTGAGGAGGTGGGCTTGTGATTGGATCGACTCCCAGGTAGCAGGATCGATTTCGAATCCGGTGGATGTTGCGAAGCGCACGGCCCGCATGAGGCGGAGGGCGTCTTCGTCGAATCGTTCGACGGGGTTTCCGATGGCGCGGATGATGCCGGCTTCGAGGTCGGCGCTGCCGTTGACGTAGTCGATGATCTCACCGGTGACGGGGTTTTCGAAGAGGCCGTTGATCGTGAAGTCGCGCCGTTGGGCATCGATTTCAGGAGTGGTGAAGGTGACGCTCTCCGGATGACGACCGTCTTCGTAGGCGCCGTCGTTGCGGAAGGTGGCGATTTCGAAGTGCGTGCCGTCGGCTTTCACGAGGATCACGCCAAAGTGCGCACCGATTTTGTCGGCGTTGGGAAAGAGGGCGAGGACCTCCTCGGGGCGGGCGGAGGTGGCGATGTCGTAATCCTTGGGTTTTCGACCCATGAGGGAATCCCGGACGCAGCCACCGGCAAAATACGCCTCGTGTCCGGCCTCGGAGAGGCGGAGGGCGATTCTGGTGGCTGATTCACGGAGCGTGCTCACGGCACCTCCAAACCATAGTTTCGCCTCCGCCGAAATCTTATTTTCCTGAAGGGTATGATCCGGTAGGATGTCGTGCACATGGAAGAGCTTTTTGCCCACCCGCTGAGGCCCATCACAATATTATTGGTTGGGGCGTGCATCGGCTCCTTTCTCAACGTGGTAATTTACCGGGTTCCGCTGGGGCTGGGGGTTTCGGATCCGAAGCGATCGTTCTGTCCGCACTGTAAGAAGGATATTCCCTGGTATCGAAATCTGCCTTGCCTGACCTGGCTGCTGCAGCGGGCCAAATGTGCGGAGTGTGGGGCGCCGATTGCGTTCCGCTATTTCTTTGTGGAGTTCCTGACCATGGCGCTTTTTGGGGCGGCGTGGTATTTGCTGTCGCATCCGTTTCCGGGGGCTTTTTTCATCATGGCGCTTTGCGTGTTGCTCGTCGTGATTTCGTTCATCGATGCCGAGCACATGATCATTCCCGTGAATTGGTGCTACGCGGGGATGGCGATCGGTGCGGTGGGGGGAGTGTTGGCGCCGGCGTTGTTCTTCTATGATGGTCGCATGGATCCGATTCCGAATTGGTGGGGTGGGGGACAGGCCTTGATCGGAGTGGCGGTGGGATGGGGAGTTTTGGCGGCAGTGGTGATTTTGGGGAAAGTTTGTTTTGGGGAGCGGAAGATGAAGTTTGACGAGGCGGAGAAGTGGTATCTTCGCGAACCAGAGAATGACGAGGAAGAGTTGCAGTATGTGGTCGGCGACGAGCACATCGGATGGAGTGATTTGTTTTACCGGAAGAATGATCGGATCGAAATCGCGGGACACGGCGTACTCCTGGATGGGAAGCGGACCAAGGCGACGAACATTGTTATTCGTGCGAACCGGGTCGAGTTGGACGGGAATGTGCACATGATTGAGAAGATAAGCTCGCTGGAGGGTAAAGCGGACTTGGTGCGGATTCCGCGGGAGGCGATGGGTGGGGGAGACCCGCCGCTGATGGGAATGATCGGGGCCTTTGTGGGGTGGCCGGGGGTGATCTTCACCCTGTTTGCCTCCTGCATTTATGCCCTGGTGGCCGCAGTTCTTGGCCGGGTGGGATTTGGGCGGCCGTTGCCGTTCGGTCCATTTCTTGCCCTTGGGGGGCTGACTTGGATCTTCGGTGGGTGGAAGCTGTGGGCGATGTATTTCTCCTGGGTGGAGACGCTTCAGTTCTAGGGGGGTTGGAACCCCGTGCTCCTCTACAGGCAGACTCGCTTGAACAACTCGTCGAGGGGGAGGTTCATGCCGATGTAGAAGTCGCCGAAGTCGGCGTATCGGGCGGAGACTTCATCGAAGCGCATTTCGTAGATGATGTTTTTGAACTCGGCGGTGTCCTTGGCGAGGAGGGTGACTCCCCATTCGGCTTCGTCGAGGCCGGTGGACCCGGTGATGAGTTGGAGGATGCGTCCGGAGTAGGTGCGGCCGACACGGGCGTGGCCCTTCATCAGCTCGCGGCGGGTCTCGTAATCGAGCGAGTACCAGTTGTCGTTGCCTTGGCGGCGCTTGGACATGGGGTAGAAACAGATCGCAGGCCAGTCGGGAAGGACGGGGTAGAGGCGGTGCTGGGTGTAGTGCTCCATCCGCTCGTCGAATTCCTTAAGTCCGGCTTCGTAATCTTCGGAGCCTTCCTTGAGTCCTTTTTCGGCCACGAGGGTTTCGGCGGCGTATTGTTCGCTGGTGGTGGTGTATTCGGAGCGTTCGGTCTGGGAAAGGTAGGAGAAGGCGGGGCTCAGGACATCCGGTCCGAGGGAGAGACTGAGCCGTTTCTCGAAGGCATTGGCGACCTGGAGGTCGGGGGTGAGGAGCATGAACCCGAAGTCGGCCTTGGGTGTTGCCACGGAGAAGGCGAGTAGCTGGGTATCCGGGGTGGTCCGGATTTCCTGGACCAGTTCAGTGAGTTGGGTCTTGGCGGCCCGTTGTTCGTTACTGGAGAGGAGGGACCACTGACCGTGGTCAACGTGGTAGTAGAGGTGAAGGACGTGCCACCCTTCGGTGGGCACCAGCGGAGATGCAGGCTCGGACATTTGGTTGATCAGTGTCGGGTGTTGGAAATGGTAAGGCGGAAGAGATCGTTGAAATCTCTGCCGGGAGAATTTTGGTCCGGGCCTTCCTTGACGACGAGGTGCCACTTTCCGATTTGTTCGGTGAGGTAGGCGGCGTGATCGCCTTCGTCAGTGAATCCTTCCGTGGCGTAGACTTCGATCTCGCTGGATCCATTGGCAAATTTACCGTTGGAGATGGCGACGGTGATGGTGTCTCCGACGATGTGTTCGGAATCGTCCATGAAGAGGATCCTCAGGGCGCCCGACTTGCTGGCGGGATCCAGGGTGAGCTTTGCGGCGGGAATCAGATGGGCTTCCTTGCGGACGCCGAGGTCGGAATCCTTGGGATCGCGCCAGTAGGTCTTGGTGGCTTCCATCGTGGCGAACTGACCTTCGACTGGAAAATTCACACGGGCTTCTGGAGATTCCGTGTTGACGTTGCTGAAGAAGAGGCTGAGGGCCCAAATGACGATTAGGAGCAATCCCGCGCCGACGCCGCCGATCGCCATTTTCTCGGATTTGGATATTCCCCCGGCCAGATCGCTGGCGGCTTCGCTCAGAGATTGAGGGGAGGAAGGGGGGGGCTTTTTCTCATCGCCGTTTTTCCGGGATGATTTGGACCGTGAGACTTCCTCGGGTTCGAGATCCTTATCGGCCTTGTGGCCCTCTTGATCGATTTCCGGAGAAGAGCCGGTGTCTTTTTTCTCTGATCGGTCTGGCCTGGGTTCCGGGGTGATGGGAGCCGGCGTTTTCTCGCCTTCGTCCCCGAGGTCCCAGAAGTCGCCTTCAGACGGGGGGAGCTCGGGGGTGTACCGATTTCCCGATTTCCTGTCGAATTTGGGGTTTTCTGGAGGGTCAGCCATGTTTTAACGAAGACCGATTTAACCCCTGCACCCCGGCTTGGCTAGTGTGGAATCCGGGTCCGGCCCGGATGGGGGTGGGAAGGCGGGTTTGGAGAGCAAAAAGGGGTTGCATCCTTCTGATTGTTGAGCGAAGCAAGGCGTGGAAATCAACGGTTCCTATGGCTGATCGCGAAGACAAGAATCCAGAAAACGTGGCGGGGCAGTTTTATGTCGACTGCCAGTGCATCGATTGTGACCTCTGCCGCGAAACGGCGCCCAAGAATTTTGTGAGGGAGGAGGACGAGGGGTATTCCTATGTCTTCAAGCAGCCCGAGAGTGACGAGGAACGGGAGCAGTGTGTGGAGGCCATGGAAGGTTGCCCGGTTGAGGCAATCGGCGAGGATGGTAAGGAGTAATGGCTCGGGCCCGTCGGCGTTCCAAGGATTCTGCTCGTGACTCGGTCCGGGAGAAGATTTTGGAACAATGGTGGGGAGCGGGGAAGCCGGTCGATCCCGAGAAGAATATTTCCGCGGCCGGAGACTGGTTGACGGAAATCATGACCAAGCTCCGCTTGGAGGATGGCATCGAGGAGAGTCGTCTGCGGGGGGCTTGGAAGGAGGTGGCTGGCGAGTTTGTGTCTGGTCAGACGGAGCCGGTGTCCCTGCACAAGGGGGTGTTGACCTTGAAAGTACTTCAGCCTTCGATGAAATTTCATCTTGAGCAATCCCGTGGAGAAATCCTATCCAGACTACAGCAGTCGCTTGGCCGGAAGAAGCTCCGCGAGATCCGGCTGACCATTGGTTAGATTATGTTTCGCGCACTCATCTTTGATTGGTCGGGGACCCTGGTTGACGACAAGGGGCCGACCTTGGATGCCACCAATGCGGTGTTGCAGCGCTTTGACAAGGAGCCGATGGGGTGGGAGGAGTTTCGGAGCCGCTTTCGATTGCCGTATTCGGAATTCTACGAGGAAGTACTGCCTGGGATTCCGCTGGCGGAGCTGGAAGACCATTTTCGTGCGGGGTTCCGGGATTCCGAACAGGCGGTGAGGCCGCTGGAGGGGACGGTGGAGTTTCTGAATTGGTGTCGGGAAAACGGACTGCGAATGTTTGTGCTGACGAGCATGGATGCCAAGGAGTTCGCCTCACAGGTGGAGGCCTTTGGCTTTGGGGAGTATTTTGAGGAGACCTATGCCGGAGTCCTCGACAAGAGGAAGGTGATCCATGAGATCCTTCGTGAGCATGATTTGGTGCCGGAGGAGACAGGCTACGTCGGCGATATGGTTCACGACATCGAAACCGCCCTGCACGGGGGGGTGGTGCCGGTGGGGGTGCTGAGCGGTTATGACGACTCGGAGCGGCTGGCGGCTGCTGGACCTCGTTTCCTGCTGGCATGTGTGAAGTCCCTGCATGCCATGATGGAGCACAATAGTCGGGTGGGGTCTGTGCCACGGCGTAGCGAGGACCTCATTGAAATCCGGAAGCTCCGCATCTCGACCCACATTGGGGTGCCGGAGGAGGAGAGGGCGGAGGCTCAGGATTTATTGGTGACCGTGGAGATGCGTCCGGATCGTGCCTTTGTGGATCTCGACGAGGATGTGGAGCGGACCGTGAATTACGACACCGTGGCTCGCTGGATCCGAGCCTTGGCAGGGGAGAGGCCCCGGAAGCTGATCGAGACCTTTGCCGATGAGATCGCTGATGCTGTGGTGAAGGAGTTTGCGGTGGTGGAGGCGACCGTCACGATTGAGAAATTCATCCTTCCGGACACCGAGTGTGTTTCGGTGCGGACGAGCCGTTGTCGGCCGATTGGTGTTCTAGGTAACAGAGATTGAACAGAGGAGGCCTTTGGTGTGTCTATCATCGCCAAGGGACCGGGCCTTCCTTGCCCTTTGACAGCGGGCCCGTTGTCCCTAGTCTCGGTCTGGAGTCCTGCCTGCCCGAATGCCCGCCGAAAATTCTTCCGATCCAGATTACGAGTTTGTCCAACGTGCCCAAGATGGGGACACGCGGGCATTTGACGAATTGGTCATCAAGTACAGCAAAAAGCTCTACGGCCTCGTCTACAACATGACCTCCAACAAGGAGGATACCCACGATATCCTCCAGGATGTCTTCGCGAAGGCCTATCGGTCTCTCCGGCACTTCCGGGGGAAATCCACGTTTTATACGTGGATTTACTCCATCGCGGTCAACATGAGCCTGAACTTCCTGAAGAAGAGGAAGCGGCGGAGTGGGATGAGTCTGGATGCGGTGGATTCCGGCATCCAAAACGACCCGAATTTTGTGGATCAGGGCCACCGGGCTAACCCCCGGCACCAAAGTAATATCCATGAACTTCAAAAAAAGTTGAACGAAGCGCTGCAAGCCTTGTCTGTTGATCATAGAGCTGTGGTTACTATGTTTGATATCCAAGGAATGCCACACGCCGAGATCAGTAAGGTTCTTGGTGTGTCCGAGGGGACAGTGCGGTCACGGCTCTACTATGCCCATCAACAGTTACAAGGGCATCTCGAGGACTTCCGAGCGCTCTAATTTTCAAAAACGTCACCTCAGACTGGGGATTAATTAAGGAGCCCGCAATAAATCCCGAACCTCGTGAACACCGACTCTACAGAACTACAAAATATCCTCTGCCTGAAGCGCTACGAAACGCCTTCTGACGAGTATTTTGACGATTTTCTCGACGAATTCCACCGCCGTCAGCGGGAAGACGTCCTCAAGCGCTCCGCCCGGAGTCTCCTGATGGAGCGGGTGGGTGTCTGGTTCAAGGAGCTCGGCATGGCCAAGTGGGCCTATGGAGCTGGAGTTGCCTACGCGGCCTTGATGATTGCGTTCGTGGCTTGGCCGAAAGGTGGAACCGAGGCCTCGGCGTCGAATCCAGGCGTTCCAACTCTTGAGCCAGTGGCTCATGAGAAGCCCGTGGTCGACCAGGAGAAGGACGACGCTGAGCCAGAATTTTAGGCTCTGCGCCGATTGTAGCCTCGGTGCCGATCTTGGCGGAACCGTGTCGTGATTTCGTGACATGTGTTGTTTGCGCTTGCGGCTACATGAAGAGGCGGCACATTGCGTGTATTGATGAAACGAGGTGGAGTGTTTTTGCTGTTGCTGTTGAGCGGTCTTGCGGCGGCGGCACCGGAAATTTCGTTTGAGGAGGAGGAGGGAGAGGGGCGGCAGATTGCCGCGACGGTGGTGGTTGGAGATGGGGTCCTGGCCTCCGTGGCGGTGCTGGGAACAGATCCTTCCCAGGCGCGAATCGGGGAGGGTGAAGGGGCTCAATTTTTGCCGCTCGTGATTCGGGACGAAGTGAGTCGATTAACCCTGTTGAAGGTGCCGGAGGGTGTTGAGGTGGGGGAGGCGATTGAGCGCGGAGCGTCGGTGAGTTTGGAGGCTGGAGATGCGGTTTATCTGGATCCGGAGGATCTTACCCGGGTCAGCCGGGTGGTCAGCTGGGAGAACAAGTATGGCGAGACTGTCCTGCCCCTGTCTCTGATGCGGGTTCATCATCCGGGAGAAAAGGTTCCGCTTCCTGGAACTCCGCTCTTCGACAAGCAGGGGCGCTTGGTTGCGCTTTGTCATCAGGGGGCGCCGGAATTCGGATTGGGGACCTATGCCCTGCCGGTGGAGGCGATTGCGCGGGTGGAGAAGGACCTCAAATCGAGTGGGGAGTTTGTCTCAAGTTGGATTGGAATTCGGATGGATGTGAAGCATCCGGTGTTATCGATCATGTCAGTGCGCCCGGAATCTCCGGCGGCGGCGGCGGGGATTTTGAAGGGCGACATTCTTTTGGCCGTTGGGGAGCGTGAGGTGCAGACCTATGCGGATGCGGTGAATGCTTTGTACTATTTGGTGAACGGAGAAGAGACCATGGTGCGGGTTCTTCGTGGGACGCAGCCGATCGAAATGACGGTTGTTCCCGAGGTGAGCCCTCCCGTGGTTCCCATCCCTGAGCCCGAGGAAGAGTAGGTCCGGCTCAGGCGAGGAAGAAGAGGCTCAGGCCCCGGGGTGTCACCCCTTGATTCTGGCAGCCTTGGGAGCCTCCTCGGGTTCCTCCAGTTTTTTCCGTTCTCCGGGGAGGAGTGGTTTGACGGTGGAGCCGTTGGCGGCGACACGGAGGTCGGAGGTGACGAGGAACCAGCCTTCCGGCAAGTCGTCGCGCACGATGACTTGGGTCTTGTCGCCCCAAATTGGAGTGATGGGAGTGCGCTGGAGGGTCGAGTCCTCGGGATTGACGAGAACGACTTCGGTGGGGGAGCGCAGGCTGCTGCGGGGGATGATAAAGACGCCTTCGAGGATGTTGCCGGTGATTTTGGCGCGGACCGGTTGCCCGACGCGGAGGGGGGGGTGGTCGCTGGTGAGTCCGTAGGGGTCGGTGACACGGGCGGTGACAAACAATTCGCGGGAGGTTTCGTCGAGCACGCCTTCGCTGCGGATGATCTGGGCGGGCCAAGTGGGGCCATCGCCGAGTTTCAGGGCATCACTGAGGACTGCCTCCAAGGCGTTTCCGTTGTTATCTTCGGGAAGAGTGATGAAGCTGAGGTCTTGAGAGGAGAGGGGGAGGCGGACTTCTGCGTAGTCGGTGGAGAAGATGTCGCCGAGCGTGGTTCCGGGGCTGACGGACTGACCGAGGCCGATCATTCTTGTCCGAACGCAGCCGTCGTAGGGGGCGAGGACCTGTGCGCGTTCCAGATCACGTTGGGCTTTGAGGAGCTGCGCTTCACCGGATTTCACATTGGCTTCGGCTTCCTTGAGCTGAGGTTTACGCATGACCAGATCGCTGGGTGGTTCGGTGTAGCCGAGATCTTTCCAGTCGAGGATTGCCTGTTCGGCGCGGGCCACCTCTTGGGCGAGGCTTGCTTCGGAGCGGGCCACCTGTGCTTCCGCGCTGGCGACGGCGGCGTCGAAGTCGGCGGGATCGAGTTCGAGGAGGATTTCGCCTTTCTTGAAGAAGGCACCTGCTTCGAAGTGTTCGTCAATTTTCAGGACGCGTCCGGAGACCCGCGGGGTGAGGGAGGTGTCGTTGCGGGGGCGGACGATGCCTTGGGCGAGAAGGGTGATCGGGAACTGTTGTCGTTTCAGCTCGATGACGTCGACATTGGGGGGCTCGCGTTTGGGACGCTGGAAGGCGGGTTTTTCTTCTGTTTCCCGCAGCATCACCATCACTCCGTATCCGAAGAGGACGAGGAGCAGGGGAATGGCGATTCGGAGGATAACGTTCATGCGAGGGTGGAAACTTACGACGGTTGCTGGGGCAGTTCTAACGAAAGATCGTCAATCGGGAAGGATAGAGCGCCTATTTGGACGTTTCGAAGTTCCCGCCGAGGGCCAGATGGAGATGGAGGCGATTTTGGAGGCGATCGTTGCGGAGGCGGATGAGGGAGGCCCGGGCGTTCACGGCCCGGCGTTGGGCTTCGAGAATCTCAAGGACCGTGGAGCCCTCGATACCCATGGCAAGGTCCCGTTCGGACTGCTTTTCGGCGAGACCGGCCTGCTCGACTTCCATGCGGAGGAATTTTTCCTGTTCAGCGAGAGAGCGCTCCGTTTCCAGTGCGGATTCGACTTCCTGGAAGGCGACGAGGCAGATCTGGACGTAGCTGCTGATGGCGGCGCGATTTTGTTCGAGGGCTGCTCGGGCATCGGCGGAGGGGGCGCCACCGTTGTAGATGGTTTGGGCAAGGGAGGAGGCGATGGACCAAGTGAGGTATTCGGGGTTGAGGAGGTTGGAGGAGGCGCTGGTGCTGTTGGAGGAGGCCCCGGTGAGACGGAGGGAGGGGAGGAGGTCTGTTCGAGCGGCATCGGCGCGTTTTGCTGAGGCGTAGACGTCGAGGCGGGCGGCGGTGAGATCGGGACGCCGGGCGAGGAGTTCCGATGGAAGACCAACGGGGACGTTGGGTTTCATCCGAGGGAGTTGGGATGATGACTGGAGGGCCGCGGAGGGGTAGCGACCGAGAAGGAGTTCGAGGGAGCGGGCAGCTTCGTTGCGGCTGAGCATTCGGTTCCGAAGGTCGCGTTCGGCGGCGGCGACGTTGTTGCGACCGAACTGGACGTCCACGGAGCGGAGGAGGTTTGCCCGATAGCGGCGCTCGATGATCCGGAGGTTGTCCTGAAAGCTGGAGAGGGTGGTGGTGGTGAGATCGAGTTGTTGTTGGGCTGCGATCAGGTTGGCCCAGGACTTTGCGGTGTTGACGGCGAGGGAGAGTCGGGCGCCGCGGAAATCGGCGACGGCGGATTCGTAGTTGGCATAGGAGGCTCTATCGAGGTCGCGGAGGCGACCCCAGAGGTCAGGTTCCCAGGAGGCGTTCAGGGAGAGGGAGTAAGATTCGCTGGTCGTCGAGGAGGCGGAGCCGTTGCCGGATCGGGAGGTGGAGTAGCCGCTCCTGCCGCTGACGGAAGGGAGTCGGGCTGCCCGGGCGCCGATGGTTCCTTCGCGGGTGGCTTTGAGTCGGTGAGCGGTGGCTTGGAGGTTGTTGTTGTGGGCGACGGCTTCGCGGACGAGTTGTTTCATCCGGGCATCGCTGAATTCGTTGAGCCAGCCGGTGGAAATTTTACCGTGGTGGCCTTTCCCGGATTCCAGCCAAGCTTGGGGAGCGTCGACCTGGACGGACTCCTGTGGGCGAGACGAGGTGAAAGCTGCGCATCCGCCTACGAGGAAGAGGGCGAGAAGGAGGGCGCTGGGTTGGAGGAGTCGTTTCAGAACTCGGACAGAGTCCCGAATCCCAGACAATTCGCAAATCGAAAGTTCTGCGGGTGAGGGGTTCTTTTGGGTTGGGGAGGGAGGGGGATCTCGGGGGGGGAGGATTTTGGACTGCGGTGGGAGAACCCTGGAAGGGTGTCGACACCGCTTTGGGGGGGCGGGGTGTGCTGGAGTGGCGGTGGTTTACCGCAAAAGCGGTGTCGCCGTTCGTGCCTCACTCTGCCACCGCAGTCCAAAATGGCTGTGCGCCTCGGCCCCTAGACCACGGCGTCGTGGGATTTGGCTGCCGAGTAATCGCGGTTGAGTTTGGCGATGTTGTCGGCGGAGATCTCCTTGGGGCAAACTGCTTCGCATTCGTATTGGTTGGTGCAGTTGCCGAAGCCTTCGTTGTCCATGGTTTTGACCATGGCGAGGACCCGCTCGTGTTTCTCCGGTTGGCCTTGGGGGAGGTGGTTGAGGTGGGAGGCCTTTGCGGAGACGAAGAGCATGGCGCTGGCGTTTTTGCAGGCCGCCACACAGGCGCCACAGCCGATGCAAGCGGCGGCTTCGAAGGATGCGTCAGCAGCTTCTTTCGGAACGAGGATGGCGTGGGCGTCGGGTGCGCTGCCGGTGCGCACGGAAATGTAACCACCGGACTCGATGATGCGGTCGAAGGCGCTGCGGTCAACGACGAGGTCTTTGATGACGGGAAAAGCTTTGGCGCGGAACGGCTCGATCCAGATGGTGTCACCGTCCTTGAACTTGCGCATGTGAAGTTGGCAGGTGGTGATGCCGCCTTCGGGGCCGTGGGGGACGCCGTTGATGGTGAGCGAGCAGGCGCCGCAGATTCCTTCGCGACAGTCGTGGTCAAAATGGATTGGGTCGCCGCCTGCAGGGATGAGTCGCTCGTTGACGATGTCGAGCATCTCGAGGAAGGAGGCCTCCTCGGGGATGTCCTTCGCGTCGTAGGTTTCGATGGAGCCTGCGTCGCCGGGGCGGGCTTGGCGCCAGACTTTGAGAGTCAAATTGAGATTGGCCATGGGAGTGAAGGTTACTTGTAAGAGCGGATGGAGGGAGCGACGTTTTCGAAGACGAGGTCCTCTTTGTGGAGGATGGGGGCTTTGCCGGTGCCGTTGTGTTCCCAGGCGGCGACGTAGGAGAATTTGTCATCGTGGCGTTTGGCTTCGCCGGGTTGGGTGCGGCCGTCCTTGACCTCTTCGTCGTCTTCAGTGAATTGGTGATCGGCGCGGAAGTGGCCGCCGCAGGATTCGGCGCGGTCGAGGGCGTCGTGACAGAGGAGTTCGCCGAACTCGAGGAAGTCGGCGACTCGGCCGGCCTTTTCGAGCTCCATGTTGAGCTCCTTGCCGGTGCCGGTGACATTGACGTTGGCCCAGAATTCGTCGCGAATCTCGGGGATGCGCTTGAGGGCGGCGTTGAGGGTCTCCGGGGTGCGGGCCATGCCACAGTTGTCCCAGATCTGCAGGCCGAGTTCGCGGTGGAAGGAATCGACGGTGCGTTTGCCGCGGATTTGCAGGAGGGTGGAGACCCGGTCCTTGACCTCATCGCGGCAGCGCTTGAATTCCGGATGGTCGGTGGTGACGGAGCCCGGAGTTTGCGTGGCGAGGTAGTTGGCGATGGTGGTGGGGATGACGAAATAGCCGTCGGCGAGGCCTTGCATGAGGGCGGAGGCACCGAGGCGGTTGGCTCCGTGGTCGGAGAAGTTGGCTTCGCCGAGAACGTGAAGGCCGGGGATGTTGGACATCAGGTTGTAGTCCACCCAGAGGCCACCCATCGTGTAGTGCACGGCGGGGTAGATCTGCATCGGCGTTTCGTAGGGATTGTCGCCGGAGATCTTCTCATACATTTGGAAGAGGTTTCCGTATTTGGCGGCGATGGCCTGTTGGCCCTGGACGGAGATGGGCTGCTCGAAGTCCAGGTAGACGCCTTTGCCGGAGGGGGCGACTCCGCGGCCGTCGTCACAGACTTGCTTGGCGGAGCGAGAGGCGATGTCGCGTGGGCAGAGGTTTCCGAAGGCCGGATATTTACGCTCGAGGTAGTAGTCGCGGTCTTCTTCCGCGACGTCCTTGGCCTTGAGTTCACCTTTGCGGATTTTCTCGGCGGTCTCTTTAGATTTGGGAACCCAGATGCGTCCGTCGTTGCGGAGGGATTCCGACATGAGGGTCAGCTTGGATTGGTAGTCGCCGCTGACGGGGATGCAGGTGGGGTGGATCTGGGTGTAGCAGGGATTGGCGAACAGAGCGCCGCGTTTGTGGGCGCGGTAAGCAGCCATGACGTTGCAGCCCATCGCGTTGGTGGAGAGGTAGAAGACGTTGCCGTATCCGCCGGTGGCGAGGATGACGGCGTCGGCCGCGTGGGAGGTGACTTCGCCGGTGACGAGGTCACGGACAATGATGCCTTTGGAGTGGCCGTCTACGACGACGAGGTCGAGCATTTCGGTGCGCGGGAACATCTCCACGTTTCCGCCGGAGATTTCCTTGGCGAGGGCTTGATAGCAGCCGATGAGGAGTTGTTGTCCGGTTTGGCCCCGGGAGTAGAAGGTGCGCTTCACCTGGGCACCGCCGAAGGAGCGGTTGTCGAGGAGGCCGCCGTATTCCCGGGCGAAGGGGACGCCTTGGGCGACGCATTGGTCGATGATGTTGAGGGAGACCTCGGAGAGGCGGTGGACGTTGGCCTCACGGGAGCGGAAGTCGCCGCCTTTGAGGGTGTCGTAGAAGAGTCGATAGACCGAGTCGCCGTCGTTCTGGTAGTTTTTGGCGGCGTTGATGCCTCCCTGTGCGGCGATGGAGTGTGCTCGGCGGGGGCTGTCCTGGTAGCAGAAACATTTCACGTTGTAGCCCAGTTCGGAGAGCGTCGCGGCGGCGGCTCCACCGGCCAGCCCGGAGCCGACCACGATGATGTTGAACTTCCGCTTGTTGGCGGGGTTGATCAGCTTGGAATCCATTTTGTGTTTCGTCCATTTCTGGCCGAGCGGACCCGCGGGAATGTTGCTGTCGAGTGTCATTGAAAAAGTGTTTGGTTCGGGTCAGGGTTTCGCTATTTGCCGACGCCGAAGAATAAGATGGCGATGGGCATGGAAAGGAAGCCGGCCCAGATGGCGAATGCGTAGAGGTTGCCGAATGCGGTGATGGCGGATGCGGACTTTTCGGTTCGCAGGCCGAGGGTTTGGAAGACGGAAGAGACGCCGTGGGAAAGGTGGGAGCAGAGGCAGGTGATGGCGATGATGTAGAAAATCGTGACGGGGCCGTTGGAGAAGCCGACGAGCATCATTTGGTGGATGTTCAGGGTCTGGTGCCCGTCGAGCATGGTTTGGAAGGCGGGGCCGTCGAAGTCGTAGGCGATGCGGACGGTGTAGTGGAGGATGTGGAAGATGATGAAGAAGAGGATGGTGAGGCCGCTCCAGATCATGAGCCGGGAGGAACGGGTGGCGGTGACGGTGGCCTTGCAGGCGTATTGGGTTTCCCGGGCGGCCTTGTTTTGCCGGACGAGCTGGATGGTGGCCACGACGTGGGCGATGAGGCAGGCGAGGAGAGTGAAGCGGGCGATCCAGATGACCGCGCCGTGTCCGAGTTCGTGGAGGAAGATGCCGTAAGCGTTGATGGAGTCCGGTCCGAGGAAGAAGAGGAGGTTTCCGATGAGGTGGCCTGGGAGGAAGAGGAGGAGGACGATTCCGGTGAGCGCTACGACGGTTTTCTTTCCGATGGAGGAGCTCCAGAAGGAGCAGAGTTTGCACGAGAGGGCGTTCATGTTGAGCGGGAGAGGACGGATATCGATCCGGCTTCGGCCAAACTAGGATTCATTGTCTGTTATTCAAGGGCGATTCTGTTCTCCGGGGGGATTTGCGGGGAGAATGAGAGGATATGGGCATGAGGGGATGAACGGGGCTCATGAGGGGGCGTTCTTGGAGCGCGGGGATGGGGGGAGGGGGGGAGGCGCCACCGCTTTGGGGGGTGGCGGTTGGGGAGATAAGTTGCGGGCGGTGCTGCGCGAAAGCGGTGTCGGCGCTCGTTCCTCGCTCTGCCACCGCAGTCCAAAAAGGGGGGGGTGACGATGATGGGGGGGGCGGGTTCGTCGAGGACGAGGACTTCGGGGTCGTGGAGGAGGGCTTGGGCGAGGCAGGTGCGGTGGCGGTAGCCTTTGGAGAGGGTGTCGATGGCCTGGCTGGTGACGCTTTGCAGGAAGCAGGTTTCGATGGCGCGGTCGACGGCGTCGGATTTGGCGGAGCCGGAGAGGCCGCGCATGTCGGCACAGAAGCGGAGGAAGCCG
>JAPKDA010000164.1 GCA_028822695.1 Akkermansiaceae bacterium
TGGTGATTGGGGCGCGGGTGGGGTTTTGAGCGCCTGCGGCGCGGTTATCAGTTATCGGTTATTGGTGAGGAGGGAAGAGGGGAATGAGGAACCGCGAACCAGCCTTCGCGCTTCGCTTGCGACGGCGGGCCGGACGCCCGCGGTCCCAGGGGGGAGATGCCTGGTTGGGGAAGGTCATGTGGGAGGTGGTGCGATCGAAGATTTTTGCGGGGACGGTGCGGGAGTATTTCGATCCGGAGGCGAGGAGGGATTCTAGACGACGGCGGGACGCAGTCGCTCCCCTGGGTGGGCTTTCGATGAAGAGGGGGCCGGGATTTGAGGGGGAGGATTATTTCCCCTTTCTTGCGTCGATGCGGTCCTGGCGGACGCGGGCCTTGCGGGCGCCGATGGCGCTGATGAGGACGAAACCTCCGGCGACCCACCAAGGTCAGTTAATTTTTTGAGAGGAGAGTTGGAAGGGGATGCAAAACCCCAAGAGGGAAGCAAATGCCGAACTGCTGTGCTGATTTCCTTCGTTTGCCACAATCTTACGCGTTAAAGATGAGGCTATCGCGACCGGCAGGTCAGGAGAAGAACCAAGGATCGGCAATTTCTGGTATTTAGTGTGTGGATCCTCTGATGGGGGTCAGAGGATATGCTCACTGGGGGATCCGGGCGGGATCGGGTCAACCTCCGAGGTAGCTCATCTCGGCCCTGGGAGGGTTCCCTTGACCTCGCTCTTCGGAGTAGCGATCGGTCCGTTGAGACCAGAGGGAGGAAACCATGGTGCGCAGGGTTTCGTCAGGGGACTCTCCGCGCAGGAGTTGCTTCACGTCATGGCCTTGGGCGGCAAAAAGGCAGGTAAAGAGTTGGCCATCGGCAGAGAGGCGGAGGCGTTGGCAGCCTGTGCAGAAGGGCTTGGTGACGGAGGAGATGATGCCGATCTCGGCGCTGCCGTCGGCGAGGCGGAAGCGCTTGGCGACTTCGCCGGGTTCGGTGGGATCGAGGGGTTTGAGAGGGAACTCGGATTGAATGGTTTCGAGGATGTCGGCCATGGGGACGACGTCTTTCATGTTCCAGCCGTTGGTTTCGCCGACATCCATGTATTCGATGAATCGCATGACCACGCCTTCCTCCCGAGCCATGCGGACGAGGGGGAGGATTTCGCTCTCGTTGACGCCGCGCTGAATGACCGCATTGATCTTCACCGGTAGGCCGTGGAGGCGGGCGGTGCGGATGCCGGTGAGGACGCGGTCGACTTTGGCACCTACGCCATTCATTGCGGTGAAGACGTCTTGGTCGAGGGCGTCGAGGCTGACGGTGACGCGGTTCAGTCCGGCCAAGGCGAGCGCTTCGGCATGATGTGCGAGGAGGACTCCGTTGGTGGTGATGGCGAGATCATCCACGCCATCGATGGCGGAAAGGAGGCCGACCAAGTCATCGATTCCCCGGCGCAGAAGAGGTTCTCCACCGGTCAGGCGGATCTTTCGGATTCCCAGCGGGGCAAGGGTTTGGACGAGTTGGGAGATCTCTTCGAAGCTGAGGATTTCGTCCTTTGGCAGGAAGGCGTAGTCCGGTCCGAAGACCTCGGCCGGCATGCAATAGCGGCAGCGGAAGTTGCAGCGATCGGTGACCGAGATGCGTAAATCCCGCAGAGGTCTTCCGAATTTATCTGTGGTTGATACGCTCATGATACCGGTCGGGCCTATGATCGACCAATCGCACCGGCGCTTCTCCGTGTCAGCAATTATTTTTGTGCAAGGGTCGGTCGAGGAGGTCTGGATTTAGATTTTGAAATGACGTTGTTGTTGTCCGCTGATGGGGGACAACACAGCCTTTACAACGATTTTAGGAGGAGTGTTGGAAAGCCTGGTCGGGGTCAATCGCCCCCTCCCACCACGCTGAAAAACATGCGCGCACCTCTATGCGGACTGGCGGATTCAAATCCTAGATGAATAAACTACGCATATTTGTTGCTCTGAGCTGCTTATTGATTTCTTCACAAGATGTTACCGGCACAGGGCTCGTGGACGTTCATGAGCGGCACAGACGGCAGACGAATTGCAATCCTTCCGGGGTGTCCTTGAGAAGGCCTTGTGAAGCAGATCGGCACGCTCTTGGGAGGGAGTCGGACCGCTGTTCAGTCCCAATTCGATGTTTGTTGGTGGGTAAACCGAGGTCGGCTTTTCGTGTTCTATTCTACATTGCTGATGACGAGGTGCGCGTATTGGCAATCCGCAGACCAGTGCAGGACTTGATGAAGCCATTGGATCTTGAATTGTAGTGGGCGGTCTAGCAGTAAACAGAGGGATCCGCAAACAGGGGGGCGGGCACTAGCTGGTCTGTCCCCTGGTTCCTGATGGGGCTTCGATGGCGTGATTTGGAGGCGGGCCTGGAGCGGCTGAAGGTGGAAGATCATGGGTTCTTCATGGTTTTGTTGAACTCCCCACGGGGCGGGGTAGAGTCCGCGCAGCGCTCTGCGATTTCGATGAACCCTATTCTACACGGACTCCTTCTGGTCGGTGGCAAAAGCCGCCGGATGGGACGTGACAAGGCGGATCTTGCGGTGAGGGGCGAGGAGTCGTTTCGGGATCGGGGGATGAGGTTGTTGGGGGGAGTGACGGAGAAGGCCAGTCTTTCGATCGCGGCGGATGACGAGCGGAGTTACGAGATTGCGACCTTGCCTGATGCGATTTTTGACAAGGGACCGTTGGGTGGTATTTTGACGGCGTTGGAATCGGAGCCGGGGACGGCGTGGTTGGTGATGGCTTGTGATTTGCCGAATATTGATGAGGAGACGCTGAAGCTGTTGGTGGCGTCGCGGGATGTTTCGGCGGAGGCAACGTGTTTTCGGAGTGCGATTGACGGGGTGCCGGAGCCCCTGTGTGCGATTTATGAGCCTGCGGCGGTGGAGGCGGTGCGGAAGGCGGTGGAAGGAGACCGGCTTTGTGCGCGGCATTTTCTCGATGAGTTGACACTGAACGCGATCGATCTTCCTTCACCGGAGGCGCTGCATAATTGCAATCGGCCGGAGGATATGGAGGAGTTGCGGAAGCGGGAGGCATCCGGATCGACGGAGAAGGCGGTGACGCTAGAGTTTTTTGCGAAGCTGCGGGACGAGGCAGGGTGTTCGACGAAGCCGCATACGACGACTGCAGCGACGGCGGCGGGGCTGTGGGACGAATTGCGGGTGTCGCATGGGTTTACGATGGATCTCGATACGGTGCGGCTGGCGGTGAATGATGAATTTGCGCCTTGGGACCATGTGCTGGTCGAGGAGGATCGACTGGCCTTCATGCCGCCGTTTGCGGGAGGGTGATTTTCGGAAGCCGGAAGTCAGAGATCGGAGAACAGAAGTCGGAGAATGGAAGAGAGTGATGTTTAAGATTGAATCAGAGCCATTGGATCTCGCTGCTTTGCGCGGGGAAGTGCTGGATGCGTCTTGTGGGGCGATTGTGAATTTTGAGGGGCTGGTGAGGAATCACAACGAGGGGCGGGAGGTGACGAGTCTGGAGTATGATGCGCATCCGACCCTGGCCTTGAAAGAAGGACAGCGGGTGATGGAGGAAGGGTTGAAGAAGTTCAATGTGACCAAGGTGGTGGCGTCGCATCGGGTGGGGCACCTGGCGATCGGGGATATTGCGGTGGCGGTGTATGTGTCCTCGTCACATCGGCGGGATGCGTTTGCGGCGTGTCGGTGGTTGATCGATGAGATCAAGACGCGGGTGCCGGTATGGAAGAGGGAGCATTTTACGGACGGGACTCCGGAGTGGTTGGATGTGTGTCCGGGGTGCCAGCACGGGCAGGAGCACGGG
>JAPKDA010000165.1 GCA_028822695.1 Akkermansiaceae bacterium
TATCCCGAACAATTCGAGGGTATCTCCTACGGTTTCGGCACCACCCTGCCCCCGGTAGCCTCCACCATCATCGCCGCGAGCGCCCCCTGCCGGTGGATCGTTCCCGGCAGCACAATCGCAAACTGGCAGGATGACAGCTTCGATGACAGCACATGGACGGCAGCCAATACAGGGATCGGCTACGAGAGGGGAACCGGCAGCACCTATACCGATTTATTAGGAACGAACGGAAATGTCGAGGCGGGCACCTTCAATATCAACGGCACCTGCTATGTGCGTGTTCCATTCTCGTTAACCGGGGCAAATACCGTGACATCTCTGAACCTGCGAATGAAATACGATGACGGTTTTATCGCATACTTGAACGGCACCCAGGTGGCCGCGGCCAACGCCCCGTCCGCACCTTCCTTTAACTCGCTCTCGACAAACTTCCACAGCGACAGCGAGGCGATCGTTTTCCAGGATTTTGACCTCACCGATTCCATTGCAACACTCAATGAGGGCAACAATGTGCTAGCCTTCCACATGCTCAACTGGGCACTCGACAGTTCCGATCTTCTCATGTTGCCCGAGCTTGATATCGAAATGGTCAACCAGAACGGCGCGTTGGTCGAAGGCTACTACATCACGCCAACCCCGGAAACGGCAAACGGTTCCTCGGTGGAGGGATTCGTCAAGGATACCAGCTTCAGCGTTGACCGTGGCTTCTACTCCGATCCGATCGAGGTTGAAATTACAACTGCCACCCCCGGTGCCGCAATTCGATACACTTTGGACGGATCCCCACCAACAACGACAACCGGTATTGTTTATGATTCACCAATCCAGATAACGACCACGACGACCCTCAGGGCCGCGGCCTTCAAGGAAGGCTTCCAGCCCACCAACGTCGACACCCACACCTACATCTACGTCTCCGATATACGCAACCAGCCAACCTCACCTCCCGGATACCCGGCAACATGGGGTACTGACGGCGGATCAAGCGTGACTGCCGATTACGGGATGGATCCGGTGGTCACCAATGACCCAGCCTACTCCTCACAGATTGAAAGCTCACTGACAACAACACTTCCCGTGATCGCGATTTCAACTGAACGGGACAACCTTTTCGCGACCAATGGCATCTACGCCAATGGGCGGGAAGGTTCCGAGGAAATCCCGATCTCCATCGAATATTTTGACCCGAACAGCACTGACGGATTCCAGCAAAACGCGGGAATGCGCTTGCATGGCGGCAATGCCCGTTCGCACCCGAAGAAACCTTTCCGCCTCTATTTTCGCAAAAGCTACGGCAAGGGGAAACTGCGTTTTCCCCTTTTCGGGGACTCTCCCGTCGACTTCTTTGACCAGCTCATCCTGCGACCCGGAGGCCACGACGGCTGGGCCGTTCCATTCGGCAACGCATCACATGAGCTTGCCCCGCATGCCTCCTATATCCGTGACCAGTTTATACGAAAGACAGAAACTGACATCGGGCTGCTCTCGCCACGCGGCAAGTATGTGCACGTCTATATCAACGGGTTGTTCTGGGGAGTCTACGACCTTCACGAACGTCCGAATGCGAAGTTTTTCACGGCTCATCTCGGTGGCGAGGAGGAGGATTGGGATGTCTACCACCATCCAACCTTCTTCGGTGAGGACTACACTCAAGTCGACGGCACCGCAACGGCCTACCAGACACTGCAATCCCTGTCGCAGTCAGGTATTTCGACAGAGCAGGACTACCTGGCCATCCAGGAGTATCTTGATATCGACGGCTACATTGATGCCATGATCACCCGTATCTGGGCTGGCGACTACGACTGGGACAAGCCAATCTACATGACCAATCCCAACAATCCGGCACAGGAGGAATCTGTTGGGTATTTTGACAACAAGAACTGGTATTGCGGTCGCAAATCCCGCGACGGGGCCGGGAAGTTTCGATTCTTTGCGTGGGACGCCGAGATGAGCATGGGAAACAACCTGCTCCTTAACGCGTTCCCGCTTGCGATTTTTCAAAATCAACTGCCTCCCCAGCGCATTGCCACATTTGACACTACCAGGGTGGGCAGCAACGGATCTCCTGCATTCCCCTACTCAAAACTGCGCCAGTATCCGGAGTTTCAAAGACGGTTCGGGGATCGCCTCCACAAGCATCTCTTCAATGACGGTGAAATGACCGTGACCAGAAATACAGCGCGGCTTGACACCATGACCACCCAGATCCGCGACGCGATGATCGTGGAATCAGCACGCTGGGGAGATGTCAACGAGGGGGATCCACTGAACAAGACACTCACGCGCAACGATGACTGGGATCCCGAGATTGCCTGGCTCAGAGACACTTACCTGACAACGCGTAATGACTTCATGATCGAGCGCTTCAGGGCCATCAACCTGTATCCCGCCATAGATGCTCCACTCTTCAGTCAACATGGCGGGCCGGTCCCCTCCGGGTTTAACCTTTCCATCAGTGCCGCGGCGGGAAATATCTACTACACAACTGATGGTTCCGACCCTCTTGCCGAGGACATTCCGGATAACGGCAACGGGTCACCCCGGGTGATGCTCTACACCGGAGACTTTCCCTTAAGCCAAACCGGAACCATAAAGGCCCGTGCGCAATCCGGGGAAACGTGGTCGGCACTTACCGGGGCCTCGTTCATTGTGGGGGTCCCCGCCGATGCCTCAAACCTTTCAGTCTCCGAGATCCACTACAGGCCGGCTTCACCGGATGTGGGAGAAATTGCCGCCGGGTTTACTAACCGTAGCCAGTTCGAGTTTATCGAAATGGTAAACACATCGACCGATATCATTGAACTCTCCGGGCTTACCTTCTCTGCCGGTATCGATTTTGACTTTAATAATAACAGCTCAACCAGCCAGCTTCTTCCCGGGCAATATCTCCTGATCATCAGTGACCAGGCCGCCTTCGAGTCGCGTTACGGGCCCGGCCTCCCCATTGCCGGTTCTTTTGCCAACGCAACCAGCCTAGACAACGGCGGTGAGCGCCTCACGCTGCTGGATGCCGCGGGAGCAACGATTTTCAACCTGCGCTACCGGGACGATCCGCCCTGGCCCGAGGAAGCCGATGGAGATGGTTACTCTCTGGTTTTTTCCGCAAACTTCGGTGACGGGAATCCCGGAACGGCCATCAACTGGCGGGCGAGCCGGGACATTGGCGGCAATCCCGGGGCAGCGGACTCCGTGTCCATTGATACCTGGCGCGGCAGCCTGTTCTCACCCACCGAACTGGCCTCCCCCCTCATTTCCGGAAATGATGCGGATCCTGACAAAGACGGCCTGGATAACCTCCTCGAATACATCTTTGGCACTGACCCGAAACAGGCCAATGCCGAACCGGTCACCTTGTCCCTCGAATACGACCCCGAGGATGCGCTCACTCCCGGGACATACCAGACTTTTACCCTGCAAATCGCGACCGGGCTGGATGCAGTGGCAGTGACTCTGGACTCCTCCCCCGACCTCATCAACTGGGCATCCGGGACACCGGGAACTTCCTATGAGTTTCTTGGCAGTGAGATCCACGGTGCCGAGACCCGCATCTTGATGTTCAGGACAAGTCAGCCCGTGCAGTCAGCTACCACTATCTTCTACCGGTTCTCTTTCTCACCGCAATGAGTCATCACGCGCATTCATCCCATCCTCACCTCCGGATTAAATGAAGGCTCCCCCCCGATCACTGATTACCTGTCATTGCCGCCGCAATCATGCGCTGCTCACCAGTGCTTCATGCCGATCTTGTTGTTAACCAGGACCTTGGCACCCTGGGGCCGGA
>JAPKDA010000005.1 GCA_028822695.1 Akkermansiaceae bacterium
GAGTTCTGTCAATGACAGGATGAGCTGGGAATTCCCGCAGGGGACCGGGGAGGGGGCCTTGGTTTGGAAGCGACAAAGCCCCCGGCGGGCTGAAAGTCGGCGAGAAGGGCTGAAGCGTAGTTTATGGTCTTCTCGCGCCCCTTTAGGGCGCTGGCTTCGTGCGGTTCGGAACCCAGGGCGGTGTTCGTAACCTCACTTGCCCTGGGCTTTGCTGTCTCGGCCCATCAGGCCGGGGGAACTGGAGGGCTTGGTGAGGTTGGCCCATCGGGCCGGGAAACTGGAGGACTTGGTGGGGATTGGCCCCGAGAAAGCATCGCGGGGGGAGTTCTGTTGATGGTGGCTTTTAGCCGTGCGAATTGGTCATCCCGGAGGTAGGAGTCTCGCCTGTGAAGTGTCTCAATATGGCGAATTGGCGAGGTGGGCTGGTGATGCTCTGTTTTTGTCTGTCGGTATCGTCCTGTGGCCTGTTGAAGCGCTCGATGGGATCGTCGGGTGGAGGGGCGGCTGAGGAGGCGGTGCAGGCCGCATCGATCCAACGCGTTGGGGAGGTGGCTTCGGTGCATTTGGACGAGGGCTTTGTGTTGATTCGGCGTTATGGTGGCGGGAGATTACCGCAAGGGTTTGAGTTCTATACCCAGAGTTCCACGGGGGATACGGCATCGTTGCGGCCGACCGGGGAGCAAATGGGGAGATTTTACGCGGCTGACATCGGCGGTGGGGTTCCAAAAGCGGGGGATGTGGTGATTGGAAGACGGCTTCCAGAGGGATCGGAGGCGCCTTCCGTCCCTACTCAGGCCCCTAAAAAGCAGGGGTTTAATTTCCCCTAAGGCGAAATACCGCCGGGTTTTTGAAAAATATCAAGGAGATAGGGGCTCTGGGCCCTGAAAAGTCAGGAATTCCTGAGATTATTTAAAGTTTTCTTATGTTGCTCTTGTAAAATTTACCAAAACCGGGATATCTTCCCTTTGAAGTTGCTGGGCACCCAAGAAACTACCAACTAACCATTACAAGTAGAACAGTCATGAAATCAAGCACAGCAAATCAAACTCGTGGATCTATACAAGCCGATGCAGATCGTCTCGCGGACTTCGTGTTGTTCACGCAGCGGTCGTGTATCCTCAATTTGTCGACTGAGTTGAACCGTGGGAACATTTCGTTCCCCCAGTTCTTCTTGCTCGCCTACCTTTCAAGCGAAGATTATCTGACGATGTCGGATATTGCTAAGAAGATGGGGCACTCAACGGCAGCTGCGACTGGACTTGTCGACCGTCTGGAGAAACTCGGCTATGTCGAGCGTATCCATGCTGCGGAAGACCGGCGCAAGATTATGGTCCGTATCACCCACAAGGGCACGGAACTTGTGGCACACATGAGAAAGGAAATCGCTTTGAACCTCGCAGACGTCATGTCTGAGATGGACGAAGAGGAGTCCGAAACGGTAGAGCACGCTAAGCGCGCTGTTGCCGCTCGTGGTGCCATGTAATTATTTGGACAGCCCTACGCCAAGGAAACTTGTCGCGGCCTAGAAGCCTCCGCTATCTTCCCCCAGATGGCGGAGGCTTCTTTCTTTCTGGATAATGTGAATAAGCACCCTGGGGTCCAGGCGGATTTCGTGGGACGAGTGGCTGGGGTGCCGGTGAGCACCGACAAGGAGGCCACTGTGAATAAGTTGGAGCCAGCCCACCGGGAGCGGGTTGAGGAGCTGGGATTTGAGTGGTCGGAGCTGAGGAGGGCTGAGCAGGTGCACGGGGCGGAAGTGGCGGTGGTGACGGGATCAGAGGAGGCTGTTTTGGCGGGTGTGGATGGTTTGGTGAGTGGGGTGGCAGGGATGATTTTGGGGATTTACGTGGCGGATTGTGCGGCGGTGTATTTGGTGGATCGGGGGAGCGGGGCGATCGGATTGGTTCATTCGGGGAAAAAAGGGACGGAGATGGGGATTGTGCCCAAGGCGGTGAAGCGGATGAAGGAGGCGTTTGGGACGCGGGTGGAGGAATTGGAGGTGGCGATCGCTCCGTGTATCCGGCCGCCGCATTATGAAGTGGATTTCGCGGCAGAAATCGTGAGTCAGCTGGTGGCGATGGGGGTTCCTGTCGGGCAGATCAGTGACAGCGGCGTCTGTACCGGGGAAGAGGTGGCAGATTTCTACTCCTACCGGACCGAGGAAGGTTGCACGGGAAGGATGTTGGCCTTGTTGGGGATCACGGAGCAGGAGAAGCTGGGGGCATGAAGATCGAGGTGCCAGCCAAACTGAATCTATCCTTGCGGATCGAAGGGCGGCGGGAGGATGGGTTTCACGAGTTGGAGACCTTGATGGTTCCTGTGCCGGATCTGCACGACATTCTTGAGGTGGAGCCGGCGGAGGAATTCAGCTTTTCCTGTGATCAGGAGGGAGTTCCGACCGACGAGGGGAATTTGGTGGTGAAGGCGGTTCGATCTTTTGAGAAGACCACGGGTAGGCCCTGTCGGCTGGCAGTGCGTTTGGAGAAGCAGATTCCGCATGGGGCGGGACTCGGGGGAGGGAGTAGTGATGCGGCAGCGATGTTGATGGTGTTGAATGCTTTGAGCACTGAGAAGCTTCGGATGGATCAGTTGTTGGAGCTGGCAGGGGAGTTGGGGTCGGATGTGCCGTTCTTTTTGCAGGGCACGGCGTGTCGTTGTCGGGGGCGGGGGGAGAAGTTGGAGGCGGCGCCGGTGGAGGAGATGGATGTGGTGTTGGCGAAGCCTTCATTCGGGGTGTCCACGCCGGATGCGTATGGGCGGTGGAAGGATTCGAAAGAGTTGCCGGGAGTAGACTATGAATCCCAGCATTGTGATGGGGTGGACTTGGTGAATGACTTGGAGCGGCCGGTGTTTGAGAAGTTTCCCTATTTGGCGGAGTTGAAGATGTGGTTTCTCGGGCAGCCGGAGGTTCAGGGAGCGTTGATGAGCGGATCGGGAGCTACGGTGTTTGCGGTGCTCCGTGATGGGTGTTCTGCTGAGAAGCTGGAGGGGCGTCTGCAGAAGGAGATGGGGCCGGGTCTGTGGACTTGGTCTGGCCGGGTGGGCGAATAATTGCTGGTGGAGGAGCTGGATGCTGTGGAAGATGGGGGAATGCAGGGAGAGCGGTGCAGTTGGGTATGGGTTGTCGTTGTTTTGGCGTGCTTGTGGAGTGGGACGGGGGCCTTGTGGGGTCAGGCTGGGGGAGAGGTAGACCGGGAGTTCAGAGCGAGAAATATCAAGACTCTGGTGAGTCTGAAGGAGGTCATCGAAGAGACGGAGCTCGCTCTCGCCGAGAAGCGGGAGCTGAAAGAAAGCGCGTCTACGGAGGAGGAGACGGAAGATCTGGCGAAGGAGATTGATCAATTGCGGAATCGATCGACCGGTTTGCGCGAGGAATTTGCGAAGTTGGCGACTGGAGTTGGCGAGGCTGAGTATGAGAGGGTGGGGGAAGAAGTCTCGGAGCTCAGCGAGGAGTTGGAGCAGATGGGGCGTTTGTTGGTGAGTGAGTTCAACGATGCGACGGCCTCGGCGAGGGAGTTGGAGGATATGCGGGCCACGCTGAGCATGCTTGCGCAACGAGAGGACTTGGCAAATCGGGCCTTGGTTCGATTGGCCGTTCTGGAAGAAGGAGAGCTCGAAGAAGATTTGAAGGTGTTGTTGGAGAGGTCGCGCACGGCCTGGGAGGGGAGGTTGGCGGAGGTGAGCAGTCAAAAAGATGGGCTAAATTTACGATTGCAGCATCGGGAGGCGGAGAATGTATCCTTGATTGAATCCCTGTGGGGGATGGTAGGAAGTTTTTGTACACAGCGGGGGAGGAATCTCCTGGTAGCCGTTCTTGTTTTTGTCGGGACCAATTTGATCTTGCGGTGGTTTCATTATTTCATTCGAAAATACGGCCCCTTGCATCGCACCAAGAGGGGTTCATTTCTGGTGCGGGTGTTGGACGTCTTGTATGGCACGTTGACCGTGGCGATTGCCCTGTTGGCAGCCTTTGGCGTTCTTTACTCGGCGGGAGATTGGTTGCTGGTGTCCTTGGGGTTCATTTTTGTGGTGGGATTGCTGTGGACGATGAAGAACACGCTTCCGGCGGTCTTTGAGCAGGTGAAGTTGGTGCTCAATTTGGGTCCGGTCCGGGAGGGTGAGCGCTTTGTGCATGGGGGGCTGCCATGGAAGGTTGATTCGCTGGGGTTCTATAGTGAATTCAGCAATCCAGAGCTGACGGGTGGGGTCTTGCGGCTGCCGCTTCGGGCTCTCATCGATGAAAATTCGCGGCCCTACACGGAGAAGGAGCCTTGGTTTCCGTCGTCGACCAATGATTGGGTGATTTTGTCCGACTCGACGTACGGGAAAGTCGTTTCGCAGACACCTGAGCAGGTCATCGTGCTCAAGCTGGGAGGGAGTCGGGTGTTTTATCGGACGGACACGTTCCTGGGGCTGAATCCAGAGAACCTGTCGCGTAACTTCCGCATCGATGTGGTGTTTGGGATCGATTATGCGCACCAGGCGGATGTGACCACGACGATTCGCGAAGTCTTCGAAACGCGGACGAACGCTGAGTTGATTTCGCTCGTTGGGGAGGAAGGGTTGATCTCGTTGAAGGTGGAGTTCCGGGAGGCGGGGGCCTCATCGCTGGACTTCGAACTCATTGCCGACTTTTCAGGGGAGATCGCGTCGAAGTATAATACGCTGCACCGGGCGATTCAGCGAATCTGTGTGGATATCTGCAATGAGAATGGCTGGGTGATTCCGTTCACGCAGGTGACGGTGCATCAGGCTGGCTGATGGAGTGCCCGGGGAGATCGACCCGTTGCGCGATGAGCGTGAAGACGGTGGCGTCTTCGAGAGGGGAGCCGTCTTCGGGGTCGAAGTTGACGATGGTTTGGTCGACCTTGAATCCGTGATCGGCGAGGACGGCGGTGAGTTCATCGGCTTCGAGCCAGTGGATGTTTTCGGAGCATTCGTGGGTTTCGAGGAGTTTGCCTGTCGGAGAGTGGAGGGCGTAGCGGTGCTCGCGGGTGAGGAGGCGGAACTCCGGGTCGAGGATGTGTTTGGTTTCGACGGTGGCGCGGGTTTCGTCGGGGAGGACGAGGTCGCGATCGGAGTACCATTCGTTCTCGGGGACATCGCCGTCGAGTTCGGCGTGGGGGATGAAGGCGGTGAGATAGAGCCAGCCGTCCGGGTCGAGGGCGGTGCGGAGGGCGAGGAGGAGGCGGGAGGGGTCGGTGGCCAATTGGAAGGTGAAGGCGGGGATGCTGAGGGTGGCGTAGGTGTGGGGAAGTTCGAGGGATTCGATCTCGCCGTGGTAGAAGGTGGGCTTGAGGTTGAGAGGCTGGGCCTTTTCTCGGCCGAGTTCGAGCATGTCGGCGGAGAGGTCGATGCCTTCGATGTCCAGTCCGTCGGCAAGGAGGGGGAGGAGGAGTCGTGCGGAGCCGCAGCCGAGTTCGAGGGCGCGGCCGGGGTGGAGTTTGTGAAACTCTTTGAGCAGATCGAGTTCGCTTGGTCCTTCTTCGGCATCCCAGAAGACATCGTGAAGTTTTGCTTCGAGGTCGCGGTACATGGTCTTGGTCAGGAACCGCGCATGATCTCCTCCTCTGCGGAGGGCTTGGCGGGCTCGCTGGGGGTGATGAGAGAATAGATGGTGGTGCCCGGGACGATGTTTTCGAGGTCGGCGGGGGCGGGGCGTAGTTTGCGGCTTTCGTCGTGAAGGAAGAGGACGATGGCATCCTCGCCGTAGGTCAGGGTGAAGTCCTCCAGAGTAAAGACGTCCGTGATTTGCGTTTTCTTGACGAGGGCGCCTTCGCGGGAGAGGGCGGTGAGCTTGGGGTAGGCGGGAGCTCCGCGGAAGCAGACGCGTCCGCGATTATGTGAGGCGACGGCATTGGTGTGGTGGGAGTTGCTGTCTTGGGGAGAGATTTGCCAGACGTTGGCCTTGCCGAAGATGTGGGAGAACTCGCGGGTGGCGAGGGAGTTGATCTCGTCGTTGGGTGTCGCGGTGATGAGTTGGCCGATGCCAGAGAAGTCGAGTTCTTCCTCGGCGTACTCCGAGAGGATATTGGCGCGGACGGCGCGGAGGCCTTCGAGGCGGGCCGCGGCGATTTTTTCGTATTTGGTGTCGAGGAGGAGAACACTGTGGCCGTCATCTTGGAGAGCCTTGGCAATTTGGCGGATCCATTGATCGGCGCCGGCGAAGAGGACGCCGGTGGAATTCTTTGAGGCGAGGCCAAGGGCGCGGGCCATGGGCGCGGCGATGATGCCGTAGAGGAGGACCGTGGCGATGATGACGAGAAAGACGATGGGGACGAGTTGGTCGGCCTGTGCGGCGATGGACTCCGGAAGCGTTCCTTCGTGGGCGGCGTGTTGGAGTTCGATGGCGAAGATGGAGGTGACGGCGGCGGCGACGATTCCCCGGGGGGCGATTCCGGCGAGGAAGATGCGGTCTCGGAGGGTGAGGCGTTTGGAGAAGGTGGTGGCGATGAAGATGGATGCGGGGCGGGCGATGAGGATGAGTCCGCCGATGAAGACCAGGCTGGGGATCAGGACCCCGCCGAGTGCGGAGGGGGCGATGCGGCCGGAGAGGAGGATGAAGAGGAGGGAAATGATGAGGACGCGGAGGTGTTCCTTAAAGGCGAGAATTTCGCGCACGGAGACCGTTTTCTGGTTGGCGAGGGCGATGCCGAGGACGGTGACGGTGAGGAGACCGGATTCTTGCTGGATGGCATTGGAGGCAGCGAAGGCTCCTCCGACGACGGCGAGAAGGAAGACGCTTTCCAAGAAGTCTGGGATGAGGTGGTGACGGAGGAGGAGTTCGATGATCTTTGCGATGACGATGGCGAGGACGACGCCGACGAGGAGGGTCTTGCCGAGGAGGAGGAGGATGGTTTCGGTGGCGCTGCCGAATCCGCCGGCGACGGCGACTTGGAAGACGAGGACGGCGAGGATGGCGCCGATGGGGTCGACGACAATGCCTTCCCATTTAACAATGGAGGAGATCTTGCGAACCGGTTTGATGATACGGAGGAGGGGGCCGATGACGGTGGGGCCAGTGACGACGAGGATGGCGCCGAGAAGGGAGGCGACGGCCCAGTCGAACTTGAAGATGAGGTGGGCGAGAACAGCGGTGACGACAAAGGAGACGACGACGCCGATGGAGCAGAGGCGAAGGACGGGGACGCCGGCTTCGCGGAGTTCGGAGAATTTGAGGGTGAGTCCCCCTTCGAAGAGGATGATGGCGACGAAGAGTCCGACGATGGCGAGGAGAACGTCCTGGCGGAGGTAATTGTCGATGTTGACGCCGGTGACGGCGGAAAGGCCGAAGCCGAAGGCGAGGAGGAGGAGAATGGAGGGAAGCTTGAGCCGCCAAGAGACCAGCTGGGCGAGAATGCCCAAGCCAAGGACGAGAACCAGGTAGGTCAGCGGTGCCACGTGGCTACCTTGTACCGCGCGGGGCGCTCAGAGAATCAAGAAAATGTGGTAATCTGGAAAGATCGGCGACCGCCGATCGACTAGAAACCGCCTCAGGAAGAGCCGGAGCCGTAGCCTCCAGTGGGGGCGTAAATGGGAATGCCGCCGTTTGTGCGTATGGCATTGGAGGACGATGGCGAGGAGCAGGCGGAGAGGAGGGTGGCGATGAGGACACCGAGGAGGGTCAGGATTAGTTTTATAGGGTTGTCTTGGATCGGCGCGCTGGTCATTGGGCGGGGTGGAGCAGGGATTATTCCCCGATTTTCGAAAAATGGGTAAAATGGGGTTTGCAGGCGGGGCTGGGGGCGTCACGAATGGGCAGTGCGAAACAGCTTTTACTCGGGATTTGATACGGAGCGGTTGTCGGGGCGGGCGACGGAGGGAGATTTTCGGACGCCATTTCAGATCGACCGCGATCGCGTCTTGCACACGCCGTCCTTCCGTCGATTGCAGAACAAGACGCAGGTATTCTGGAGTGGTGAGTATGATTTTTATCGGACGCGTTTGACCCATTCATTGGAGGTGGCCCAGATCGGGCGGTCGATTTGCCATTGGTTGCAGGAGAACTCGGAAGCGTTAACGCCGGAGTACTTCATTGATTCGGAGTTGGTGGAGGCGGTGTGTTTGTCCCACGACCTGGGGCATCCTCCGTTCGGGCATGCTGGGGAGCGGTCGTTGAACCACTTCATGAAGTCGTTCGGCGGGTTCGAGGGGAATGCGCAGACGCTGCGAATGTTGACGGAGCGGATTTTTTCGCAGCGTCGGCAGGGGATGGATCCTTCCCGGGCGTTTTTGGATGGGATTCTCAAGTACAAGTCCTTGTGGGCAGAGTTGCGGACGGCGGAGGGGAAGGAGCCGGGCAACCACTTCATTTATGATGCGCAGGCGAAGTATTTGGATTGGGCGATGGGCGGGCGGGATTTTCCGTTGGAGCTGACACCGGGTGAAGCGAGGGATGGGTTCAAATCGGTCGAGTGTCAGGTGATGGATTGGGCTGATGATACCGCCTATTCGTTGAATGATCTCGCGGACAGTGTGCAGGCCGGATTTCTGACGACGGAGAAGATTGAGGGTTGGGCGGAGCGGCGGGGGGTGCCGACCGGGGAGGGGACGCCCTTGGCTGATTTGCTCCGGGCGGTGAAGCGGGGGCGGATCGATGCATTTTCCGGGAAGCGGATTGGGGATTACATCAAGGCGGCGAGCTTGGAGGAAGACGTCAACTTTTTGAGTGGAGAGAGTAGTCGATATCGATATCGGGTGGTGGTTGATCCCGAGGTGAGGGCCGAGAGCGAGGTCTTCAAGCAGTTGGCCTTTGAGGTGGTCTTCCTTTCTCCACAGCTGAAGCAGTTGGAGCACAAGGGGAGCATGATGTTGCGTCGGTTGTGGGAGGTTTTGGAGACGCGCTATGTGAAGGGTGAGTCGATTGACGGTCAGCGGTTTCAGTTGCTGCAAGCGGCGGACGCTGCGGAGATCGAGGCGGCCGGGTCTGAGGATGAGAGGGCGCGGCTGGTGTGTGATTTTCTCGCGGGGATGACCGATGGGTTTGCGGCGAGGATGTATCAGCGCTTGTTTGAGCCGGGGTATGGGTCGATTGGGGATTTGGTGGGTTAGGTTTTGTGGTTTGCCAGATACGGTGCTGCTGGGCTAGCGCACACTAACTTCCCGGCCAATGCACTAGTGACCGTGACTTTGAAAGTGAATGGAGAGACGACCGTGGAGTTTACGGAGCCGGAGGGGTGGAAGGGAGCGAAGAAGAGCATGAGTGGTCGGATGATCGGGAAAGGGACCTTTGCTTGGCAGGCGCACGATCCGGGGAGCACGGTGTTCTACAAGGAGATCCGAAGGGCGCACGGTTATGAGAACAAGGGTCGCTGAGACCCTGACTAGAGAATGAGAAGCTCACGCCAATCTCGGCGGTTCCGCCGAAGAGTGCTGCGTCGTCGCCGTTGGTGGTGATGTTACCCCAGTTCTGCGCTTCGACACCGAGGCGGTAGCCGAACTCTTCATCCTGATCGTCGTCGAAGGTTCCCTCGTTGCTGTGGGCTTTCAGGTAGAGAGGCTGAGCGGTGACGCCTCAGGGGCATGGACGAACTACGCTAGCGTTGCTGAAGGTTTTGTAGGAATTGGAGCGCTGGTTGGTAGTCGGATTGGATGCCGAGCGCTTTCTGGATTGCTTCGATGGCTTGCGTCATTTCCTGACGGCGGTAGTGAACGGTAGCCCGGGCGTAGGGATAATCTGGAGATTGGGGGTTATGCTTTTCGGCTGCTAGCAACGAGTCGAGGGCTGCACCCAGTCTGTTTTCGCCAGCCTGCAGGAGTCCGAGGTTGTACCAGGCACGGTCGAATGTCTTGTCGAGGGCGATGGCTTCCTTGAGGTATTTTTCGGTGTCGCCGGGAGTCCCTGCCTCGGCGCTGGCGAGGGCGAGGAGGTAGGGATACTGGGGGTTTTCGGGTTGGAGTTTCTGGGCGAGGAGGAGTTGGGCGAGTGCTTCTTTGGAGCGACCGAGTTGGCTGAGAAGGACGGCGTAGGATTCGTGCCCGCCGGCGGAGGAGGCGTCGATGGTGATGGCTTTTTTCATCCATGACTCGGCGGATTTCAGGTCATTCCGTCCCATGGCGAGTTGGGCCTGACGCATCATGCCGCCGGGTTGATCGGAGGCGAAGTTGAGGGAGGCGAGGAACTCTTGGTATGCGGGTGAGTTGATATTGATGGTGTTGCGAAGGGCCCAGGTGGCGGACTGGCGGACCTGGCGGATGGGATCCTGGGAGAGGGTTTGGAGGAGGGCGCGATTGGCGGGGGAGAACTCGAGGATGCCGGCAGTGGCGCTGCGGACCATGGGGTCCGGGCTTGTGACCGCGTTGCGGGCTACTTGTTGGGCGCGGGGGTCGGTGCCGAAGGGTTGCATGAGTTGCAGGAGGGTGGCTTGCCAGGCGGGATTGGTTTGGGTGGGGTAGATGGCGAGGAGGGCGTTGAGGGCGGTGGGATCGGCGGTATAGGCCTTGGCGATGGCACGGGTGCGATGGCGCTCGGGGCGGTTCATCTTTTCGCCATACCACTCGTCGGTCCACTTGATGGCCCAGTCGGTGTCCTTGTCGGTGTGGCACTTATTGCAGGCGTTGGGGATGCCGAGTTCCTTGGTAAGGAGGGGGTCGGGGATGTGGAAGCCGTGATCGCGGCGCGGGTCGCGGTCCATGTAGGTGGTGTGGGTCATGTGGCATTCCACGCAACTGCTGCCGGTGGAGCCGATGGCGTGGTGACTGTGCTCGTAGGGCTGGATGATGACAGATTCTCGATCGCCGGTGGCGTGGCATTGCATGCAGAGGGCGTTGTTTTCGAGGGGGAGTTTGAGGGTGGCGGAGTGGGAGTCGTGACAGTCGCGACAGCTGATGCCCTTGTGTCCCATTTTGCTGAGCATGAGGGAGCCGTAGACGTAGTCTTCGCCGAGGACTTGGCCGTCGGGGTAGTAGAGATCGGGGGAGGTGGGGAGGGTGAGGGCGAAGTGGTCGGCAAAGAGGGCGCCGTGATGGAAGTCGTTGTCGAACTCGCCGCGGCGGCTGTGGCAGGAGGCGCAGTTCTGGGCGGTGCGGTCGGGGGTGATGGTGCGTTGGGTGGCGAGGTCGATGAGACAACCGTGGTCGGGATCCGGTTGGTCGGCGAGGTCGCCGTGGCACTGGGTGCAACCGACACCCATTTCCTGCCAGGTGGAGTTGTATTGATCGGTGGCGGCGTCGTAGTTTTTGTGGAAGTCGGTCATGTGGCACCAGGCGCACTGGACGTTCCAGGTCATGCCGCGATTGGTCCAATGGCCCCAATCGACTTGGGTGCGTTCGTCGCCGCTGAGGACGTCGAACCATTCTTGTTCCTTGGGATCCCAGGCGGCGCTGGTGGTTTGCCAGCGGCCGTCATGGTCGGCGACGAGGTATTGGATGAGCGGGTCGGTGCCGAGGGCCATGTCCGGTTGGTAGGTCTTGCCGTTGACCTTGACGGTGGGTTTGTCGTCTTTGGTGGAGAAGGCCCAGTCCTTGGTGGGGGTTTTCAGGGTGAAGTTGGCGAAGGGGGCGCTGTCTTGCTCGGGAGAAGTGTGGCGGTTGGCGAGGCCGTGGTGGGAGTGTTGCCACTTGGCATAAGCTTCCTGGTGGCATTCCTGGCAGCGTTTCGAGATGGCGGCGACGCCGGGTTTGTCCTCGAGGGTGGGGCGGGTGTCGGCTGGGGGTTCCGGTGCCTCAGGAGCAGCGGGGGTGGTCTTCCCGCGGCAGGCTGTGAAGAGGAGGGAGCCTGCAAGGAGAAGGGTGGGGGCGGTCCAGTAATGTGAAAAAGTGTGTAGCAACCGCTGCATTGCGGGGAGTTTGTACAAGGTTGGCTGGATTGGCGAGGACGACGGTGTTGAATCGGAGGGCATTCCTTGGCGAACCTGAGTGGGGGCGGAAAACTCCCGTCCGGAGATGAGGGGTGTATGGATTTTAGCGATGTTGTTATTCCCTGGGATTTGCGGGGCATTCACCTTTGTCGATGTGCAGTCGGCAAGCGGGATTTTGTATGATCAGAACGATGGCTCGATCACCTCAGTTGGGGTTGTGAAACGGGCGGGGACGCCCGTGCTCCCCAGGGGGGGCTAATCCGCGAGGAACTTCTTGATGGTGGTCCTCGCGTGTTTGCGACCGGCTTTGGGGTTGTACTTGCCGGCCTCTTCGATTTCAGCGGCGTAGCCGAAGTGGTGTTGGTAGAGTTTCTTGTCGTCGGCGGATGCCTTGAGGTGGAAGCGGTCTTCCTTTTTGTAGACGTTGGCCCAGGTGGCGCGGACCTCTTTCCAGTAGTCGCCGGTTTTGGTCCAGTATTCGTCGGCGCCGGATTTGAGATCAGGAGAGCTGATGCGTTCGTAGCGGTTGATGCCGGTTTCGGCGGCGAGGCATTTGGGGGTCTTGCCGTCTTTGACGAGGAGTTTGCGGTTATTTTGGGAGTGGACCCAACCGGTGGGGGTGATGGTGAGGTGGTGGGTGCCGGCGAGGACGTTGTAGTCCTGACGGGCGGAGAACTCGCGGCGGGGGAGGGGGCGCCAAGAGGAGGAGCTGTTCCAGGTGGAGACGCCACTCTTGTGGTTCCAGGTGCCGGGGACTTCGTAGCGG
Source organism: Akkermansiaceae bacterium (assembly GCA_028822695.1). Lineage (GTDB taxonomy): Bacteria > Verrucomicrobiota > Verrucomicrobiia > Verrucomicrobiales > Akkermansiaceae > JAPKDA01. The sequence continues at coordinate 12,565 of JAPKDA010000005.1, forward strand.
GGGGAGTCGTCGACCTGGTAGACGGCCTGGGTCCAGGTGCCGGTGACGTTCTGTTTTTCGAGGAGTTCACGTTTCCAAGTGCTGTTACCGCGGTAGGTGTGGAGGTTGGTGTCTTGGTAGGTCCAGTCCTGCCGCCAGTGTTTCATGACCATGGGGCCCTGCTCTTCGCCGTCTTTGTTTTTGAAGTACATGACGAGAGTGTGTTGGAGGGAGATGACGTTGTCGTTGTCTTCGAGGACGCGGACTTCTTCGGTGCCCCAGGAGAAGTAGGGGCGGGGTGGGGTGTAGTCGTCGGTGAAGCCGATTGTTTCCACGAACTGGAAACTGACGCGGAATTGTCCGGCCATGGCGAGGATGGCGCGGCGGTCGTGTTCGAAGGGGGTGTAACCGTCTTTGGCGAGAGCGGTCCATTCGGGCGAAGGTTTGGTGTCGAGGGTGACTTCGGTGCCGGTGGTGGTGCCGCCGCGGTAGGACATTTGCTCGGCTTCCAGGAAGGGCCAGGCGAAGGGGAGGGTGTTGGCGGTTTTTTTTGGGGCGGGTTCCTCGGGTTGGGCGAGGAGGAGCGGGGCGGTGAGGAGGATGAGGGCGAGGGATTTCATGGTAAGTGAGATGAGGAAGGTAGCTTGTTTTGAGGAGGGTGCAGCTGGAAATTGCTGGGGGAGGGGGAGAAATATCCTATGTCCAAGGAGGGGAACTGGAATTGTGGAGTGGGGTGTCTCCTGAATACGTAGATGTTCGCAGGTTGCTGTCGTTGAATAGCGGATGGCGCCGGAGGGGTTTTAGAGGCCCGGAACGGATCATGCTACGCAGGGGAAGGGCCTGTGACCGGGACGGTCACGCCACGGGGGGAAGTTGGGATGGAAGTTTTGGGGGAAGTTGACGTAGGATGGGGCATGACGTTGAGAGTTTGTGGGGTGATGGCGATGGGGATGTTGACGGTCGTTGAGGCCGAGCAGGTGGTGGAGGAGTGGCCGCATTTTTTGGGGCCGCATTTGAATGCGACGACGAAGGAGGGGCCGTTGTTGAAGAAATGGCCGGAGAAGGGGTTGACGGTTTTGTGGGAGAAGGAGACGGGGGATGGGTATGCGGCGCCGATCTTGGCGGAGGGGCGGCTGTATTATTTTCATCGGGTGGGGGAGAAGGAGGTCCTGGAGTGTCGGAAGCCGGAGACGGGGGAGTTGATTTGGAGTTACGACTATGCGGTGGAGTATAAAGATCGGTATGGGTTTAGTCCGGGGCCGCGGGGAAGTGCGGTGGTGAGTGAGGGGAAGGTCTATGTGGCGGGAGTGACGGCGCAGTTGCATTGTGTGACGGCGGAGAAGGGGGAGCTTGTGTGGAAGAAGGAGTTGGCGGTGGAGTACAAGGTGCCGCAGTACTTTTTTGGATACGGGCCGACGCCGGTGGTGAGTGGGGATCGTTTGATCGTGAATGTGGGGGGCAAGGGTGGTGAGGATGGCAAAGGAGTGAGCGTGGCGGCGTTTGAGAAAAAGACGGGGAAGGTGCTGTGGGAAGTGGAGGACAAGTGGGGGGCAAGTTATGCTTCTCCGGTGGTGGCGACGATTCAGGGGAAGGTTTGTGCGTTGGTGATCGCGGCGGGGGAGAGTCGGCCGACGCATGGTGGTTTGTTGACGATCGATGTGGAGAGTGGGGAGGTTTATGATCGGTTTTCCTGGCGGGCGAAGGTCTATGAGTCAGTGTTAGCGTCGTCGCCGTTGGTGGTGGATGACCAGTTGGTGTTTATTTCGGACTGCTACGAGAAGGGCGGGGTGTTGTTGGAGTTTGACGAGGACCTGAGTTCGCAGCCCTTGTGGATGCAGCGGGAGTTTGGAATGCATTTCATGATGCCGATGGTGAAGGACGGGCATCTGTATGGATTCGCCGGGCGCAATCCGCCGGATACGGAATTCAAGTGTGTGAATTTGAAAAATGGAGAATTGACTTGGACGAAGGACTATCGGTGGAAGAAAGAGGACGGGCAGATTGAGGGATTGTTTCGGGCGAGTATTCTGCAGGCGGGGGAGCGCTACTTTGCGCTGGGGGAGGATGGGATTTTGGTGGAGGTGACGCTGTCGCCGAAGGGGCCAGAGTTGGTGCAGAAGACGCGGTTGTTCACGGCGAGGGAGGCGTGGACCTTGCCGACTTTGCATAAGGGGTTGCTGTATGTGGTGCAGAATACGTCGGACGGGGAGTTGCGGAAGAAGGCGCGGATGATTTGCTATGATTTGAGGGGGAAGTAGCCAGCACACTCCGTCTGCTGTGGGGGCGGCACACGGGGTGTGCCTGCTACATGGGGATGGGCTCTTTCAGTTCATTTGAACAGGTTTTGCTTGATGAGGGGTGGCTGGTTGGGTTATCACTCGCGGTGGAGATGACGGAGGCGGAATTGTTGGAAGAAATGCAGCTGGGTTCGGGAGGGCTTGCCGGGGAGGAGCGGGGCGGTAATGGTCCCGGCGTGGAAGCGAAGGCGGCATTGAAGAAGCACTTTGGATTCGGGGAGTTTCTCGAGGGGCAGGAGGACATCATCAGGCAGATCCTGGAGGGGAAGGATGGTCTCGCGGTGATGCCGACGGGGGGAGGGAAGTCGCTTTGTTATCAGTTGCCGGCGCTGTGTTTGCCCGGGGTGACCTTGGTGGTGAGTCCGCTGATCGCGCTGATGAAGGATCAGGTGGACGTGTTGTTGGCGAAGGGAGTGGCGGCGACTTTGATTAATTCGACGCTGACTCACGCGGAGCAGGGTGATCGGATTTCGCGGATGCAGGCAGGGGAATACAAACTCGTTTACGTAGCGCCGGAGCGGTTTCGGGCGAGGGGGTTTTGTGAGGCGGTGCGGGAGTTGGAGGTGTCGTTTTTGGCGATTGATGAAGCGCATTGTTTGAGCCAGTGGGGGCACGACTTTCGGCCGGACTACATGAGGCTGGGGAAGGCGCGGAAGTTGTTGGGGGATCCGCAGTGCGTGGCGTTCACGGCGACGGCGACGGCGGATGTGCGGAAGGACATCATCGGGGTGTTGGAATTGGAGGAGCCGTTTCAGACGGTGACGGGATTTGCGCGGCCGAATTTGAGTTTCAACATCACCGCGGTGGAGAAGGCCGCGTCGAAGTTCAAGCGGGTGAAGGCGATCGTGGAGGAGCACAAGACGGGGATCGTGTATTGTGCGACGCGGAAGCGGGTGGAGGAGGTGGCGGAGACCTTGAACAGTTGGGGGGTGAAGAGCATCGCCTATCATGGCGGGATGACGGAAGAGCAGCGGGAGGCGACGCAGAACAAGTTTATCAGCAAGAAGGCGGACGTGGCGGTGGCGACGAATGCCTTTGGAATGGGGATCGACCGCTCGGATGTGCGCTTTGTGGTGCATTTTGAGATTCCGGGGAGTGTGGAGGCGTTTTATCAAGAGGCTGGCCGGGCCGGGCGGGACGGGGAGGCGGCGTGGTGTGAGTTGTTGTTCAACTATGCAGACACGCGGACGCAGGAGTTTTTCATCGATGGGGCGAATCCGGGGATGCCGCTGATTCGCGATGTGTATCAGTATTTTCTGAATGCGGCGGGGGCGAACCACGAGGTGCATGTGGGGATCGATGAGGTGAAGGATGCGGTGGGGGCGAAGAACGGGATGGCGGTGAGCAGTGCGATTTCGGTGTTGGCGAGGAACGGATTGATCGAGCGCTTTGATGTGAAGGGTCAGCGGATGCGGGGGACGCGCTTGCGGCGACCGGAGGTGTTGGCGAGTGGGATGGATTTGGATGAGGATGCGCTGGAGGAGAAGGAATTGCGCGATCGGTCGAAGCTGCAGGCGATGGTGCAGATGTGTTACGGGGCGGGTTGTCGGCAGCAGGCGATCCTGGAGTATTTTGGAGAGATGGATGCAGAGGTGTGCGGGGCCTGCGATGTGTGTTGCAGCGACTACGGGACCGAGTCGCGGGACACGAGTGAGAATGAGGACATGATCGTGCGGAAGGTTCTCAGCGGAGTGGCGCGGATGAGTTGGAAGCGTCGCGGTGAGTGGGAAGGGAGATTCGGGCGGGGGCGGATCGTGCAAATGTTGACGGGGAGCAAGTCGCAAGAGGTGATGAAAGCGGCGCTCAACGAGTTGACGACCTACGGAATTTTGAAGGTGGAGGGGACGGCGTTTCTCAACGAGTTGATGCATGCGCTGCATGACGCTGGGTTGTTGGTGACCCAGCGGGGCGAGTTTCCGCTGGTGACTTTGACGAAGCGAGGGGAGGAAGCGATGAAGGGCGACGGGCGGTATCGGATCGTTTGGCCGCAGGCGCGGAAGGAATCGATGGTGAAGGATGGCGGGACAGGCGGGGTGAATGGAGAGACGCTGGAGGAGTTGGCGCCGTTTGATGGGACGCTCTTTACGATGCTCAAGGATTTGCGGAACGACTTGGCGAAGCAGGACGGGGTGCCGTCCTACGTAGTGTTCACGAACAAGACGTTGGAGGCCTTTGCCCGGCTGCGGCCGAAGTCGGTGGAGGCGGGGCTGCGGATCAAAGGAGTGGGGCCGGCGAAGGCGGAGAAGTATTTGGAGCCGTTTTTGGCGACGATTGGGGAGTTCGAGGGGTAGGCTTACTTTCTCGCCACAGCGAGGAGGGTCTGGAAGTGGGGGGGGGACTCTTCGCGGTCGACGATGGCGGTTTCGATGTTGCTGAATCCTTCTGCCTCGATCATTTGGGCGAGTTCGGCTTCGGGGAAGCCGAGCCAGGTGTCGGCGTAGAGTTCGCGGGCTTTGTCGAAGCTGTGCTGGTGGAGGTCGAGGATGACGAGGGTGCCACCGGGTTTCAGAATGCGGTGGGCATCTTTGAGGGCCTTGGGTGGGTGTGCGGCGTGGTGGAGTGCCTGGGAGAAGAAGGCGAGGTCGACCGAAGCATCGTCGATGGGGATTTCTTCGATGTCGCCGAGGCGGTATTCGAGATTTGGCAGGGAGTGCTCCTTGGCGAGCGTTGTGCCGAACTCCACCATCTTCGGGGAGTGATCGACTGCGATGACCTTGCTTGCTCGTTGTGCCAGAAGTTGGGCGAGGGTGCCTTCGCCCGCGCCGAGATCGGCGACCACGTCGTAGTTGAGGATCTTGATGAGAGCTTCGGCGAGGCCTTTCCAGGAACGACCGGGGACATACTGGCGGCCGAACTTTCCGGCGAGTTCGTCGAAGTAAGCGCGGGCTTTATCCTTCCGTTTGCGGAGGACGTGGGCGAGGGAGGAGGAATCCTTGCTTCGTTCGGGGAGTTCGGCAGCAGCCTTGGTGGCAATGTCGAGGAGATCGGGCTGGGCTTGGCTGGAATAGATGTTGTTTTTGCCGGAGCGGAGGTTGGTGATGAGGCCTTCTTTTTTCAGTTGGGCGAGTTGGGTGGAGATCCGGGATTGGCCCATTCCGAGGATTTCCTGTAGTTCTGCGACGGAGAGGGCTTCCTCGGCCAAGAGGAGGAGGAGGCGCAGACGGGTCGGGTCGGCGATCAGTTTCAGGGAATTGAGGATTGACGGCATGGAATACTGGGCTTAATTCGCATCAACGAATCACGATTCGTTGATACTTACAGAACAACAACTCAATGGCCAACACATTCATATTTTCCTCAGAGTCAGTCGGAGAAGGGCATCCGGACAAGGTTTCGGACACTATTTCAGACGCAATTTTGGACGCTTGCCTCAGAGTCGACAAGACAAGTCGGGTGGCCTGCGAGACCTTTGTTAAGAGCAACATGGTGATTGTGGGTGGTGAAATCAGCATTCCGAAAGCTGGCAACAAGCCCCTGGGCGAAGTGATCAATGTGGAAAAGGTGATCCGGGACGCGGTTCGCGAGATCGGCTATGTGAACGACGACGATATCTTCCATGCAGATACTCTGTTTGTTCAAAACCTCCTGACCTCGCAGTCTGCGGACATCGCTCAAGGAGTGGACGCCAAGAAGGCGAAGGGGAAGAAGACCGCCGAGCAGGGAGCGGGTGATCAGGGAATCATGTTCGGCTACGCCAGTAATGATACGAAGGAGTTGATGCCTGCGCCAATCATGTATGCGCATCATCTGGGTCGCGAACTGACGAAAATTCGGAAAGCCGGAAATCTTGCGAAGTGGCTTCGTCCTGATGCGAAGAGCCAGGTGTCGGTGGAGTATGTTGACGGCAAGCCAAAGCGGATTATCAGTGTCGTGATTTCCACCCAGCACGCAGCGGGAGTAGCGCATCGTGAGATCGAGAAATTTTGTATCGAGAAGGTGATCAAGAAGGTTCTTCCGAAGCGGATGTTGACCAAGGACACGCAGTACTTGATCAACCCAACCGGGAACTTTGTGATTGGCGGACCGCAGGGTGACAGCGGCTTGACCGGGCGGAAGATCATCGTCGATACCTACGGCGGGATGGGGCGGCACGGCGGCGGGGCTTTCTCCGGCAAGGATCCGTCCAAGGTGGACCGTTCCGCAGCCTACATGGCGCGCTGGGTAGCGAAGAACATCGTGGCTGCCGGGTTTGCCAAGGAATGCGAACTGCAACTGGCCTACGCCATCGGCTTCCCCGAGCCGGTCAGCCTGAACGTGAATACCTTCGGCACGGCGACTGTTCCGGAAGAGAAGATCGAGGCCGCAGTGAAGGAGGTATTCTCCTTCAAGCCGGCGGAGATCGTGAAGGAACTGAACTTGCTGCGCCCGATTTACAGCAAGACAACGAACTATGGTCACTTCGGAAAGGACGATCCGGCATTGACCTGGGAAAAGACCAATAAAGTGGTGGCCTTGAAAAAGGCAGTGAAGAGCTAAGACGTCCCCCCCAAGAACTAATTCAACCAAGAACGAACAAATGAGTGCAGCAGCAGAAGTGAAGACGGAGCCCTACAAGGTGGCTGATATCAGCTTGGCCGATTGGGGTCGCAAGGAACTCGACGTCGCCGAGCATGAGATGCCGGGTTTAGTGGCGAGCCGGGAGAGATACGGGCCGAAGAAGCCGCTCGCTGGAGTGCGCTTGATGGGTTCGCTCCACATGACGATCCAGACGGCAGCGTTGATCGAAACGCTGAAGGAAATTGGTGCCGATGTGCGCTGGTGTTCCTGCAACATTTTCTCCACCCAGGATCACGCCGCAGCGGCGATTGCGAAGACCGGGACTCCGGTTTATGCATGGAAGGGTGAAACCCTCGAAGAGTATTGGTGGTGCACCTGGCAGGCTCTGCAGTTTCCGGATGGCAAAGGTCCACAGCTCATCGTCGACGACGGTGGCGACGCGACATTGTTGATTCACAAAGGATATGAGCTCGAGGATGGCAGCGACTGGGTGAACACCCCGAGCAGTAACCACGAGGAGCAGGTCATCAAGGACCTCCTCAAGAAGATCCACGCAGAGCGCCCCGGCGTCTTCCACGAGTGGGTTCCCGAGTTGAAGGGAGTTTCTGAAGAGACCACCACGGGTGTGCACCGTCTTTATCAGATGCAGCGGGACGGGAAGTTGCTCTTCCCGGCGATCAACGTGAACGACTCGGTGACGAAGTCGAAGTTCGACAACCTCTACGGTTGCCGCGAGTCGTTGATCGACGGCATCAAGCGAGCCACGGATGTGATGATTTCCGGCAAGGTCGGTGTCGTCTGCGGCTACGGCGACGTGGGCAAAGGTTGTGCGCAGGCGCTTCGTGCGCAGGGTGCACAAGTGGTGGTGACCGAAGTTGATCCGATCTGTGCGCTGCAAGCGGCGATGGAAGGCTTCCGGGTCCTGACTGTGGAAGACACGCTTGGCTTTGGTGACATCTACGTCACCACGACCGGCAACTTCAACATCATCCGCGCTGAGCACATGGAAAAGATGAAGGATCAGGCGATCGTTTGTAACATTGGTCACTTCGACAATGAGATCCAGATCGACAAGCTTGAAGCGCTCGACGGCATCGAGAAGCTCAACATCAAGCCACAGGTTGATCGCTACACCTTCAAGGGTGGAAACAGCATCTACATGTTGGCGGAAGGTCGCCTCGTGAACCTCGGTTGTGCCACGGGCCACCCGAGTTTCGTGATGAGCAACAGCTTCACCAACCAGACGCTGGCGCAGATCGCACTTTGGGAGACCAAGGACAGCCGCGAGATTGGGGTGGAAGTTCTTTCCAAGGAACTTGATGAGGAAGTGGCTCGTCTGCACCTCGACAAGATCGGTTGCAGACTGACTACGCTGACCCAGGAGCAGGCGGACTACATCGATGTGCCCGTCAATGGTCCTTACAAGCCCGAGCACTACCGCTACTAAAGCGCGGCTCAGGTTTATGTTTTGCGAAGCGGCGGTCTGCGGACCGCCGCTTTTTTTGTGGAGAGCAGCGGCCGAGCCCCGGTGAGTTCCTTCGCAGCCTTGGCGAAGAACGGAGGCGGCGTCGACAGCGCTTTGGGGGAGGTGGGGGTGGAAGGGGAAAAGTGATGGTGCCGCGTGAAAGCGGTGTCGTCGGTCGCCGCCTCCCTCTGCCACCGCAGTCCAAAAGGGAGGATGAGGCGATCAGGGAAGCTCCAGAATGGCGAGATCCTTGAACTCGACGTGCATGTCCATGCCGCCGTGGAGTTGAAGGGCGATGTGGCCTTCCTTTCTGCACTTTGCATCACCGAGCAGTTCGGTGACCACGGTGCCGTTGAGGGAGACTGTGATGTCGTCGCCGATGGCGGTGACGAGGATGTCGGTCCACTCGCCGGGTTTGACGAGTTTCTTGATGAGTTCCGGGTCGGGGCGTTTGACCCAGGCGCGTCCGGCGGTCTCGTAGAGTCCGCCGACTTCCGGAGAATTGTCGACTTCGGCTTGGAAGCCTTGGATGGCAACTTTGGTTTTGGTTTTGGCGGCACGGAAGTAGAAGCCGCTGTCGCCATTGGTAACGCGGAATTTGGCCCGGACGCGGAAGTTCTTGAACTGCTTGTCGCTGACCAGGAGGCCGTGGCGCTTTTCGGCTTTTGGAGAGGTGCCGAGGATTGTGCCGTCGACGACTTTCCATTCGCCGCCCGGTTGAGTGTGCCAGCCGGTGAGGTCGGTGCCGTTGAAGAGTGGTTTCCAGGTGGCTGGTTCGGCCGCGGCGATTGTTGCAGTGAGAAGGAAGGGAAGGAGCCAGTTCATAGATTTGAAGTGTGAAGTGTTGAGGGTATCATTCCATCTCCAAACGATAGCGGGAGAGGGATGGATCGATGTCTCGAGACCAGGCGTCGATGCCGCCGGCGAGGACGAAGGTGTTTTTTAATCCGTGGCCTCGGAACCAAGCGCAGTGATCGAGCACGTCGCGACCGGCGTGGTCGTAGAGGATGATGGTTTGGTCAGGAGGCGTGCCGAAGAGAGACTGTTGATATTCCTGCGTCATGAGTTGCGACCCTGCGATGGCGACAGCTTCGTGTTCTTCGCGGGTGCGGGTGTCGACGAGGAGGAGGTCGCCATCTTCGAGACGCTTTTTGACCTCTGCCGGTTCGAGAAGCATCTGCAGATCGTGGCGATGGCTTTCGAGGAGGGTTTCTATGGCGTCTTCGACCTTGATCTCGTGGCTGGTGCAAACCGTGGCCAGGGTGTCCTCATCGCGGTAGGCGCAGGACTGGCATCCGCCGATGTGGAAGGCCGAAAACAGGGCTCGGCGGGCCCCCGGAAGGCGGGCGAGGAGGTCGTCCATCCGGTCAGTGGGCTTGATGTCGGGCGTTTGATCCACTCCGCAACAATGGCGGCTCTGGGCAGGATTTCCAGTCTTTGCGCGGGAAAGATAGTGGGTATAGTGACCCCGTGAGCGACGACTCGAGCGGAGAACCGAAGATTTACCTGCTGCCGAACCTGATGACGGCGGGGAATCTATGCTGTGGATTCTTCGCAGTGCTGACGATTTTCAAGGGAATGCAGGCTCCGGATTTCGGGGAAGCGAAGGATTTCTACGAACAAGCGCTGTTGTTGATTTTTGGATCCTGTCTCTTTGATCTTCTGGATGGGCGTTTGGCGCGGTTGGGAGGACAGGAGTCGCCCTTTGGTCAGGAGTTTGACTCGTTGGCGGACGTGGTCTCCTTCGGAATGGCTCCCGCCTTGCTCGTGTCGAAGGCTGTTCTCTTCAATTTGGACCTACCCCAACAATTGGATCATGCCGAGCCGGGAGTGGGGTGGGCGATCGCCTTTGTGTATTTGCTTTGCGGGGCGATGCGGTTGGCACGCTTCAATTGTTTGGCGATGGCAGGGAAGGGGGTGTCGGATGAGTTTCGAGGGATCCCCATTCCGATGGCGGCAGGCTTCATCGCTTCGCTGACCTTTTTGATCATTCATCTCCACAACACCGACCGGGATCTGGGTTTGTGGAATTATGTTCTGGCTGGGGCCATGCTTGGTTTGTCGGGGCTGATGATCAGCAACGTGCGCTACCCAAGTTTCAAGAGGGTGGATTGGAAAACTCGGGCGAGTCTTCCCGTTCTCTTGATCGTTGCCTTGGTGGTGACGGCGCTGGTCAACTACTACTGGATTCTTCCGGCGGTCTTGTTCTCGGTGTATTTGGTCTACGGCTTGGTGAGGCCGTGGATCTCGACGCGATGGAGGAGGGGGGTGGAGCAGGTTCCACCTGAACTGGAAGTGGATGAGGACGAGAATAGTTAAGTTTTTAAAACTATTTGACTTACTTAATAAAATTTATAGAGTGTGGGTTCTGGATCACCCATGTTTCGTAAATTGAGAGTCCCGTTATGTTGGATGAGCGTCGTTTTCGCGCTCATGGCAGGGACTTTGCAGGTGGAAGCGGCGACTTACACGGTGAAGTCTGGCGATACGCTTTATTCGATCGCGAAGAGGCATGGGACCACTGATAAGAAGCTCATGGCGGCGAACGGGATTTCTGATCCCCGGAAGCTGCGGATTGGACAGCGCTTGAAATTAAGCTCGAGGGGATCGAGCGGCCCGACGGCTTCCCGGACATCCAGTGTGGGGCGGGGTAAGCGGGTGATCATCGATGCGGGTCACGGTGGTCGTGACAAAGGAGCGATGTGGGGCGGGGTGCGCGAATCGGATCTGAACATGCGGGTCGCCAATAAGTTGGAGTACTTGCTGAAGCGCAACGGATACTCGACGACGATGACGCGACGCAGCGATGTGTTCATTTCCCTGAGTCGTCGTGCGGCGATTGCGAACCAGTACCGGAATGCGATTTTTGTCAGCATTCATTTCAATGCGACCCGGGAGACCTGGGTGCGGGGGGCCGAGACTTTTTACGCGGGATCTCGAGGTCGGAGTCTTGCCGCCACGATTCAGCAGGAATTAGTGAAGGATTTGAAGCTTCGCAACCGCGGGGTGCGGATGGCGCGGTTCACGGTGCTGATGCAGACGAAGTGTCCGGCGGTTCTTGTGGAGTGCGGATTCATCTCCAACTCGAGTGAGCGTCGTCGTTGCGCGACGTCCTCCTATCAATCGACTGCAGCGCAGGCGATCGCGGATGGGATCATGCGTTATCGCTGGCACTAGGGAAACGCTGATTAAATCCGCAAGCCGTCGCAGGAGTTTTTGAAGGTTTTTTCAAGTCGCTCGCCGAGCTCGCCTGGGAGAGGAACTCCGGCCCTTTTGCCTTCTGGCGGCGTTGTTCCTCAGTCGTTGGTCCTGACCAACTCCTTCGTCACGCCTTGCCAGAAGACAAAATGACTCGGAGCGCCGCCTCGCGCCTTTAGTCAGCGCTTCCCTAGTGTTTCCGCAACCGCAGGGGCGGCCTGCCGGAAGTCGGGGAAGGCGGGACTCCATCCGGTGCGACAAAGCTTGGCGTTACTCACTCTCTTGTTGGTCCAGGCCCGTTTGCGGTTCATGTTGCGCTGGACCGTGGGGGGCAGAGGCTTGTTGAACTGATCGGCCAGGCTCCGATAGCAATCGACTTGGCGGAGCGGGGTGGAGTCTGCGACGTTGAAGATTTCACCGGCTGGGAATGGAGTGGTGGAGAGGAGATGCAGGATGGCGGATGCGGCGTCGTTTCGATGGATCTGATTCAGGATCCGGCTTCCGTCGTCTTCGATCCCGGCGGTGCCGGCCAAGAGTCGTTGGAGGATGATGCTACGGCCGGGTCCATAGATTCCAGCGAGTCTGGCAACGCATCCCCCTTCGGTGAGGACGGATTTTTCGGCGGTGAGGAGCAGTTGGCTGGTTTCGCGGTCCGGCTGGGTGGGGGCGTCTTCGGTGATCGTGGAACCGTCGGTTTGTCCGTAGACCGAACTACTGGAAACAAAGAGAAGTGGAGTGGCGGGGAAGGCCTTTTGAAGGTGGGCGCAGCCGTGGACGAAGACCGTCTTATAGGCATCGGCTCCACCGCGACCTGACGATGCGCAGTGAACGATCGCGGTTGGTTGGACGTCGAGGGATTTGGCGAGCGTGGTGACCGCGTCGAGTGAGCTCAAGTCGCAGGCCAGCTGGTTGTCCCCTCCGGACTTGGTGATGCCGATGACCTCCCAGCCGGAGTTCTCGGCTTGTCGTTGGACTTCCGAGCCGAGGTAGCCGACTCCTGCGATCAAGAGAGTGCGGCTCATGGAGTTCGGTGTTTACGATAGTAGCGTTCGAGACCGAGGGTGACGGCCTCGGCGTACTCGCGGTAGATGGACTGTCGTTCCTGGCCATTGACCGTCTGAAGTCCTTCGTAATCGCCGGCCTGGGCTCTCGCATGAACGTCGATACTATTCATGACGTAGGGTTCGAAGAATAGGACGGGGCATTCGTAGAGCCTGTTGGCGAGGAGATTGCGGGCCCAGATGTAGGAGTCGTCGTCGAGCGGCAGAGCGCGGAGGGAAAAGGGTTTGTATTTGTATGGAGGTAAAGCGGTGAGCTCCTTGAATGCGGCGGCGAGGTCAGTTGCGAGGGCTTTCTCTTCGGGATGAATTCGCTGGAGGATCTTCAAGAGCATTTCAAAGCGTTCATCATCGTGGGCGACTTCGCCTGATGTGTAGGCGCCGTTGAGGAGGAGGTGAAAGTGGTTATTGTCGGAGAGCTGTGGGTCAAAAGGATTCCCCCAGCTCTCTGCGTTGAAATGGAGGCAGAGGACGAGGTCGGGGTGGATCTCGTGGTTGACCTTTTTGGCACGGGCACGGATCTCGGAGGTGCGGTAGAAGAGGCGCTTGGCGAGGGATTGGACTTTTTCTGGGGTGGAGTCGCCGAGTTTGGTTTTGGCGTATTCCTCGAAGTCTTGAGCCGTCTTGTTGGTAACCGGGGCGTTGGAGCTTCGGAGAAGGGTAATCGTGGCACCAAGTGCTTCCAGGCGGGTTTTCAAATGGTTGGCTGTGATGAGGGTCATTTCCCCTTCCATGACCGGGGTGTTGTCGTCACCGATTTGGAACCAGCGTTCCTCGATTTGGGCGAACTCGCCGCCGATGTGACCTGGATCGATGGCGATGTGGAGGTCTTGGAGGGGTTTGTCCGCGGGAGCAGGGTCGAGTTGTTCCGCTGATTTCCAAAAGCGTGGGACCTCAGGAGTCTTGTTCTCAGTCGCGAAAGTCAGTTTGTAGTCAGGTCGGTCCGGGTCATCTGCGAACGTGGTGATGCTCGCTCCCGAGTCGCTAATCTTGATGAACTCCTTCCAGCGAGGGCCAATGGTGTAGACGTCATCGATGAGTTGTGTGAACCCTTCGCGGGTGATGCTGCCCTGGTATGGGTCGAGGCGAGACCAGTCAGGAGGGGAGCCGAGGTCGGCGACCTGGGTGGTAGGGGGGCTAACTGGATGAGGTTGATGAGTGGTGAACCACCAAACCGCGATTCCGGCTCCGAGGGCCAAAACGAGGGCGATGATCAGTGGTGCGCTCCGGAGTTTTCCTGCCATGAGGTGAATTGGAATTGGTCAGTCGGCTGGGCCGTGCTTCACTTTCGAGGCGAACGGCCCCGGAGCCAGCAAAAAGATGGACGCAAGTGTAATTCGTATTCTGTTTTTAGGAGATATTGTCGGTGAACCCGGGAGGAAAGCCGTGATGTCTCGTCTGCCGTCCCTTCGCGAGGAGGAGGGGATCGATTTCGTGATCGTGAATGGCGAGAATTCCGCTGGAGGGCGGGGGATTACGCCTAAGATAGCGATCGACCTGCTCCGCGCGGGTGCGGCAGTGATTACGACCGGGGACCATGTTTGGGATCAGCGTGATATTGTGGACTATTTCGGGACCGAGCCACGATTGTTGCGTCCCATCAACTACCCCGCCACGGCTGCGGGAGCGGGTTCTGTGGTTCTGGAGACGGCGAAAGGGAAGGTGGGGGTGCTCAATGCTCAGGGCCGGACCTTCATGAATCCACCTCTGGATGACCCATTCTCGGCGGTGGATACGGAGGTGCAGAAGCTCCGGGACGAGGGGGTTCGGGTGATGCTGGTGGATTTTCATGCCGAGGCGACGAGCGAGAAGATTGCGTTTGGGCGGAGCTTGGATGGGAAAGTTTCGGCCGTTTTTGGGACCCATACCCACGTTCAGACGGCCGATGAGCGGATTTTTCCTGGGGGAACGGCCTATCTGACCGATGCAGGAATGTGCGGACCGGACGATTCTGTGCTCGGTCGGGAGGTGGATTCGGTGCTTTGGCGCTTTCGGCACGGAATGCCGACCCGTTTTCCTATTGCGAAGGGGGCAGTGAGGCTCTGTGGGGCGATCGTGGATGTGGACGTGGAGTCGGGGCGGGCAGTGGCCTTAAAGAGGGTGTCAGAATTGGCCCCAGAGGGTGGGATTGAGGATGAAATTGAGGGCAAATCGGCTTAAATGGAATTTCAGGGTCTTCAACGAGTTCAAAGTTCGAGCGATTAGTCCCTTATTTCAGGGGCTTTTGGACGAAAGTTCTTCCATCTGACTTTTATTTTGACAGACTAGTCGGCTTTGTTAATTTCCGCCCCGCTTTAGGAGCGGCGGCGGTCGAATTCCCTCTATTTTCCGATTCTCGGAAACATTCTTAATGGAGGGGGTTTGGTGGCGGCTCAACCTGAGACGGAATTGCTCATGTAGCTCAGCGGTAGAGCACATCCTTGGTAAGGATGAGGTCACGGGTTCAATTCCCGTCATGAGCTCCACGAGCGACACAACAATAGATCAACACTAACGGGACCCATACAATGGCCAAAGAACAATTCGAACGGAATAAACCTCACGTCAACGTGGGAACAATTGGACACGTCGACCACGGCAAAACGACGCTGACCGCCGCGATCACATCGGTGTTGGCGGAAGCTGGCGGTGGTGAAGCGATGGCCTATGCTGACATCGACGCCGCTCCTGAGGAACGCGAGCGCGGAATCACCATTTCGACTGCACACGTCGAGTATGAGACCGCCAATCGTCACTACGCACACGTTGATTGCCCCGGGCACGCCGACTACGTGAAGAACATGATCACCGGTGCCGCCCAGATGGACGGTGCGATCCTTGTTGTCTCCGCTGCAGACGGCCCGATGCCCCAAACGCGTGAGCACATCCTGCTTGCCCGCCAGGTGGGTGTCCCCGCTGTCGTGGTTTTCCTCAACAAGACCGACCAGGTCGACGACGAAGAGCTTCTTGAGCTTGTCGAAATGGAAGTGCGCGAGCTTCTCAGCATGTATGAGTTCCCCGGCGACGACATTCCTTTCGTGAAGGGTTCCGCTCTCAAGGCTCTCGAAGGAGATGCTGATCACAAGGCGGCCATCCTCAAGCTGATGGAAGCCGTTGACTCCTACATCCCCGAGCCTGAGCGCCCGGTCGACAAGGACTTCCTCATGCCTGTCGAGGACGTGTTCTCGATTGAAGGTCGTGGAACGGTTGCTACCGGTCGTATCGAGCGTGGCATCGTCAAGAAGATGGAAGAAGTGGAGATCGTGGGAATCAAAGACACCTGCAAGACCACCATTACCGACATCGAGATGTTCCGTAAGCTTCTCGACGAAGGTCGCGCAGGTGACAACGTCGGACTTCTGCTTCGCGGCCTGAAGAAAGAGGACGTCGAGCGTGGCCAGGTGATTGCCAAGACCGGCAGCGTGAAGCCTCACACCAAGTTCAAAGCTGAGATCTACGTTCTTTCGAAGGACGAGGGTGGCCGTCACACGCCATTCTTCAGCAACTACCGCCCACAGTTCTACTTCCGGACAACGGACGTGACCGGCAGCATCGTTCTTCCCGACGGAGTCGAGATGGTGATGCCTGGTGACAACGTTGAACTGCAGGTGGACCTGATCACCCCGATCGCGATGGAGAAGACAATGCGCTTCGCTATCCGTGAAGGTGGACGGACCGTTGGAGCAGGCCGCGTTGGTGACATTATCGAATAAAGTCGTCCGGCTAATTTTCCCTATTATTTAAGTAACAATTTTAAAACCTCTCAGGGGCATTCCGGTGAAAAACGGGGGTGCCCCTCAGTCGCCTCAACAGGACAGTAGCTCAATTGGTAGAGCATCGGTTTCCAAAACCGAGGGTTGCAGGTTCAAGTCCTGTCTGTCCTGCGAAAGAATCAATCATACCACATTTAGATGTTCAGAAAGATTTCCACGTTTGTCGGTGAGGTAAAGTCCGAGCTTCGCAAGGCCTCTTGGCCCTGGGATCCCGATCCAAAGGTCAAGGGGTTCAAGAAGTACAAGGAACTCATCGATTCCACATTGGTGATCCTCGTGGCGATGATTCTTCTGGCGGCTTACGTTGCCCTTTGGGACCTGATCCACCAATCGGTGGTGAGCTTCCTGACCACCCTCGGCCGCTAGTCCGGGAGTTTCGATTCGATCAATTTATTAATTTTAAGATGCCGACCATCCCAGAACCTACCAAGCAATGGTACGTGATCCACGTTCTCTCCGGACAGGAGCAGAAGGTGGCGCAGCGCATTCGTAATCTTGTCGAGTTGGAGGAAATGAAGGACAACATTTATGATGTCCTCGTTCCGACCGAAATGATTTCGGAGATCAAGCGCGGGAAGAAGTCCGAGTCGAAGCGCAAGTTCTACCCGGGTTACATTATCGCGAACATGAATTTGTTCACGGTGGGGGGAGATCTTGTGGAGGATACCTGGTATTTCGTGAAGGAAGTGGACGGGATCATCGGCTTCGCCGGCACGAAGGATGTCCCCATCCCGATGCGTCAGCGCGAGGTGGACCAGATGCTTGCTCAGATTAAGGAGCGGGAAGAGTCGATCCGACCTGCCATCACCTTCGAAGTGGGCGACACCGTGAAGGTGGCCGACGGACCTTTCGAGAGTCAGACCGGGATCGTGGAGGAGATCGATCCCGAGAAGGGTAAGCTTCGCGTGGCGGTCAGCATCTTCGGCCGCTCTACCCCTGTGGAACTCGAATTTTGGCAGGTTGAAAAAGCCTGACCCCCGAACAACAACTCAACTTTTCACACACAACACTCATGGCTAAGGAAATCAAACAAGTCCTCAAACTCCAGATCATGGCCGGACAGGCCAACCCATCCCCACCGGTGGGTCCTGCACTCGGTCAGGCTGGCGTGAATATCATGCAGTTCTGCAAGGATTTCAACGCCGCCACACAGCAGGCCGCGGGGGACCTTCTTCCTGTTGAAATCACCGTTTTCGTCGACAAGTCGTTCACCTTCATCACCAAGCAGCCACCAGCAGCTGTTCTTTTGAAGAAGGCTGCTGGACTGGCTTCCGGTTCGGGTGAGCCTAACAAGATCAAGGTTGGCACGATCAGCAAGGATAAGCTAATGGAGGTCGTGAAGATCAAAATGCCCGACCTCAACACCAACGATCCAGAGCAAGCCGCCAAGATCATTGCAGGAACAGCAATGCAGATGGGCCTCGAAATCGAAGGAATGTAATCAATTTGCTCCGTTCTGAACGGGGCCAACACAAAAAGCAGGAGGGTCGGAAATCTGCCCACTGGAACTGCAACCAATACAATGGCAACTAAAAGAAGTAAACGATACCAGGCGGCCGCCGCACTCGTTGAGAGTGAGCGCGCTTATCCGCTGAGTGAGGCAGTGGGGACACTCAAGAAGTTCCCGGCCCCGAAATTTGACCCGACCGTCACACTCTCCTTCCACCTCGGCGTGGATCCCAAGAAGAGCGACCAGATGGTGCGCGGCAGTGTAGCGCTGCCCCACGGCACCGGTAAGGACGTTCGCGTCATCGTGTTTGCCCAAGGCGACGCGGCGAAAGCTGCTGAAGCGGCTGGTGCGACCGAAGTGGGCTATGAAGATCTCATCAAGAAGGTGCAGGAAGGTTTCCTCGATTTTGACGTCGCGGTTGCCACTCCCGACGCAATGGCTGAAGTGCGGAAGATCGCCCGGGTTCTCGGGCCACGCGGTCTGATGCCAAACCCTAAGACTGGCACAGTCACCGACGATACCGCCAAGGCGATCAAGGAAGTGCAAGCCGGTCGGGTTGACTACAAACTCGATAAGAGCGGGAACGTTTCCGCTTCAATTGGCAAGGCATCCTTCTCTGAGGAGCAGCTTGTCGAAAACGCGACGGCGATGGTGGAGAGCGTGGTGAAAGCCAAGCCCGCCTCTGCTAAAGGCGGCTACGTGCGGAGCGTCACCCTGAGTGCCGCGATGTGTCCTGGTCTGCTTCTCGAGCCGGCCCTTTACAGTGTTAAAGAACAATAAACGACCACACGACCATGAATCCTGATAAGAAAATCATCGTCGACCAGCTCCTTGAGCGGGTCAACCAATCGCCCTTCGTGCTTGTGGTGGACTACAACGGCATGACCGTTCCCCAGTTCAGCGAACTGCGCAATCGCCTTTCCGAAGGTGGTGCCGAGTGTCACGTCGCCAAGAATACGCACATGAAGCGGGTTCTTTCGGAGGCTGGTCTTCCTGATCTTAGCGAGGCCCTCGTCGGTCAGACCGCTTTCATCACCGGTGAAGAAGATGTGTGCGCCGCGGCCAAAGCGGTCGCCAACTTCGCCAAGGAGTTCCAACTTCCTGTCGTGAAGGGTGGCGTGCTCGACGGTGCTGTCATCGACCAGGCACAGATCGCGGCGCTTGCCGATCTTCCTCCTCGCGAGGTCCTCCTCGGCCAGTTGCTTGGAACGATCAATGCTCCCGCCGAGAAGCTTCTCCGGACTCTCAACGAGCCTGGTGGATCCCTCCTCCGCGTCCTCAACGCAAAACACCAAGAAGGATAATAAATTTGAACGGACGGCTGGAGTCACCCCGGTGGCGAAGGTCAGCAAACACAAATGGTTCCTCGTCGGATCGCCAGCTGGTGATCTCAAACAGTCCGGAGCTCTGGGCTACGACGATACCAAACAACTAATACAATGGCTGATATTGAAAAACTAAAAGAAGAACTCGGCAAGCTTACCGTCCTGGAAGCTGCTGACCTGGTGAAACAACTCGAAGAGGAGTGGGGCGTTAGCGCTGCTGCTCCTGCTGCAGTAATGATGGGTGGAGGTGGCGGTGACGCTGCTCCTGCTGAAGAAAAGACGGCTTTTAATGTCATGCTCGCTGAAACGGGTGGCAACAAGATCGCCGTCATTAAGGCAGTGCGTGGAATCGCCAGCGGCCTCGGCCTTGCCGATGCCAAGAAGCTTGTTGAAAGCGCTCCTGTTGCTGTGCTCGAGGGCGCAAACAAGGATGATGCCGAAGCGGCCAAAGCGAAGCTTGAAGAAGCAGGCGCGAAGGTCGAACTCAAGTAGATGGTTTTTTTCCAGCCGGTCCCGCGCAAGTGGGCCCGGCTGGGAACGCCCTGCTTCGATCTCAGATCCCTGCGAGACCTTCGTTGGTATTTGAGATCGGAACAGCCCGGTTCCGAAAAACAGACAGGGGATTCGTCCCCACCCGCTCCTTCTAACCAGACATCCGCCGCAAGGTAGGATGCTCATCCAGAAACCGACTGATATATCATGCCCGAACGCATTCACTTTGGAACGATCGAAGAAGTTATTGAGCCGCCTAACCTGATCGAGGTTCAGAGCAAATCATACGAAGATTTCCTTCAGAAGGATGTGACCGCCTCCCAGCGGATCGATTCCGGCTTGCAGGCTGTTTTCCGTGAGGTGTTCCCGATCAAGAGTTATGACGAGTCCATCGAGTTGGATTTTGTCACTTATGACATCGAGGACTCAAAGATGACCGCGCTTGATTCGCTTCGCTCCGGCGAGACTTTCAGTGCCGCCCTCTACGTGACTTTCAAGCTCAAGGACGAAACCGGCACGAAGAAAGAGCGGGTTTACATGGGTGAACTTCCGATGATGACCCGTCGGGGGACATTCGTGATCAACGGCGCCGAGCGCGTGATCGTTTCCCAGTTGCACCGTTCTCCCGGGATCTGTTTCGAGAAGTCGGTTCACCTGAACGGCAAGCTTCTCCACTCGTTCCGGATCATTCCGGACCGTGGTTCCTGGTTGGAAGTCCAGTTCGACACGAACGACCTTCTTTACGTCTACCTCGACCGTCGTCGCCGCCGTCGGAAATTTCTCGCGACGACCTTCCTCCGTGCTCTCGGATTCCCGAGCGAGCGCGAGTTGGTTGAGCAGTTCTACAAAATCAAGAAGCTCAAGCTCAGCGAGAAGCTCAAGGAAGAGGAATTGAACTCCCTCGTGCTGTTCGCCGATGTACGTGACGGTGAGCTTGTCGTGGCACGGGCCTACGATCCACTCACGATTGGTGTCGTGCGCCAGCTTCTCTCCCTTGGTCACAAGAGCGTGGAGGTGATTGACTCCAATGAAGACGAGATTCTTCTCAAGTCGCTGCGGAAGGATCCAGCGGAAGACGAAGAGTCCGCCTTGAAGGACATTTACCGGAAGCTGCGTCCTGGTGATCCACCAACCGCGGCCAACGCACGTGCCTTGCTGAAGCGTCTCTTCTTCGATCCGAAGAAGTATGACCTCACCCGGGTCGGTCGTTACAAGATCAACCAGAAGCTGCAGGTCGACATTGATTCCGACGAGCGGATCATGACGGCAACCGACTTCCTGGCTGCTGTTAAGTATCTCCTGCGTCTCAAGAGGGGTGACGGCGTGATCGACGATATCGATCACCTTGGAAGTCGCCGGGTGCGTGCGGTGGGCGAGTTGCTTGCCAACCAGTGCCGCGTGGGCCTTGCCCGGACCGAGCGTCTGGTGAAGGAGCGCATGACTCTCTTCGATGTGAACATCGAAGGCATGACGCCTCAGAAGTTGATCAACCCGAAAGCGCTCAGCGCCGTGGTTCGTGACTTCTTCGGTCGTAGCCAGTTGAGTCAGTTCATGGACCAGACCAACCCTCTGGCCGAGTTGACCCACAAACGCCGTTTGTCTGCTCTCGGGCCTGGTGGTTTGAATCGTGACCGTGCCGGCTTTGAGGTGCGGGACGTGCACCCGTCCCACTACGGACGGATCTGCCCGATTGAGACTCCGGAAGGACCCAACATTGGTTTGATCAACTCGATGTGCACCTACGCTCGGATCAACGAGTTTGGATTCATCGAGACTCCTTATCGCCGCGTGGTGAAGGGGAAGGTCACGAACCAGATCGAATATCTTACTGCCGACCAGGAAGAGAACTTCCTGATCGCCCAGGCGAACGACCCGATCGACAAGACCGGCAAGTTCCTCAACGACCGTGTCACGGCACGGGAGAGGGGAGAGTTCCTGGAGATATCGCCCGACAAGGTTGACTACATGGACGTTTCGCCGAAGCAGTTGGTGTCGGTTGCCGCAGGAATGATTCCGTTCCTCGAGCACGATGACGCCAACCGTGCCCTGATGGGATCGAACATGCAGCGGCAGGGTGTGCCACTTCTTTGCTCGGAGGCTCCTCTCGTGGGAACCGGGCTTGAGGAGAAGGCCGCACGGGATTCCCGCGCAGTGATCGTTTCCGAAGCTGAAGGCATTTGTGCCGCAGCAACGGCAGAGGTGATCGTCACCACGCCCGACGGCAAGTTGCCTGTGACCGACGAACGCTTCCTCAGTGATGCTGAGTCGGTGAAGTCGAATCCGAACAAGGGCATCTATGTCTATCCGTTGCGCAAGTTCATGCGTTCCAACGCTGGCACCTGCATCAACCAGAAGCCTCTGGTGAATATTGGTGACAAGATCAAGAACAGCCAGATCATCGCGGACGGACCGAACACCGAGAACGGTGAGTTGGCACTGGGACGTAACGTCCTCGTGGCCTTCATGCCTTGGAACGGTTATAATTTTGAGGATGCCATCGTGATCTCCGAGCGGATGGTGAAAGACGACGTCTTCACCTCCATCCACATCAGCGAGTTCGACGTGGCAGCCCGGGACACCAAGCTTGGACCTGAGGAAATCACGCGGGACATTCCAAACGTCGGTGAAGAGGCTCTTCGGAACCTCGACCACGACGGAATCGTCCGGGTTGGTGCCGAAGTGAGGCCTGGCGACATTCTGGTCGGCAAGATCACTCCGAAGAGTGAAACAGAGCTCGCTCCCGAGGAGCGTCTGCTCCGTGCGATCTTTGGCGAGAAGGCCGCAGACGTGAAGGATACCTCCTTGCGAGTTCCTTCCGGTTGCACCGGTATCGTGCAGGACATCCGTATCTCCACCCACGGAATCGCCCGTCGCAAGGCGGAGGACGTGAATCCTGCGGAGATGAAGAAGCAGCTCAAGAAGATCAACGACGAGCACAAGAAGAAGAAAGATCAGCTCACCGACCAGTTGACCGAGAAGCTCTCGGACATTCTCCTCGGAGAGAAGATCCCGCTCGACGTGGTCAATGCACAAACCGGAGAGATCATCATCCCCGCGAACCGCAAGATCACCAAGACGCTCCTTCGCAAGTTGGCTGCTGTCTACGATCACATCGAAATCGACCCGAGCCCGATTCGGAACAAGATCCTCGAGATCATCTCCGGATTCGAAACCCGCTTCGGTGAGCTTGATTCCGACCGTGAGCGTCGCCTCGACCAGATCGAGAGCGGTGACGAGGTTGATCCCGGAGTCATTAAGGAAGTGAAGGTCTTTGTTGCTGCCAAGCGGAAGCTCTCCGTTGGTGACAAGATGGCCGGACGTCACGGAAACAAAGGTGTTGTCGCGGTGATCGTGCCGGAAGAGGACATGCCTTATCTGGAAGACGGAACTCCCGTTGATATCTGCCTCAACCCACTTGGCGTGCCATCTCGGATGAACGTTGGACAGGTTCTCGAGACCCACCTTGGAGTGGCGGCGAAAGCCCTCGGCTTTACGGTGGCGACTCCGATTTTCGACGGTATTCCCGAATCGAAAATCTGGGAATACATGAGCGAGGCCAAGAAAATCGACGGCGTGAAGATGGTCGGCGATGGGCAAAAAGCCCGTAAGCGTCGTCCGGACGAACCCGAGCGTCGTGGCTACACCTGGATTGGTGACGGCAAGGACGGATCGACCGGTGGTAAGAGTTACCTCTTTGACGGTCGCAACGGCGACATGATCCACCAGCCGGTTGTGGTTGGTTACATTTACATGCTGAAGCTCGGTCACCTTGTCGCTGACAAAATTCACGCCCGGGCTGTTGGTCCATACAGTCTCGTCACACAGCAGCCGCTGGGTGGTAAGGCTCAGTATGGTGGTCAGCGATTCGGGGAGATGGAGGTCTGGGCCTTGGAGGCCTATGGCGCCGCCTACACCTTGCAGGAACTGCTGACTGTGAAGTCGGACGACGTGCAGGGTCGGACTCGGATCTACGAAGCCATTGTGAAAGGGGATAACTCCCTCGAGGCGGGCACGCCAGAATCCTTCAACGTTCTCATTAAAGAGATGCAATCGCTCGGACTCGATGTTCGACCGGGTCGCAGCGGCGCCGTGGCAGGCGGCGATGGCGAATTCTCCTTGAATGATCTTACCATTTAACTGCCAACACCAAGAAACTCCGACCTATAACTAGTATTTTACGACCATATTATGAGTGTTGAAACCAATTTGCGCGAACTCTACGGAGTTGACGAAAAGCCAGAGGCTTTCGATCACGTTTCCATCACCGTGGCTTCTCCGGAAGTCATTCGTTCCTGGAGCAAGGGCGAGGTGAAGAATCCAGAGACGATTAACTACCGGACGTTCAAGCCTGAGAAGGGCGGTCTCTTCTGTGAGCGGATTTTCGGTCCTACCCGGGACTGGGAGTGTGCTTGCGGAAAGTACAAGCGGATCAAGCACAAGGGTGTCGTTTGTGACCGTTGCGGCGTTGAAGTGACTCTTTCCCGCGTCCGTCGGGAGCGGATGGGTCACATCGAGTTGGCCGTGTCGGTCAGCCACATCTGGTTCTACAAATGTATGCCAAGCCGGATCGGTCTCATGCTCGACATGAGCGCCCGTCACTTGGAGCGCGTTATTTACTACGAAGACTACATCGTGACCGATCCTGGCAAGACTCCTCTGGAGCGCGGCCAGTTGCTCACGGAGACTGAGCTTCGTGATGCGGAAGACGACTACGGCGAGGAAGCTTTCCGGGCTGGAATGGGTGCGGAGGCAATCCGTGACCTTCTTTCCCAGTGCAACCTTGAGGATACCATCGTCGAGCTTGCCGAAGCGATGGAGAACACCCGCTCGAAGCAGACCCGCAAGAAGTTGGCCAAGAGGCTCAAGCTTGCCCAGGGTTTCCTTGGTTCGAATTCCCGCCCTGAGTGGATGATTCAGACCGTGCTTCCAGTGATCCCACCGGATCTTCGCCCATTGGTGCCCCTGGAAGGTGGTCGTTTCGCGACTTCCGACCTGAACGATCTCTATCGTCGGGTCATCAACCGGAACAACCGTCTCAAGAACCTCCTTCAGCTGAAGACCCCCGAGGTCATCATCCGAAACGAGAAACGCATGTTGCAGGAGGCGGTCGACGCCCTCTTCGACAACGGTCGTCACGGCCGTGCGGTGACCGGTGCTGGCAACCGCCCGTTGAAGTCTCTCTCCGACATGCTGAAGGGCAAAGGCGGTCGTTTCCGTCAGAACCTTCTCGGTAAGCGGGTCGATTACTCGGGTCGTTCCGTGATCGTGATTGGACCAGAGCTACGCCTCAACCAGTGCGGTCTTCCCAAGAAGATGGCTCTGGCCTTGTTCGAGCCATTCATCATCCGTCGTTTGAAGGAACTGGGCTACTGTCACACGGTTCGTTCGGCGAAGAAGATGATCGACCGCAAGACGACTGAAGTTTGGGACATTCTTGAAGAGGTGACCAAAGGCCACCCGGTCATGCTCAACCGCGCACCGACCCTGCACCGTCTTTCAATTCAGGCATTCGAGCCGAAGTTGATTGAGGGATCTGCCATTCGTGTTCACCCGCTCGTTTGTACCGCCTACAACGCGGACTTTGACGGTGACCAGATGGCGGTGCACGTGCCGCTGTCGATTGAAGCGCAGATGGAGACCCGGCAGTTGATGCTGGCTCCAAACAACATCTTCTCCCCAGCGAGTGGACGCCCCATCACGACTCCTTCACAGGACATCATTTTGGGAACCTACTACCTCACCTACGCACGGGCAGGCACAACTCCTGAAGACGAGGCGACCTTGCCGTTGTTCGAGAACACCACTGAGGTGGAGTTCGCGATCGCAAGCCGTAAGGTGCACTACCACGACTGGATCCGTCTCCGTAACCCGGATATTGGCACGAAGACCGTCTTTGGCGACATGGACCGGAAGATTCTTGTGACCACTCCAGGCCGGGTTCGTTTCAACGAAATTTGGCCAAATGGTCTCGGGTTCAACAACTCGACGGTCTCCAAGAAGGAAATCGGCAACATCATCTGGCGCTGCTACCAAGTGGTCGGTCAGGATGGAACAGTCCTCACCCTTGACGCCCTCAAGGAGCTTGGCTTCCAGGAAGCAACCCGTTCCGGTTGTTCGATCGGTATCGTTGACATGGTCATCCCTGATGAGAAGGGACCTGAGATCGAGAAGGCCTACGCCGAGGTCGAGAAGGTTTCGAAGCATTATCGTAACGGTATTATCACCGACGGTGAGCGCTACCAGAAGGTGGTCGATATCTGGACCCGTGCGACCGACAACATCGCGAACGTTCTGTTCCGAATGTTGGAGCACAACAGGGGAGCCAAGAGTGCCAATCCTCTGTTTATGATGGTCGACTCCGGAGCACGGGGTAACAAGAACCAGATTAAGCAGCTCTCTGGAATGCGTGGTCTGATGGCCAAGCCGTCCGGTGAGATTATTGAGCGTCCGATCATCTCGAACTTCCGTGAAGGATTGTCGGTGCTGGAGTATTTCATCTCCACTCACGGTGCTCGGAAGGGCCTCGCTGATACCGCTCTGAAGACTGCTGACTCGGGATACATGACGCGGAAGTTGGTGGACGTGTCGCAGGATGTGATCGTGACGCAGCCTGACTGTGGAACGGTGAACGGCATTACGGTGGACGCCATCTACAGTGGTGACGAAGAGTCTGCTTCCCTCGCGACCCGTGTTTACGGCCGGGTTTCCTGTGAGAAAATCAAAGACCCTGTGAGCGGCGACGTCATTGTGGATGTTGATGATCTCATCACCGAAGAGCAATCCTTGCGGATCGAAGACATCGGTCACGAGCGCCTCAGGATCCGTTCTGGTCTCACTTGTGAGTCCGATCGCGGTTGTTGTCAGCTCTGCTACGGCCTGAACCTTGCCACTGGCAAGATTGCCATGATTGGTGAGGCGGTGGGAATCGTCGCGGCCCAGTCAATTGGTGAGCCCGGAACGCAGTTGACGATGCGGACATTCCACTCCGGTGGTGTGGCCATCGGTGCCTCCAAGCAGCCGTTCATCGAGTCCCGCCACAAGGGAACCGTCGTTTACCAGGACGTCAAGGCAGTGGAAGATGCCAGCGGCAACTTCGTCGTGCTGAACAAGAACGGCTCCGTCTCGATTCGGGACAAGTCCGGTTTGGAAGTGGAAGCGCACAAGATCGTGATTGGAGCGATTATTTCGATTCCTGACGGTGGCGAGGTCGCCAAGGGAACGCAGCTCGTCACTTGGGATCCGCACAGTGTGCCGATTATTTCAGAGAAGGGTGGTGTTGTGGAATTCCGCGACATGATCCCGGGCATTACCGTTCTTTCCGAGACCGATAAGGAGACTGGGAAGAAGGGGATGCGCGTGACGGAGCACAAGGAGGACTTGCACCCGCAGGTCGTCATCGTTGATGCGAAGTCCAAGGAAGTTCTCGCGAGCTACTCGATTCCAGTGGGCGCTCACCTCTCCGTTAAGGAGAAGAACAAGATCGCTGGTGGAACGCAGTTGGCACGGACGCCACGGAAGGTAGCCAAGACGAAGGATATTACCGGTGGTTTGCCACGGGTGGCGGAACTCTTCGAAGCACGCCGTCCGAAAGACGCCTGTGTGATCTCCAAGATCGACGGAGATGTTTCCTTCGGCGCGAATGTTCGCGGCAAGAAGAAGGTCATCGTGACGGATCCCGACAGCGGAGATTCCGTGGATCATCTCGTGCCAATGGGCCGCCACATCATTGTGACGGAAGGCGACTCGATGAAGCGTGGTGATCAAATCACGGAAGGACCGGTCGCACCGGAAGACTTGTTGGAGGCTTGTGGCATGCAGGCGCTTCAGGAGCACCTCGTGAGCGAAGTGCAGTCGGTCTACCGCGCCCAGGGTGTGGAGATCAACGACAAGCACATCGAGGTCATCATTCGCCAGATGCTTCGCAAGGTGAAGATTTCCGAGCCTGGTGATACCGACTTCCTCTGGGGAGACCAGATCGAGCGGACCACCTTCAAGGCGGCCAACGAAGCGATCATCGAGCAGGGTGGTAAGCCGGCGGAAGCCGAGCCTGTCCTTCTCGGAATCACCAAGGCATCCTTGGAGACCGAGTCCTTCATCTCGGCAGCCTCGTTCCAGGACACCACCCGGGTCCTTACCGATGCGGCGACGTTGGGCAAAATCGACCGTTTGAAAGGCTTCAAAGAGAACGTCATCATGGGTCACCTCATTCCGACCGGAACCGGCTACGACTGTCACCGCGACACCGATATCGAGTTCACGGTGGAAGAGCCGGAGCCAGTGGTCGCCGAGGAGCCTCCCGTGCCAGAAGCTGAGATCGTCGC
This sequence comes from Akkermansiaceae bacterium, assembly GCA_028822695.1. Taxonomy (GTDB): domain Bacteria; phylum Verrucomicrobiota; class Verrucomicrobiia; order Verrucomicrobiales; family Akkermansiaceae; genus JAPKDA01. The sequence continues at coordinate 40,399 of JAPKDA010000005.1, forward strand.
CTGAGTCTGACCGATTCTACAATTTCACCGCCGGGTTGGTTCGCCAGCCCGGCGGTTTTTTGTATCTGAGGCCGGTTGGCTTTGCGGTGAGGGTATCTTTTCGGGTAAGAGAGCCCTGTCATGTCGCAGCAGCGCCGTCAGAAAGAAGCCCGTCCGAATCGTCACTCCGCAAAGGCCGGGAGGTCGAGGGGTGTTCCGGCCCCTGAATTGTCGGAAATTCTGGAGGGGAAGGCCGCGCCCTTGTTGCTGGTATTGGACGGTGTTCAGGACCCGCACAACCTTGGCGCGATTCTGCGGACGGCGGAGGGGGCGGGAGTAGATGCCGTGATCGCTCCGAAGGATCGGGCGGTGGGAGTAACGGAGACGGTGCGGAGGATATCGGTCGGGGCCGCTGACCGGGTTCCGTTTTTGCAGGTGACGAATTTGGCGAGGACCTTGGATGAATTGAAGGAAGCGGGGGTATGGTTGATGGGGACGTCCGACCGGGCGACGAAGGACCTGTACGAAGTCGAGATGACCGGTCCGCTGGCCATCCTGATGGGGGCAGAGGAGAAGGGAATGCGTCGATTGACGGAAGACGCTTGTGATTTCCTGGTGAGCATTCCCATGGCGGGGAAGGTGGAGTGTTTGAATGTGAGTGTGGCGACTGGGGTTTGCCTTTTTGAAGCAGTTCGGCAGCGGGCTGGGACGGGGGTATCGAAGTGATTGGAGACGCGAAAATAACGCGGAGGGTGGTGGTGCTTTCCGATGTGCATTTGGGGCACTCGGCGACTCAGGTGGGTGAGGTGAAATTTCTGGGGCCCTTGTTGGAGGGGGCGGACGAAGTGATCTTTAATGGCGACACCTGTGAGCAGACGGTGTCGGCGTGGAGAGAGAAGGGGAGGGCGCAATTGGCGGAGCTCAAATTGCTTTGTGCAAGGCTGGGAGCGGAGGCGCGGTTCCTGACCGGAAATCATGATCCCGATGTGGATGGAGAGGGGTGGATGGATTTACGCGGCGGGCAGATTTTTGTCACTCACGGTGACATGATTTTGTCTGACGTTGCTCCGTGGAGTTTGGAATGCATCGAGCGTCGGGAGAAGATCAGGGAGGTCGTGGAGGAGTTTAAGGGCGATGTTTCGACCTTGGATGGATTGCATCGTCGAACCCAGTTGGTGGAGGAGGAATTGCGGCCGTCGGAGGAACCGAGATTGGGGTCGAAGGGGAGGATGTATCTTTGGACCGCGCTTTGGCCTCCGATGAGACCGCTGAACATTCTCCGGGTTTGGCTGACGATGTTTGCGAAGGCAGAGCGTTTCACGGAACGTTTCCGGCCGACTTCGGAAGTGTTTCTCTTCGGGCACTTTCATCGCCCCGGGATTCGAAGACGCGGGAGCCGGATATACTGCAATACCGGGGCATTCATGCGCGGTGCGAGGGCGCTCATGGTAGAGCTGGAAGGGGAGTGGATGACGGTCCGGGCAATTATCCGGGACAAGGATGGTTACTTTCGCCCAGGGGATTCATGCGGGTCGTTTCGGCTGCGGGATCAGCGGTCCCGCAGCAAATAGTGGACGTGGGGAGCGTAGAGTTCCGGCTCGAGGAGGAAGGAATCGTGGCCTTTGTCAGAGTGGACGGTGACGTGGAGATTGTCGACGTTGGCCTCTTCGAGGTGGCCGACGAGTTCGGCTTGTTCTTCGGGGAAGATGCAGAAGTCGGAGTCGATGGAGAAGACGAGGTATTTGTGCCCGGCTTCGCGGGAGCGGGCCAGAAGTTGTCCGGGCGTTTCCGCATTGCCTTCGCGGGCGGCATCGTAGCGGGACCACATGTCGATGATGCGAAGGTAGGTGTTGGCGTCGAAGCGCTTCACGAATTTTTTCCCTTGGTAGAGCATGTAGCTCTGGAATTGGTCGCGGACTTTGTACCAGGAAAGGACGTCGTCGGCTTGCACGACATCGCGTCGCGCTCGGCGTTCGAAGGCGTCGAGGTGGACGAAGGTCTTGTGGGAGATCATGCGGGCCAGGGCCAGACCGAGATCGGGGCGGCCGTTGTCGTAGTAGTCGCCGCCGTTGAAGAAAGGATCGTTCTCGATGGCGAGGATTTGCTCGAAGAGGATGAGCCGGTTCAGGACGGTGGTCTTGAATCCACTGGCGATAGCGATGACGTTGCGAACCCGATCGGGAAAGAGGCCGGCGAAGGTGAGGGCGCAGAGTCCACCGACCGAGGGTCCGAGGACGGCGTTGAGGACGGGGATCTCCAGGTGGTCGAGAAGGCGCTTGGCCATTTCGGCCTGATCGGAGACGGAGACGTGGGGGAAGGATGAACCGTAGGGTTTACCGGTTTCGGGATTGATGGAGGATGGCCCGGTGGTGCCGTAACAACCGCCGAGGTAGTTGGCGCAGATGACAAAGGCGCGGTTGGTGTCGATGCCCTTGCCGGGGCCCACGAAATTGCTCCACCAGCCTTCATGCACTTCTGGCTGCCAGAGCCCGGTGTCGCCGGCGTCGGTGGGATTGTAGCCGGTGACGTGTTGGTTGCCTGAGAGGGCGTGGAAGATGAGGACGGCGTTGGATTTATCCTCGTTGAGGGTGCCCCAGGTTTCGTAGGCGACCCGCATCTGCGGGAGTGATCCGCCCTCGCGGAGCTGGATCGGGCCATGGGCCGGATCCGTTTCAAAGAACTGTGGTTCAGTCTGCTCCTGTTGATTCGCCACAAGGTTTGGATACGCCTTCCGGGCCAGAATGAAAACGGATTATTTGACATGTTTGGGATCTCGGGAAAAAGAGAGGGGTGAGCAGCGTGATTGGATACAAGGAATGGGACGTGGTGTGTGAGGCTTTGGGCAGTGGGCGGCAGGCTCTGTTGCTGCGGAAAGGGGGAATTCATGAGGGGCGGGCCGGGTTTTCCTTCAAGCACGAGGATTTTGTCCTCTTTCCCACCCGATTTCACGCTCAGGGGGAGCAGGTGCGGGTGCCGTATGAGTTGTCGGGGGGCGAATGGGAGCCGGGTGAGGAGGTGCCGATTCGCTATCGTTGTGAGGCGGTTTGGGCGCGGACCTTGACTGATTGGGATGTCGTGAAGCGTTTGGAGGGGTTTCACGTGTGGTCGGAGGATCTTGTCAGGGAGCGGTTTTCCTGGGGGGAGGAGGGGAGCATTCATTGCGCCCTGGTGAAAGTGTCCCGACTGGTGGAGCCATGGGCATTGCCTTACGAAAAGAAATTCGGCGGATGCCGGACCTGGGTGGAGCTGCCTGGCGGGGTGGGTGCGAGTGATCCTGTTCAGGAAGACGAGGAGTTCGCGGAGTTGGCCCGGCGCGTGGAGGAAATCGTCGGCGTTTAGATCAGACCTGATTCCTCAAGAGCGATGCGAGCGGCGCCAAGCATGCCGGCTTCGTTGCCGAACTTTGCGGGAACGATCCGGAGGCCGTCCTTGAAAGGGGCACCGAGTTGAGCGCGGAGGTGAGACTCGAGTGGATCGAAAAGAACAGCTCCTGCTTTCGCGCCGCCGCCGATGAGTTCCGGGTTGAGCAGGTAGCAGCAGTTGAGGAGTGCGCAACTGAGTTTCTCAGCGATCCCTTTCCAGATTGAATTTGCGACAAGATCTCCCGCTGTCCGGGGGGAAATTTGAGGTGGCGATGCGCCAGATTCCTTCCAAGGTGAGATCGGCGGCGAGGTGGGAGATTTCGGGAAGTCCTTTGGAAATCAAGGCAGCGTCTCCCCCTGTGGCAATGACGGTTGGATCGGCGTCGAGGTCTTCGCGGATGCCGAGGAGGATCTCGCGAATCATGCCGCGATAGCCGAGGACCGCGCCGACTTGCATGGCGTGAACGGTGGACTTGCCGATGGCGGAGTCCGGCTCCTTCAGATCGATTTGGGGGAGAAGGGCGGTGCGCGTGGCGAGGTTCTCGGTCATGGTGGCGAGACCGGGGGCGATCACGCCGCCGAGGTAGGAGCCGGGAGCACCGATGACGTCGAAGGTCACCGCAGTGCCGAAGTCGATGACGACGGATGGTGCGCCGAAGCGGGCGTGGGCGGCGACGGCGTTGGCGAGTCGGTCTGCGCCGATTTGTTCCGGTGTCGGGTAGTCGATTTCGATGGAGAGTTTGCTGTGGCAGGAGACGGTGTCGACGGCGGATCGCTGTTCCAGCCATGATTGCATGAGCGTGGATTTTTTCGGGACTACCGAGCAGATCATGGAATGGGTGAACTCAAGATCGCCGAGAAGGGTCTCCATGCGTTCTGCGGAAAGCTCTTGGGTGGGGGTGATGGCGTTCCATTCCAGCAGCCCATCGCGATCAGCGAGGCGGAACTTGGTGCGGGTATTGGAGTTGTCGATGAGGAGAAAGACCATCAAGAGACAGGCTGGCAATCCCCGCCGTGGGTGCAAACAAAAACGGCTGCGGGAGAACCCGCAGCCGTTTGATTAGGATTGAACGTTTAACGATTAGTCTGAGTAGGCCGGAGAACCGTGCTCGGCGACATCGAGACCCTCGTTTTCTTCCTCTTCGCTGACGCGAACGCCCATGATGAGCTTGAGGATGAAGAATACGACGAAGGAGAAGATGAAGGCCCAGGCGGAGATGGTCACCGTGCCGAGCAACTGAGTGCCGAAGCTGAGGGACTCGCTTCCTCCGTTGAAGAAGGGCAGTCCAACGGCCAGGGTGCCCCAGATCCCGCAGATCCCGTGCACCGAGATCGCTCCGACTGGATCGTCGATCTTGATTTTGTCAAAGAAGAGGATGGAGAATACCACGAGCGCTCCGGCGATGAGTCCGATGATGGCGGCAGCTCCGATCGTGACGCTGTCGGCGCCAGCGGTGATGCCCACAAGACCGGCCAGAATTCCGTTAAGAGCCATGGAGAGGTCAGGCTTCTTCAGGGTGACCCTGGAAGTGATCATCGCGGAGAACCCACCGAAGGCTGCGGCGATTGCGGTAGTTACGCAAACGTAGGAGACGAGGACTGGATCAGCATTGAGCACTGAACCGCCGTTGAATCCGAACCAACCGAACCAGAGGAGGAAGACACCGATGACAGCGAGAGGCATGCTGTGTCCGAGGATCGGCTTGGTGCCTTCCTTGGTGTATTTTCCTTTGCGAGGCCCGAGGACGAGCACACAGGCGAGGGCGGCGAAGCCACCGAAGGCGTGCACCACACTGGATCCAGCGAAGTCATAGAAGCCCTTTTGGTCGAGCCAGCCAGCACCCCATTTCCACGAACCGGAGATCGGGTAGGCAATGCCAACGAGGAGGGTTGCGAAGATCATGAAGCTGCTGAGCTTTACGCGCTCCGCAACAGCACCAGACACGATTGTTGCAGCAGTAGCTGCGAACATGGCCTGGAAGAGGAAGTCGGTCCAAACGGTCATATCGAGTGCGTATCCACCTGGGGTCACGAGGCTCGGATCAGCCACTGCGTCCATGGACGGAATGAAGAAGCCGGCAAATTTGAGGATGCCCTCTCCTTCACCGAATGCTGGATACATCAGATTAAATCCACCGATGTAGTAGGTGATGATGCCCATGCAGATGATGAACACGTTCTTAAAGAGAACGTTCACGGTATTCTTCTTCTGGCAGAGGCCGGACTCCAGTGAGGAGAATCCAAGGTGCATGGTGAAGACTAGGAATGCCGCGATCAGGACCCAGAGGTTGTCTACCCTGAAGTTTGAGGCGGCACTGGCGGTGGCATTGAATTCTTCTAATACCATGGCTGGATCTTCCTCTGCTGCGAAGGCCGTCGCTGCGAGGGCGAAGGGCGATGCGAGAAGGAAGAATCGGTTAATGAGGTTACGACGCATAGTTGTGTTGGATAGGTTGGTAGTGATCTAGAGCGGGTGAGCATGGGGCGTGCCAAGTTTGGGGGAGGGGCGAAAAAAGCAAAATATGCGGAGTCTGGAAATTGAAATCGCTTTGTGCTTTGCATCTAGGGTTTCAGCCTTTGAGATGCCACGCATGGCACAGCACATGAAAAAAATTCAAATTTTGGTGACGGCTCTCGCAATGTTGGTGCTTTCGACCGGAGTGGCCGGAGCGCAGGGAGAAGAACCCGCCTTGAGCGCAGGAGATACCTCTTGGATGCTGGTGGCGACGGTGCTGGTCCTCCTGATGACCCTTCCCGGGTTGGCCCTTTTCTACGGAGGCCTCGTGCGGGCGAAGAATGTGCTGTCGATCTTGATGCAGTGTTTCGTGCTCGCGGCGGTGATGACAATCATCTGGATCGTCTACGGCTATTCCCTCGCGGCAGGAGAGGGTGGTAAGTTCTTTGGAGACTTCAGCATGGTGATGCTGAACCACATGACGGCTGATAGCTTGAGTGGGACGATCCCGGAGAGCGTCTTCGTCACCTTTCAGATGACCTTCATCATCATCACGCCGGCCTTGATCGTGGGCGCCTTTGCGGAGCGGATGAAATTTAGTGCGATGCTGATCTTTACGATTCTGTGGACCACCTTTTCCTATCTCCCCATCTGGCACATGGCTTGGGGTGGCGGACTGTTCGCGGATTGGAAGGTGATTGATTTTGCGGGTGGAACAGTGGTGCACATCAATGCGGGGGTGGCGGCCCTTGTGGCGTGCATCATGATCGGAAAGCGCAAGGGCTATCCGGGGACGAGCCTGACACCACACAACGTGCCGTTCACCGTGATTGGAGCGGCTTTACTCTGGGTAGGTTGGTTTGGATTCAATGCGGGAAGCGAGCTGGCAGCGGATGGGGTAGCGGGATTTGCCATGCTCACCACGCAGATTGCGACTGGTGCGGCAGTGATCGGTTGGTTGCTTCTTGAGTGGATCATTTCCAAGAAGCCCACTGCGGTGGGTGCGGCGACAGGTGCGGTAGCCGGGTTGGTTGCGATCACTCCGGCGTCGGGCTCGACGACCGTGACTGGCGCGCTGGTGATCGGATTCGCTTCGGCAATCGCCTGTTACTTCTGCGCCACAAGTTTGAAGCGGGCCCTTGGCTATGACGACAGCCTTGATGTCTTTGGCGTCCACGGCGTGGGGGGGATCATTGGAGCCATTCTGACGGGTGTCTTTCTGCGGGAAGTGCCTGATCACGGCGTGTTGACCCAGGTCTTGATCCAGTTCAAAAGTGTCGGCGTGACCATCGTCTGGAGTGGAGTTGTGGCCTTTGTCGCTCTGACCATCGCCAAATACACGGTGGGTCTGCGGGTTTCCGAGGAAGAAGAGGATCATGGCCTCGATCAATCGTCGCACGGAGAAACGGCCTACACGCTTGATTCCTGACGTTCGGAGGGCCTGAAAAGTTCCATGAGTCCCGGGATCGCTTCGTCGGTTCCGGGACTTTTTTCGGTTTGGGAGAAATCGAGGAGATTAACGG
>JAPKDA010000166.1 GCA_028822695.1 Akkermansiaceae bacterium
ATCAACTGGGACGATTTGGAAATGCCGCCGAAGAAGCAAATGCCGGCGCAGGTAATCCAATCATTCCAAGCCTGGCTCCAAATGGGAGCCCCTGACCCGCGGCAGCGGCAAAAGGCCGTGGTGGAATCCAAGGTGGACCTGGAGGCGGGCCGGAAGCATTGGGCGTTTCAAAGCCCAGCCCCCACCCCGGGAGCCACAATCGATTCGCTGGTCTCGGCCAAGCTGGCCTCCGCCTCCCTCACCCCGGTCGGCCCTGCGGATGCTCCCACCCTGCTGCGACGACTTTCTTTCGACCTGGTCGGCCTGCCTCCCACACCGGAAGAGCTGGCAACCTTCACGGCGGCTTGGCGGCGCAATGCGAAGGCGGCGATCACCGCCAAGGTGGATGAGTTGCTCAAGCGCCCGCAGTTCGGCGAACGTTGGGGGCGGCACTGGCTGGACGTCGCCCGCTACGCGGAATCAACCGGCAAGGATGTCAACGTCACCTACCCGCATGCCTGGCGCTACCGCGACTACGTATTCGATGCCTTCAACGCGGACAAGCCCTACGACGAATTCATTCGGGAACAGATCGCCGGGGATATGCTGCACATCAAGTCGGATGCCGATTGGCAGGAGCATCTCATCGCCACGGGCTTTCTGGCCATGGGAACCAAGGGACTCAACGAACGCAATCCTCGCCAATTCCAAATGGACCTGGTGGACGAGCAAATCGATACCATGAGCCAGGCTGTGCTGGGATTGACGGTCTCGTGCGCCCGCTGCCACGACCACAAGTACGACCCGATACCGACAACCGATTACTACGCCCTGGCGGGAATCTTTCTCAGCACAAAAACCAACTACGGAACAGTCCGGGCCTCCCAAAACCGTCGGGCCGCCAACCTGATCGAGCTTCCCCTGGCGGACCCGATGCAGGAGAAGAACCGACTCAGCCCGGCCGACATCCAGCGTCTGAAGGATCAGCACCGTGAACTCATCCAGACCCGGCGAAAAGCGCGCAACGACGAAAAGACCTCGCAGCAGCAATTGGCTGGCATCCGCCGCCGCATTGCCGACATCGAAGCCACCCTCGCGGAACTGGATGAAAACGGCATACCGGCGACGATGGCCATGGGCGTACTGGAAACACGCGAACCCATTGACGCCAACGCGCTGGTCCGGGGCGACGTTGAGAAGCCGGCGCAAAAAGTGCCTCGTGGTTTTCTGCAGGTTCTGCCCGGGGGCGGTCCGGCCACCATTGGACAGGGAGAAAGTGGCCGGCGTGAACTGGCCAACTGGTTGACTGCAAGGAACAACCCCCTGACTGCGAGAGTGATGGTCAACCGCATCTGGTTGCACCTCTTCGGTGAGGGACTGGTGACCTCGCCGAACAACTGGGGGCTCACCGGACAAAAGCCGACGCACCCCAGGCTACTCGATCACCTTGCCGTCCGGTTCATGGCCGAAAATTGGTCAGTCAAGAAACTGATCCGGTCCATCGTGCTATCCAACACCTACCAACGCAGCTCCAGGATGAATCTAGCCAATTACCGGGTCGATCCCGACAACAAGCTGTTGTGGCGCGCCAACCCGCGCCCCTTGGACGCCGAGGCCCTGCGCGATACCATCCTCACCGCCGGTGGCGGGCTGGACCTCAAGCGCCCCTACGGATCGCAGGTTTCCGCATTCGGGGACAATCGAGTCGGTCTTTCATTCAACCAGGACCGGATGACAACGGAGGTGCGCTATCGATCAGTCTACCTGCCCATTTTGCGGAACGACCTGCCCGAGGCCTTGGGGCTCTTTGACTTCGCGGACCCAAGCGTCTCCAAGCCGAAACGCGAATCGACCAACGTCCCATCGCAAGCGCTTTACCTGATGAACAGTAAATGGGTCCTGACCGAGGCAGCTGCGATGGCAAAGGATCTGGTCAAGCGTTTCCCCGATCAAGAATCACGCATCAAGCAGGCCTTTCTTCGGATCTACAGCCGCCCAGCGGACGCTACCGACCTCGCGGTCGCAAAAGGCTTTTTCAGTCGATTCAAGCCGGTGGTTCAAAAGGTGGAAGAGGAGAGACAATTCAGACGACCCCAAGGTCGTTTTCAGCGCGGACCCGGCCAAAGGCAACGCCCCGGACAGGGACAATTCCAGCGACCAGGGCAAGGACAGCGCCCCGGGCAAGGTCAATTCCAACGGCCCGGGCGGATGGACGGAGCGGGTGGCAGGCGACGGAGCATGAGAGGCCCGCAGCGAACTCCAACCATTCCCACCATGACTGCGGAAGAACAATCGCTCGCCATGTTCTGCCAGGGCTTGATGGCCAGCGCCGAGTTCCGACTACTTAACTAACAATTTCTGGAATCATCATGAAACAGCTTATTCATCGTCGCGAAGCCCTTCGCACCATAGCCGGCAGCTTTGGCTCGATCGCGTTTGCGGCTCTCGCCACCGAGCAGGCCTGGGCGGAGTCCAAGCAAAATCCCCTAGCCGCCAAGCAACCCCATTTCAAGCCGCGGGCCAAGCACGTCATCTTCCTCTCGATGCGGGGAGCGCCATCCCACGTCGACACCTTTGATTACAAGCCCCGGCTAAACGCCGACAACGGCAAGCAGGGCAAATATGGCCCGCCCCTGCTGGGGTCTCCCTGGAAGTTCGCCAAGCAGGGCGCCAGTGGGCTATGGATCTCCAGCCTGTTTCCCCACTTGGGCAAACATGCGGATGATCTCTGCTTGTTGCGCGGCATGCAATGTGACCAGCCCAACCACAGCCAAGCCACCATGCAGACCCACACCGGAAGCTTTCAGTTCGTGCGTCCGTCCATGGGGGCCTGGACGCTTTACGGGCTCGGCACCAAGAACTCCGACCTGCCCGGGTTCATCGTGATAGGCGACACCTCGAGCCCGATCAACTTCGGCAGCTCCTTCCTGCCTGCCATTTACCAAGGAACCAAGGTCGGCGGATCCGCTCGCAGCCGGCGTGGAGGCTCCGGCGAGGACGCAGGGTTCCCCAACGTAAAGAATCCGCTGCTGGATCCGACTTCGCAGCGCGTCCAGCTCGACTTGGTGCAGCAGTTGAACCGGAACAAGCTTCGTCGGGACGGGCACCAACCCCAGGTGGAAGGAGTGATCCAGTCCTTCGAGCTCGCTTTCAGGATGCAATCCACGATGCCCAAACTGCTGGACCAGTCGCAGGAATCAGAGGAGACCAAAAAGCTCTACGGCATCGGTGAGGACGCCACCGACGCGTTCGGTAAACAATGCCTGCATGCCCGCCGGATGGTGGAATCCGGGGTGCGCTTCGTGGAATTGACCAACGGATCATGGGATCACCATAGAAACCTGCGGGAAGGCATGGAAACCCAATGCGCCCAAATCGACAAACCCATTGCTGGCCTCTTGAAGGATCTCAAGCACCGCGACCTGTTGAAGGACACCCTCGTCATCTGGGCCGGCGAATTCGGAAGGACACCGCACGCCCAAGGAGGTGACGGCCGCGACCACAACAACAAGGGATACACCACTTGGATGGCCGGTGGCGGCGTAAAGGGCGGATTCAGCTACGGAGCCACCGACGAACACGGCTACGAAGCCGTACAAGGCAAAATGCACATCCACGATTGGCATGCCACCATTCTGCACTTGCTGGGATTGGACCACGAAAAGCTGACCTATCGCCATGCGGGAAGAGATTTCCGCCTGACCGACGTGCATGGTCGCGTCGCGAAAGATATTTTGGCCTAGGACAGCTGATTACCTAGGGCGAACAGTCTTTGCTTTCCACCCCACCA
>JAPKDA010000006.1 GCA_028822695.1 Akkermansiaceae bacterium
AAGGAATTGGATCGGTTGATCGCGGAAAGTGGGGCTGGTCAGGACAAGATGCCAATGGATGAGGGGATTAAGGGCGAGTTGCCGGATGAGAAGATCAGGTGATTTCTTCTGAGCGGGGCTCCAGAAGAGGGCTGAGAGGTGATTCGGGTCTGCTTGGTCGGGGGTAGTTCCCGACTGGGTGGTGGTGTGCCAGGTACTACGCGATAAGCGTGATCATAGTCCTGTTGAGGGTGGCAGGATCGAGTCAGGGCCGAAGGTTTCGAGGCTCGTTGGGTTGCATGAGTAAAATTCATGCTGAAATTTTAACATTGGTATGGCGCGTGCTTCCCGATGCGCAGGTTCGTCGCGACATCAATGCGCCGACGAGTACCTGTCCAAAAAACACACACGAATACCAAGATGTATACTAAGAAACTACAAATAACTACTGCGGCGATTGGGTTGATGAGCATTGCGAGCCTCTCTACGGCGAAAGCCGAGCTTGAAGGTGCGCTGACCGGGTCGATCTCGCTCGATATGAATTCCCACTTTATCTCCTATGGAGCGAATGTCTGGCCAGACGGAGACAGGACCTTCAATCCCGCGGTGTCGATCAACTACGCCATTAACGATCAGTTGACATTCACGACCGGCTTTTGGCTGGACGTGAACGATAACGCGTCGTCTTCCTTTGAGACTGTTGAGACCGACGTGTGGGTGGGGCTTTCCTACACCACCGGGATCACGACCATCAGTGGAACCTTTCAGAATTGGCAGTATGGCGGTGTGTCCGAGGAGGTCTTCGACCTTGGAATCTCTTTGGACACCTTCCTGAGCCCTTCCTTGACCATTCACAAGCGTTTTAACGCGGGTGCGAGCGGTGGCTTCGACGGGACTTTTGCAGTTCTCGGCTTTAAGCACGGTTTTGATGTGACGGACGACTTTAGCGTTTCTGTGCCGGTTTCGATCGGTTGGGCGCTGGACGAGTTCCACACGACCGAAGACGGCTATGGATTCGCGTCGGTCGGCCTGCAGGGCAGCCTTGCGATCAACGCCGACAGTTCCTTCAACTTCGGGGTGTCCTACTATGACACCGATTCCGGTGTGACGGGGAACGCGGACAACAGTTTCTTCACCTATAACGCCGGATTTTCCTACGACTTCTAAAGAGGGGGACTGAAATCTACACTAACATGATCACAAAATACAAAAGACTGGCAGCCATGGCCGTCGGCCTGGCTTCCGGGATCTCTGCTGTTTCGGCGGCAGACGACACCGTAAAAGTCGGAGTTCTCCACTCCTTGAGTGGCACCATGGCGATCTCCGAGACATCGCTTCGTGATGTCCTGTTGTTCACCTTTGATGAGATCAACGCCGCGGGCGGAGTTCTTGGAAAGAAGATCGAGCCGGTTGTCGTCGATGGTGCTTCGGACTGGCCGCTCTTTGCTGAAAAAGCCGAGCAGCTTCTGGTGCAGGACAAGGCTGCGGTGACCTTTGGTTGCTGGACGTCGGTATCTCGGAAGTCGGTTCTGCCGGTCTTCGAGAAGTATAACGGGCTCCTGTTCTACCCCGTCCAGTACGAGGGTGAGGAGATGTCGAAGAATATCTTCTACACGGCTGAAGCAGTGGGCCAGCAGGCTATTCCCGCCGTGGATTTCCTCCTCGAGGAAGGCTACAAGAAGTTCTACCTGATCGGGACGGACTATGTGTATCCGCAGACGACCAACATCGTGCTCTTTGAGTATCTCTTGTCGAAGGGGATTTCCGTGGAGAACATTGGAGGTGGTTTGAGGAAGGACTCCGAGGGCAAGGTGATTTCCGCAGGGAACTATACTCCCTTTGGTCACGCTGATTTCCAGCAAATCGTTGCAGACATCAAGAAGTTCAGCGCCTCGGGCGAGGCCTGTGTGATCAATACGATCAACGGTGATGCCAACGTGCCTTTCTTCAAGGAGTTTGCCTCTTCCGGTCTGACTTCGGATGACTGTCCGGTGGTGTCATTCTCCCTGTCGGAGGATGAGTTTCGGGCGCTTCCTGCCAAGGATTTGGTCGGGCACCTCGGTTGCTGGACCTACTTCATGTCCATCGAATCCGCTGCCAACAAGAAGTTCATTGCGGACTTCAATACGTGGCTCGGCAAGACCGACGTTCCTGGCATCGTGAAGGAGAATCGGGTAACTTGCTCGCCCATGGTGTTGTCCTACGACGGAGTTTACATCTGGAAAGCAGCCGTTGAGAAGGCGGGTAGCTTTGATGTCGACAAGGTTCGTGAGGCACTGCTGAGCGGCGACGTCAGTTTTGATGGCCCTGGTGGCACAGTCACCGCGCAGAAGAATCACCACCTCACGAAGACCGTATACATTGGCGAGACTCTTGAGACGGGACAGTTCTCGATCATCAAGACCTTGCCTGATGTTTACGGTGAGCCCTTCCTGAAAGGGACCTTCGAGAAGAAGTAGTGCAATTTTCCGTCCGGCCTTATTTGAAAATTGAATCAAGAGATTCGCGAATATGGGTCTCATAACACTTTCCCGCTCTAGGCGCCGGCCCTGGAGCGGGACTTCTACTCATGGAAACCAATGGGAGGAGCAACATAACCAGAGTTCATGAGCCGATTCGCTGCACTTTTTTGGCTCTTTGCGGTGACGATTTTGAGCGTAGTTGGCTCGACCGTCGTTCGTGCGGACGAGTCCGAAGCGAGGCGACTGTTGACTGAAGTTATTCTTTATGACGGTGAACGTCAGGATGTGGCGGTAGAGGCGCTGGGGGAAGAGGGGGCTGAGATCATCAAGGTGGTGGTCGAGGCATGGCGGGTTGGAGAGGTGTCGACCACGACGAGGGCGGAGGGTGAGGAGCTTGCCCTGCTGAAGACACCCGAGGGGTGGTTTAATATTTTGACGGGGGATGAGGAGGTTCCATCCGGGGAGGTGACGATCAATCGACCTTCACGGAAGTTGCGGAAGACCCTGAAGCAGTTGGTTGACCTGTTGGACTTGAGTTCGTCTGACCCGGCGGAGCGGATTGCTGCGGTGGAGAAACTTGGTTTGAGGCAGAAAGCGGAGTATGTGGAGTTGTTGAGAGAGCGGGTGACCAAGCAGACCGATCCCAAGGTTCAGCGGGCATTCGAGGAGGCGTTGAGCATTTCACTCTTGGTGAACGGGACAGTGGAGGAGCGGTTGCAGGCGGTGAAGGATCTGGGGGAGTTGAAGTCCTTTCCGGCGCGGGATTTCATTGATGTGTTGGTGGCCGAAAACGAAGCGGTGATTGCGGATGACGCGGCCGCGGAAGAGGACAAGGAAGCGGCGAAGGATTTGCTGGCCGCAGCCGTGAGTGCCAAGGAGAAGATTGATTCCCGTCAAAAGGCGGTCGAGGTCGCGGGAACCATTTTTCGGGGATTGAGTCTAGGTTCGGTCCTGTTGTTGGTGTCCTACGGATTGGCGATCACCTTTGGCTTGATGGGAGTGATCAACATGGCGCATGGAGAGTTCATTGCCATTGGCGGGTATACCGTTTATTTGGTGCAGGGATACTTTGCGCAGACTTTTGGTGAGGGCACTGCGGCCTATGAGTGGTATTTCGCGGTAGCCCTGCCGGCGGCCTTTTTGGTAGCAGCGTTCTTCGGGGTGGTTTTGGAACGTGGCGTGATTCAGTTTCTTTACCGGCGGCCTTTGGAGTCCCTGTTGGCGACTTGGGGAGTTTCGATGATCATTCAACAGTTGATTCGCATGAAATTCGGTGCGGCGAATGTGGCGGTTTCCTCTCCGCAGTGGTTGTCGGGGAGTGTTGAGATGGGCGGCGTGACGATGACGAATAACCGCCTGTTTGTGATCGGTTTTGCGCTCTTTGTGATCGTTGCGACCTGGTTGTTGCTGACGAAGACGAACTGGGGTCTCCACGTCCGGGCGACGATGCAGAACCGTCAGATGGCCTCGAGCCTTGGGGTGCGGTCGACGCGGGTGAACATGATGACTTTTGCCTTTGGGTCTGGTTTGGCTGGGCTGGCTGGAGCATTTCTATCCCAGATCGGCAATGTGGGTCCGTCGATGGGGCAGACCTACATCGTGGACAGCTTCATGGTTGTTGTTGTGGGAGGGGTGGGGAGTCTCCTTGGGGCGGCCTTGTCATCATTGGGGATCGGGATGATTGATCAGACCTTGCAGCCGATTCTCGGACCGGTGATGGGGAAAATCTCGGTCCTACTGGGTATTATCTTGTTCCTGCAGTTTAAGCCGGGGGGGCTCTTTCCCTCGAAATCGCGAAGTTTGGATGACTGAAGATGGGTGTGTTGAAACCATTTGAGAAGCGATCGGAGTTGGCGGTGTTCTTGCTGCTGGCAGCGGTGGTTATTGTGCTGCCCTGCCTGAATGGGATGACGGGTGAGGAGTCGGGGTGGCATGTCTCGAACTTCAAGTTGGGTGTTTGGGGGAAATATTTGTGTTTCGCCGTTGTGGCGATGAGCCTGAATATGTTGTGGGGATATACCGGCCTGTTATGTCTCGGGCAGTGTTTATTCTTCGCGCTCGGGGGCTATGCATTTGGGATGTATTTGATGCTGATGATCGGGGACTTGGGGGCCTACAAGAGCGAGTTGCCCGATTTCATGGTGTTTCTGGGGTATGAACAGCTGCCGACTCATTGGAAGCCGTTCTATAGTCCGTGGTTCGCCATTCTGATGGTGATGGTTGTGCCGGGATTAGTGGCGTTCATCTTTGGTTTTCTCGCCTTCCGGTCGCGGATCAAGGGGGTTTATTTTTCGATCCTGACTCAGGCATTGACCTATGCTGCGGCGCTCCTGTTCTTCCGGAATGATACGACATTTGGAGGGAACAATGGGTTTACCGATTTCAAGTTTATCTTGGGAGCGGATATCCGGGAACCGTCCACGGGGCGCTGGTTGTTCGTGGCTTCGGGGATTCTCCTGTTGACGGTGTATTGGTTCATCGCCTGGTTGCTGACCACGAAGTTCGGGAAAGTACAGGAGGCGATTCGGGATTCGGAGAATAGGGTCAGGTTCTCGGGTTACTCGACGACCCACTTCAAGTTGTTCATCTTTGTGGTGTCAGCGATCATCGCCGGTTTGGCAGGGGCGCTCTATGTGCCGCAGGCAGGGATTATCAATCCGGGCGAGATGTGGCCGACAAAGGGTTTGGATATCGTGGTGTGGGTCGCGGTGGGTGGACGGGGGACGAAGGCCGGACCGATTATCGGGGCGGTTTTGGTGAATCTTCTCAAGAGCTACACGACGCGGGAGTTTCCGGAATACTGGTTATTGATCTTGGGATGCCTTTTCGTTCTTGTGGTGATCTTCATGCCGGACGGGATTGTCGGGTTGTGCAAGCGGACGTGGGTTCGTTTTGTGAGGCCCAAGGCTGGGAGTGGTCCCGCCGCTGAGGAGAAGGCCTTGGCCACTGAATCTAGCTAGAAACACGATATGAACCCGCCAGTTTACAGAGATACAGACCTAGTGCTCTCAGCAGAGTCGGTGACGAAGTCCTTTGATGGCTTCAAGGCGATCAATGACCTGAACTTCTATCTGGGCGAAGGGGAGTTGCGGACGGTGATTGGGCCGAACGGGGCGGGGAAGAGCACTTTCATGGATTTGATCACGGGTCGGACACGTCCTGATGAGGGGACGATCGTGATGCATCAGGCGGATGGGCACGATATCGATTTGACGCGTTTGCAAGAGTATCAGGTGAATCGCTTGGGAATCTCCCGCAAGTTTCAGACTCCGAGTGTTTATGGCAATCACACCGTGTTCGACAATCTGCTGTTGTCCTTGAATCGGTCGAGGGGGGTGATGAAGAGTTTGTTTTACAAGATGACAGCGGGGGATCGGGAAGAGATCGAGGAAGTGCTGGAGACCATCCGCCTTGCCGATCGGAAGGATGACGAAGCGGGTTTTCTTTCCCACGGACAGAAACAGTGGTTGGAGATCGGGATGTTATTGGCGCAGAAGCCGAGGATCTTGTTGGTGGACGAACCGGCGGCGGGGATGAGTGATGAGGAGACGGAGCGAACGGGGGAACTTCTGCTGAGTTTGGAAGGGAAGCAGAGCATCGTGGTGGTAGAGCATGACATGGAGTTCATTCGGCAGATCGCGCGTCGGGTCACGGTCCTGCACCAGGGGCACGTGTTGAAGGAAGGGAGTTTCGAATCGGTTTCGAAGGATCCGAAGGTGATCGAAGTTTATCTAGGGAGGCAGAAGCATGACGACGCAGCTTGAAGAGAAGAGGGAGGAGAAGGTGGAGTCCGATGTGACGCCACTGTTGTCGGTGGAGGCGCTGGACGCTGGCTATGATCAGTCTCAGATTCTCCGCGGGGTGAACATGGTGATCCCGCCAAATTCGGTGGTGTCCTTGCTGGGCAGGAACGGCGTTGGAAAGACCACGACCTTGAAGGTGTTGATGGGGCTGCTTCCTTCTACGGCTGGGAAAATCGTTCTGGATGGCCGCGAACTCGGGAAGATGAAGCCGGAGTTGCGTGCTCGGCGGGGGATTGGCTATGTGCCACAGGGTCGGGATATTTTTCCGAACATGACCGTTTGGGATAACTTGAAGGTGAGTATTTCGATTCATGGCAAGAGTGCATCGAACCGGTTGGAGGAAGTCTATGAGCTGTTTCCAGTTCTCAAGGAGATGTTGGGTCGCAAGGGTGGGGTGTTGAGCGGGGGGCAGCAGCAGCAGTTGGCGATTGGGCGAGCGCTGTTGACGAGTCCCAAGCTTCTGGTGCTTGATGAGCCGACAGAGGGGATCCAACCGTCGATCATCGATCAGATCGAGGATGCCATCCACTATTTGAAGAAGACCTATGACATGAGCATTCTTCTGGTGGAGCAGTATTTGGATTTTGCGAAGTCGGTGTCCGACCAGTTTTACATCATGGATCGGGGAACGATGTTGACGGGTGGGGCGATCGAAGGGTTGTCGGAAGAGTTGATTACCAGACACCTGACCGTGTAGAAAGAAGCCAAGCATGCATCTAACGAACAGAGAGCGGGAGAAGTTGATGGTGGTTGTTGCTGCCGATTTGGCGCGGCGCCGTCAGGCCCGGGGGTTGAAGCTCAACTATCCGGAGGCCGTGGCGATCATTACCTATGAAATTTTCGAAGGGGCAAGGGATGGCAAGTCGGTGGCTGATCTGATGGATGAGGGCGGCCAGATTTTGACACGGGCTGATGTTATGGACGGAGTGGCGGAGATGATTCACGAAGTGCAAGCCGAGGCGACCTTTCCGGACGGGACCAAGTTGGTGACTGTCCACAATCCGATTCAATAAAGGAGATGATCCCTGGAGAACTCATCGTCAAAGAAGGCTCTCCGCATGAGGCCAACGTAGAATTGGAGACCGTGACTCTGGTTGTTGAAAACAGCGGGGATCGTCCGATTCAGGTAGGAAGCCACTTTCATTTCTACGAGGTCAACTCGGCGTTGTCCTTTGATCGGGCTGCGGCGAGAGGGTTTCGGCTGAATATTGCCTCTGGGACAGCGGTGCGTTTTGAGCCGGGGGATGAAAAGGAAGTCTCGTTGGTGGCACTGGCGGGGAATCGGGAGGTTTGGGGTCTGAACGGGAAGATCAACGGAGCTCTTTGATGCTGAGAGGGCTACAGCTGGGAAGATCGATGCCAGGGGAGGGGACTATTTTGGGCAATTGACCGGATTCCCAGAACTGGCCCTCTATCTGCTTACTGCTGGGGATCATGGGATTGGAGATAGGACGGCAGGAATACGCGGAGCATTTTGGGCCGACGGTCGGGGATCAGCTTCGGTTGGGGGATACCAATCTGGTGATTGAGGTGGAGCGGGATTACATCGTGGAGGGTGGTGGCTACGGGAATGAGGTGAAGTTTGGAGGAGGGAAGGTGATCCGGGACGGAATGGGGCAGTCTTCGACGGCCCTTGATGCGGAGAGTTTGGATTTGGTGATTACGAACGCGACGATTCTTGATGCGGAGTTGGGGATCATCAAAGCGGACATTGGGATCCGGGCTGGGCGCGTTGTTGGGATCGGTCATGCTGGTAATCCGGGAATTCAGGATGGGATTGGATCAGGAGTGGCAGACCCGGCGACTGGAGAATTTGACTCGATGGTGATCGGAGCTGGCACCGAGGTGATCGCTGGAGAGGGTGCGATCATTACGGCGGGTGGAATCGATGCGCACATTCACTTTATTTGTCCTCAACAGATCGATGAAGCTCTGGCGAGTGGGGTGACGACGATGTTGGGTGGTGGGACTGGGCCGGCAACGGGAACGAATGCGACAACGTGCACGCCCGGGGCCTGGCACATTCACCGGATGATCGAGGCGGCGGATGAGTATCCGATGAACTTGGGGTTTTTGGGAAAGGGCAACTGCGCCACGGCTGAACCGCTTCGAGAGCAGGTGCGGGCCGGGGCGATTGGGCTGAAATTGCACGAGGACTGGGGGACGACTCCTGCGGCGATTGATACCTGCCTGACCGTTGCTGACGAAATGGATGTGCAGGTGGCGATTCATACCGACACGCTGAACGAATCTGGATTTGTGGAGGATACGCTGTCGGCGATTGGCGGGAGAACGATTCATACCTACCACTCGGAAGGGGCCGGTGGGGGGCATGCGCCGGACATCATGAAGGTCTGTTCGCATCCGAATGTGTTGCCATCCTCGACGAACCCGACGCGGCCGTTCACGGGGAATACGATCGACGAGCATCTGGACATGCTCATGGTCTGTCACCATTTGGATTCCAAGATTCCGGAGGATGTGGCCTTTGCGGATTCCCGGATCCGGCCGCAGACGATCGCGGCGGAAGATATTTTGCACGACAAGGGAGCGATTTCGATGATCGCCTCGGACAGTCAGGCGATGGGGCGGGTGGGCGAGGTGGTTTCGCGGACGTGGCAGACGGCACATAAGATGAAGCTGCAGTTTGGGGCGCTTGAGGACACGAGTGGAGAGCACGGGGCGGCGGACAACTTTAGGGCACTGCGTTATGTGTCGAAGTACACGATCAATCCTGCGTTGACGCATGGGATGGCGCAGGAGGTAGGATCGTTGATGGTTGGGAAACTGGCGGATTTGGTTCTGTGGAAACCGGCGTTTTTCGGAGTGAAGCCTGAGTTGGTGTTGAAGGGGGGGATGATTGCGCTGGCGAACATGGGGGATCCGAACGCATCGATTCCGACGCCGCAGCCGACATTTTATCGACCCATGTTTGCCTCGCATGGCAAAGCTCGGGCGCGAACTTGCGTGACCTTTGTGAGTGCGGTGTCTCTGGAGGAAGGGTTGGCGGATGAACTGACGGTGGAGAAATCTTTGGTCGCGGTGAGTGGGACGCGGGAGGTGGGGAAGGCAGATATGCTTTTCAACGAACAGACTCCCGAGATCGAGATCGATCCGGAGACCTATCGGGTCACGGCGGACGGGGAAGATCTCGTTTGTGAGCCTTTGGATGTAGTGCCGTTGGCGCAACGATATTTTCTGTTTTGATGATTGGAGAGAGCGAGAAGACTGAGAGTGATGCCTCCACGGATGCTGTGGAGGTAGTCTTGTTGAGTCAGCGGCGATCCGGAAGCGACTTTGAGGGCGGGATTTCCGTGTCGGTGGCTCGGGTGGATTTGTGGAAGCGGCGGTGGAGAGGAACGGCGAGCGATGGGACGCCGGTGGCGGTGGATTTGGCCGGACCGGCGGGTCATGGAGATCTCTTGAGTGGAGGAGGGCGGACGTTTCTGGTGCGGCAATTGCCGGAGGAGGTGGTGGGGATTCCCCTTCCTGAGTCCGGCGATCTTGCGGCGAAGATTGGGTGGTATTTGGGGAACCGGCATATTCCGATCGAGGTCAGGGATGGGGAGTTGGTGATGGAGATGTTTCCGACCCTGACTGATTCGTTGGAACGGATCGGGATTCCGTATCAGGTGCGGAATGATGTTTTGAACTGCAACCCCCACTCAGTTGGTCACCGGCACTGATGCGATGAAGGGCGAGTTTGATACGAGTTTTGGATGGATGGGTGCGCTGCTGCATTTTGCGGACAGTGTGTTGCCGGTGGGGGCCTATGCGCATTCGATGGGATTGGAGGGAATGTGTCAGGAAGGAGTGGTGCACGATGAGGAATCGTTGAGGCAATTTTTGCGGCGCGATGTGCGGCATTCGCTGGTGGAGGTGGATTTGCCGATCATGGCGCGGAGTCACGCGGCTTGTTTGGATGGGGATGGTGACGCGGTGAGGCGTTGGGACGAACTTTCTTGGGCGATGCGGCCGACGCGACAATTGCGGGATGCTGCGGGAAAAGTCGGCCGGCAGACTTGGTTGCTCTATGAGAAGACCTGGGGGAGCGGTGAGAGCGCGATCAAGAGGGGCTGGTTTCCAAAGTTTCAGGCGCCGGTGGTGAGTGGGGTGGTGTTTGCTGCGGAAGGAGCGCCCTTGGAGGTCTGCTTGTGGGCGGGTGCCTATCAGGTTTACAGCGCTTTGCTGCAGGCGGCGTTGAAGGTGTTGCCGATCGGCCCGGGGGCGACGCAGGTGTTGTTGCGGGAATTACTGTCTGAGATTGAACCGAATTTTCCGGGAGTGCTGAAGCGACGGGATGAGGATTTGGGGACCTTCAATCCGCTTTGGGATATCGGGGCGTCCCGGCATGAGCGGGCGGAGGCGCGGATGTTTATTTCTTAATGACTGAGCAAATGAAGAAGAAAGCAATTCGAGTGGGTATCGGAGGTCCGGTGGGATCGGGGAAGTCGACCTTGTGTCTGACCTTGTGCCGTCACTTTAGCGCAACGCGGGATATGGCGGTGATCACGAATGACATCTACACGAAGGAGGATGCCAGGATGTTGATTGCGGCATCGGCGTTGCCAGAGGAGAGGATTTTGGGGGTGGAGACGGGAGGTTGTCCTCATACGGCGATACGCGATGACATTTCCATGAACCTGGAAGCGGTGGCGGAGTTGGAGGATCGCTTTGCGGATCTGGAGTTGATCCTCATCGAGAGCGGAGGGGACAATTTGACGGCGACGTTTTCACCGGAGCTGGTGGATGTGTTCATCTACGTGATTGATGTGACCGAAGGGGATGACATTCCGCGGAAAGGTGGGCCTGCGATTGTGGGGTCTGATCTGTTGGTGATCAATAAGGCTGATCTGGCTCCTCATGTCGGGGCGGATGTCGAGCGGATGAGGGCGGACTGTATGGGGAAGCGTGGGGAGAGGGTCTTCCTGTTTACTGATTTGCGCTCGAAGAGTGGAGTGAAGGAGTTGTTGGATTGGTTTGATCGTGCGGTGTTATTTTCAGACGTGGCGGAAGTGTGTTGATGTTGGGAAGTTTACAGAGTGAAGCGTTGCTTTCGTTCCGTCATGATACGGAACGGGATCGGACTGTGCTGCACCGGCGGCGGACCGGGGGATTGTGTCATGTGAGCAAGCCGTATTGGGATGGCACTGTTCTCGGGGCTCAGGTGGTGAATCCGACCGCGGGACTTTTTGCAGGTGATGAGCTGAGGATGCGGGTGGAAGTGGGAGATGGGGCGCGGGTTTCGCTGACTTCGCCGAGTGCCTCGAGATTTCACGCGATGGGGGACTGTGGTGGGTGGGTGGAGCAGGAGTTTGATGTGGGTGCGGGGGCTTGGTTGGAATTTCGGCCTGACTTGGTGATCCCGCAGGGTAAATCGCGAGTGAGTCAGACGACGCGATTGACTGTGGCGGAGGGGGGAGAGGTGGTGTTCTTTGATTTGTTGGCCCCGGGACGTGTGGCGCATGGGGAGAGTTACCAATATCAGCGTTACTCGACGACTTTGGAGCTGGAGCTTGGCGGGAGTTTGGTGGCCCGGGAGCGGATGGTGTTGAGTCCCGAGGATGGGGGGTGGCCGTTGCGGGTGCCGGGGTGGGAGGTGAGCTACTATGGAGCGGTTTGGCTGGTGGGGGCGGGAGTGACGACAGGTGAGGAAGTGTTGGCGAAGTTGGAGAGGCAGTTGGACTCGGAGGGTGTGCGGATTGGGGTTAGTGCTTTGACTGGTGGGGTGGCGGTGGTGCGGGTGCTGGCGGCACGGAGTGTGTTGCTGAAAAGCTCACTCGCCCGGGTGCGTGAAGCGGTGGAGGGGATGTTTCCCTTGTTGCGGGGAGGGCGAAGAACACTTCAGAATTTATGAAACCAATGAAGACAAAACTGATGGGTGCCTTTGTCGGAGTGCACGGATTGATGATATCGGCAGCGATGGCTCATGAAGGGCCTCCGGGGCATACTCATGGTGAGGAGTGGCCGTTTGGTCCGCTGATGCTTGGGCTTGGGGTGATTGTTGCTGTTGCGGTACTCCGCAAGATGCGAAGCACCGCTGGTTAAGCAATGCTGTTGATTACTCCGGCTGAGCATCGATCTCGGCGAGGAGGTCGCGTGTCTTGAGACCGTCCGTGACTGGAGGGATCCGGAGACCTGCCTGATTGGAGGAGAGCCGGTTGTTTGGACTGCCGCGAGTCGCGGCAGCTACGGTTGGCAGAGTTTGGCGGCGAGGTGGACGGCTTGGTAGAGGCTGGTGGGGTCGGCGATGGCGTCCCAGGCGATGTCGAGGGCGGTGCCGTGGTCGACGGAGGTGCGGACGATGGGGAGGCCGAGGGTGACGTTGACGCCGGTTTCGAAGGCGAGGGTTTTTAAGGGGATGAGTCCTTGGTCGTGATACATGCAGATGTAGGCATCGACCGTTTTGCGGATGGCGGGGAGGAAGGCGGTGTCGGCTGGGAGGGGGCCGGTGAGTTCGATTCCTTTCTTGGTGGCGGCGTCGATGGCGGGTTGGATGATGGTTTTTTCCTCGGGGCCGAACATGCCGTTCTCGCCGGCGTGGGGGTTGAGTCCGAGGACGGCGAGTTTGGCGGGGCGGCCATGAAGGCGGGTCATCGCTTCGGCGGTGAGTTCGATGACTTCGAGGATGCGTTCGGTGGTGAGGGAGGTGGCGACCTCGGAAAGGGGGCAGTGGGTGGTGACGAGGCTGCAGGTGAGTTCGGAGGAGGTGAGCATCATGGCGTGACGCTCGGCTCCGGTGCGTTCGACGAGGATCTCGGTGTGGCCGGGGTGGGTGACGCCGGCGAGGGAGAGGGCTTCCTTGTGGAGGGGGCAGGTGACGATGCCGTCGAAGTGGCCGGCGAGGGTGGCATCGATGGCGTCGGTGAGGTAGTGGTAGGCGGCCTCTCCGGTGTGTTTGCTGATCTCGGCGGGGATGAGGTCCGCGACGGGGCCGAAGTCGAGGAGGTCGCCGCCGAGGGGGAGGCCGGTGGCGAGGGAGACGTCGTTGAGGACTTTGTCGCTGCCGAAGATGGTGAGGTCGGCGTCGAAGTCGGGGGCGTCCTCGGTGAAGAGGCGCAGGCAAAGTTCGGGGCCGATCCCGGCGGGGTCTCCCATGGTGATGGCTAGGCGAGGACGGGGCATGCGGGGGGAGGGTGGGGTGGAACGTCGAAAGTCGAAAGTCGAAAGTCGGAGACAAGAGATCGGACCGATCAGATGGGGAGGGGGTTGACCGCTGATTTCACTGATTGCTCTGATTAGGGAGAGGGGAACGGGAGGGCGGAGGAGAGGGCCTGTGACCGGGACCCGTCCTTCGCGAAACGCTACGGAGGGCAGTCGGGTCCACGCAGGGTGGGAAGTGTTAGATTGTGATTGAAGCCAATTTTGTTAAGGGTCCTAGAAATTCGATATACCTGAAAGTAAACCACCGGGATGTAGGAAGGTGCTGGGAATGGTTTTCGTGATCCTTTTGGTCGTTGGTGGTGTCTTGGGTGGGGCTGGTTGGTTTATTTGGGAGGGATTGGGGAGTAGAAGTCGCGATGGGAATCGTTGGGGGATTGGGAGTGGAGGGGAAGCGGCTTGGAAAGCCGCGCTCCTGTATGGAGACTGTGTTGAGGGGATCAAAAAAGGCCGGTCCCGAAGGGCCGGCCAGAAAGATCGGCAATGCCGAAAGGCTTATTGTTCGATGGTCATGGAGCCAAACATCATCGTGGAGACGATGTTCAGAATGATTCCGACGACGACAAAGATCGTCCAGAGTTTCATGTTGGCCTGAATTCCCCATTTTCCTGCGTGAATCCATCCGATGATGAAGCCACCAAGGGAGCGGAGAACGATGGAGAGAATCCCCATTAACGGTCCTTCTCTTTTCTTAAAGGCTGCCGAGGGCGACGATGACGATGAGTCCTGGTGGGAGAAATTGCATGATAGCTGTTCCTTTTAATTGTGAAGGCGCAGTGCTACTGAACCATGGGTATCAGGATTGCCTAAAACTCTGGAGGGGGGCAACAAGATGCCTCGATGCGAACAACTCTTTTGCCGATTTCTAGCCGAATAGCTTGGTGATCGGCTTGCCTTCCCGGCCGGAGAGGCGGAAGGGGCGCTTGCTGGGGGACATGAGGAAGTCCTCGTAGGGGAGGCCCATAGCGTGGCCGATGGTGGCGTTGAAGTCGGGTGCGGTGACGGGGTTTTCGACGACAGCGGTTCCGGTTTTGTTGGTCTTGCCGTAGACTTGTCCGCCACGGATGCCGCCGCCGGCGATGAGGTGGGAGAAGGCTTTCGGGAAGTGGTTGCGTCCGACGGTGGGGGTGATTTTTGGAGTGCGTCCAAACTCGGTGGCGACGACGACGAGGGTGGAGTCGAGGAGTCCCTTGCTGTCGAGGTCTTCGAGGAGTGCGGAGAGGGCCCGGTCGACGACAGGGATGGAGGTTTCCATCTTTTCGAAGTTGTCATTGTGCCAGTCGTATCCGCCCATTTCGATATCGACGTAGCGGACGCCGCGTTCGACGAGGCGACGGGCAAGGAGGACTCCTTTGGAGAAGTTTTCAGTGCCGTAGCGTTCGTGGACCTCTTTGGGTTCCTTGGAAAGGTCGAAGGCTTCGAGGTCTTTGCTGTTCATGAGGGTGACCGCTTCTTCGAAGACCTGATTGTAGGCCCGGACGTTCTTTTGGCCGGTGTGGTATTTGGAGTCGAACTCCTTGTCGAGGAGAGTGCGGAGGGCGAGCTGGCGGTTGAATTCCTTTTCGCTGGTTCCCTTGAGTCGGGTGATGTTTTGCAGTCCGGCCTCGGCGTTGCCGATGGGGAGAGGGGCGACGTCAGGCTCCATGAATCCGGCGCCGGGGTGTCCGTTGCCGGTGTTGACGGTGACGAAAGAAGGGAGGGTTGGGTTGACGCGTCCGGCAAGTTTGGAGACCCAGGATCCGGCGGAGGGATGGACGATGGAGGAACGCTGAGTGTAGCCGGTGCGCATGAAGTAGCGTCCCTGGGCGTGGGCACCCTGGGTCGAAGTCATGGAGTTGATGAGCGCGAACTTTTCGGAGTGCTTGGCGAGTTGCTTGAAGCAGTGACCGAGGCGCATGCCGTTGGTTTTGGTGGAGATGGCTTTGACTGGGCCGGTATAGTCGGAGCCGGCGTCTGGTTTCGGGTCAAAGGTATCGAGGTGGGTCATGCCGCCGGACATGAAGAGGTAGATGACGCTTTTGGCTTTGCCTCCGCCGGTGGCCGCGATGTTGGGGTCGGCGGCGAGGGCGCTGGGGCTGAAGAGGTTTGCGGCGGTGCCCCCGATGGTCAGACCGAAGCAGGTCCGGGCGGTGCGGGCCATGAAGCGGCGGCGGGAGAGTTCGTCGAGTTGGAGATGGGACATGCTGGTCGGTGGTCGGAGTGGGAAGATTGATGATTTACGATTGATGATTTCGGAATTTTGAGCCCGGAACCCGGAGAACAGAGGTCGGAGGAAGTGGATGATTATTGGACGAAGAGGAATCGTTTGGAGGTGAGCATGGCTCGGGAGAGGGTGAAGAGTTCGTCCTTGTCGTTGGCGAGGGCGCCGAAGGTTTCTCTTTCTTCTGCGGTCGGGTAGGCCGAGTAGAAGGCGAGGAAGAGGTAATCGAGGCGGGTCTCGGCGTTGGAGATTTCGGCGAGGGCTTCGAAGATCTTCGAGTTCCGGTTTTCGGTGGTGGTGGCGATGTTGCCGTTGAGGAGGGTGAGGGCCTGGGGGATGGAGGCGTGGTCGGCAGCGGCTTCGGGGATGATGCGGTCGGATCCACCGAATTGGCGGACGAGGTGGTCGCCGCGGAACGGGGTGGGGTACTCCGAGGCCCGCATGTTGCGTTGGGCTCGGGCGCCGCGGCCGATGTTGCGCATGGACATGGCGGCGAGGGCGTTTCTTTCCTGTGTGTATTCCCGGCGTTTCTTGGCGAGGGTTTGGCGGATGCGGTTGGCTTCCTTCCTGTTCTTCGCTTCGTTGGCCTTGCGGAGTTCGAGGTTCAGGTTGGCGGATTCCTTCTGGTAGGCGCGTTTATTTGCTTCGGCGGCGTCGAGCTTCTTGTCGAGGCTGATCAGTTCGGCGGGGGTGGCGGAGAGGAGTTCGAGGATGCTCTTGCGGTAGGCGGTCCACTTGTCGGCGAGGTTCTCGTTGATCTTGTCATCGACGTTGCCGTAGGTGAGGACGAGGAGGGAGTCATGCATTTCCTCGGCCCGCATGCGGCGGAGTTCGGGGCCTTGGAAGGCGAGGACGGTGCCGGGGGTGATTTCCTCGAGAGATGCGGCGCGTTGGAAGAGGCTGGTGTGGTAGAGGATGCGCTCGAAATCGCGGGTGCGGTAGTCGACGCGCGCCATGACCTGTTCGAGGTAGGCGAGGACTTTGGGGTGGGCGGTTTCGGCTTCCTTGGACCAGTTGTCGACGGGGTCGACGAGGCCGTGTCCGAAGGTGCGGTCCCAGAGGCGGTTGGCGAAGACCTTGGCGAAGTAGGGGTTGCCGCTGGTGACCCAGCTGGCGAAGGCCTCGCGGCGGTCTTCGGGGGCGACGTTGCTGAGCTTCTCGCCGAAGAGAGTGGCGGGGGGGATTTCCTCGCCGGGGTCTCCGTCCTCGTATTGGTAGTCTTCGGGGAGCTTGATGGGTTTGTTGGAGAGCTCGGAGATTTCGTTCTTGTTGAAGTCCTTGAAGACGATGCGGAAGTCCTGGTAGATTTTGCGGGAAAGGCCCTTGTCGGCATTCCTTCTGCTGGCGGTGTGCTTCTTGCCTTTTTTTCCTTTGGCTCCTTTGGGCGGTGCGGGTGGGTTCTTTTTGCGGTGGTCTTCGACCAGCATCTTGACGGTGTTGCGGGCTTCCTGGCTTTGGTAGGTGATGCCGCTGCTGAAGGAGGCGAGTTCGTAGTATTCCATCTGTGACCAGCGATCGAAGGGATGGTCGTGGCATTGGGCGCAACCGATTTGGTGGCCGAGGAAGACCTGCATCGTGTTGCTGACGTTGTCGAGGAGCATGCCGCGGTCGCGGAGGTAGTATCCGACGGCGGGGTTCTTGGCGGTGTGGCCGTCGGCGGCGAGCATTTCGTGAACCATGTCGTCCCAGGGTTTGTCCTCGGCGAGGGATTCGCGGAGCCAGACGTGCCAGCCGAGTCCATATTGTTCCTTGTTCGTTTGGAGGCGAAGGAGGTCGGCGAAGTAGTTGAAGGAAGCGCTGTCGTAGCCGGGAGAGGCGACGAGGGTTTCGATCAACTGGGTGCGTTTATCGGCGGTATCGCTATCGAGAAAGCTGATTGCTTCCTGTGGGGTGGGGATGCGACCGACGATGCCGAGGTAGGAGCGGCGGAGGAAGATGTCGTCGGGGATGAGGAGGTGCGGGGAGAGCTCTTTTGCGGCGAGATCGGCTTCGATGAGCTTGTCGATCTCGGCGGCGATTTTGAGGGTTTCCTTGAGCGGGAGAGGCTTGGCTGCGGCGGGGAGGGCGAGGCAGAGGGCCAGGGGGAGAGAGAGTAGATGGCTCAGGTTCATGAAGTCGATGGCTGGGTTGGGAGATCCTTCGAGGAAGTTGTCGGAGTATACGCTCCTTCTATAAGGTCTCCTATCGCGGAATGGTTACGCTAAAGCTCAGAAAATGAGGGAATTTGGGGCGCGGGGCACCGATTTCAGTTATGACGTGACAAAGGCAGTTCTGATGAACAGTATATGTTCACATGATTACGAAATTGTATTCTGCGGCGCTGCAAGGTGTTGATGCTCGGGAGGTTGAGGTTGAGGTGAATGCGCGGCGTTCTGAGAAACCGCGGACGATTATCGTGGGTTTGCCGGATGCGGCGGTGCGGGAGTCGGCGGAGCGGGTTCACTCGGCGCTGTCCTCCTCGGCCCTGCGGAAAGAGGACGGAATTCATACCGTGAACATCGCGCCGGCGGATTTGAAGAAGGAGGGGCCGTCCTTTGATCTGCCGATTGCCCTGGCGATGGCGGCCTGTGGGGCGGGGACGGCGATTCCGGATCTCCATCGGCATGCGGTGGTGGGGGAGTTGGCGCTGGATGGATCGGTGCGTCCGGTGAAGGGGGTGTTGTCGGTGGCGCTGGAGGCGAAACGTCGGGGGCGGACGCGACTTTTGGTGCCGAGTGTGAATGCTCCGGAGGCGGCGGTGATTGATGGGATTGAGGTGTTCCCGATCGATACGTTGCATCAGGCCTGGCATTTTCTGACAGGGAGTGAGCTTCTGGCGCCGTACGATTTGGACCGTCGGGCTTACTTCGATGCGCAGCGGAGTTACGACGTGGACTTTGAGGATGTGAAGGGGCAGCACCAGGTGAAGCGGGCTCTGGAGGTGGCGGTGGCGGGGGGACACAACATTCTGATGGTGGGGCCGCCGGGGACGGGGAAGTCGATGTTGGCGAAACGGCTACCGACGATCATTCCGAACATGAGTGAAGACGAGGCGATTGAGACGACGCAGATTCATTCGATTGCGGGGCTGTTGGATAATAAGAAGGCGATATTGACGACGCGGCCGTTTCGGTCGCCGCATCATACGATTTCTGATGCCGGTTTGTTGGGGGGTGGGAGTAATCCGGGGCCGGGGGAGGTTTCCCTCGCACACAATGGGGTGTTGTTTCTCGATGAGTTGCCGGAGTTTCGTCGACAGACGCTGGAGGTGATGCGTCAGCCTTTGGAGGACGGGCAGGTGACGATTTCACGGGCGGCGGGGAGTTTGACCTTTCCGAGCAACTTCATGTTGATCGCGGCGATGAACCCCTGCCCGTGTGGATACTTTGGCGATCCGAAGAGGCCGTGTCGTTGTAACCCGCGGAAGATTGAGAATTACCGGCAGCGGATTTCAGGGCCGATGTTGGATCGGATTGATCTGCATGTGGAAGTACCGTTGGTGGATTTCAAATCCTTGGCCTCGGCGAAGAAGGGAGAGTCGTCGGCGACGATTCGGGAGCGGGTGGTGAGGGCGCGGGAGTTACAGAGGGAGCGGTTTCGGGAGTTTCCCGGGGTGTTGACGAATTCATCGATGCCGTCGAAGCTGGTGCGGGAGCATTGTGGGTTGGATACGGAGAGTTCGGCCTTTTTGGAGCAGGCGATGGAGCATCTCAATTTTTCGGCCCGGGCGTATGATCGGATTTTGAAGGTGGCGCGGACGCTGGCGGATCTGGAGGGGGAGAAGGATATTCGTTCGCCGCATATTTTGGAGGCGATTCAGTATCGGTCCTTGGATCGGGGTTTGAATTTATGAGGGGGGTCTATGTGGATGAGGGATGCGTGATCGACGGCAATTTGGTGTTGGGGCGGAGGTTTCACGACAATGGTCAGTATGTGGGGCCGTGGATCGAGATGTAGGAGAAGGCGGCGGAGGGGTGAGGATCGGGCAAAGGGGGCACGGGGCTTTTAAGGGTGGACTTTTCGGGCCGTGGAGACGAGGGAAGGGCTCGCTGAGTCCGGGAAATTCCGGGCTCTGATTGAATGATGGCTACGAGAGCAAAGAGCGGGGCAACTGTAGATAAGCTGAGTGGTAACCGTGACGGGGCACGTCCCGCGCCAAGCATTTTCCGGTGGGTGATTCTATCGGTGGTGGGGTGTTTTCTGGGGCAGTTTCTGATGTCGGTGGGGTTGATGCTGACTGTGGCGGTGGAGTTGGGGCAGAGCAAGTTTGTGGATTTGGCGCGGGAGAAGTATATGGGGTTTCTGGCGTGGAAGAGTTTGGCGCTGTTGGTGAAGGGCTACGGGTTGTTGAGCGTGGTGTATATCCTGGTCTGCTACCCGTTGGTGTTCCTTTGGGTGAAGAAGAGGGTGAAGCGGGTCACGCGGTGGGCGGTGATTTGGCGGACGGTGCTGTTGGTAATGGCGTCGGTGATGTTGATGATCATGCGCTTGTTTTGGAAGCAGCCCTATTTCAGTTCGGAGGGTTGGATTGTTGAACCGGCCATGGACTTTCTCACGTCGCTGCCCGAGGTGGTGACTCTGGCGATCTTCGGGTTTCTGTTCGATGTGCTTCCTTGGGTGATCGCGATTCTGATGGTCTGTTTTTATGCAGTGGCCTTTCGTCGATCGACGAGTGGTTTGGCGCTGCGATCGCGTCGGATTGTGTATTCGATGATGGGAGTGGCGGTTGCTGGTGTGGCGGTGATGTTTTTGTGGCCGCAGGGTGGTTTCGGGGGGAGTGCGAAGAAGAGAGGGGAAGGTGCGTCGCGGCCAATGAATGTGCTGATCATCGCGTCGGACTCGCTGCGAGGGGACAAGCTGTCGAGCAATGGATACTACCGCGAGGTGTCGCCGAACATTGATGCGCTGGCGGCGAAGTCGACAAACTTTACGAAGTGCTTTACGCCGATCGGATCGACCTTGGAGTCGATGACAGGAATGATGACTTCCCGCTATCCGCACAGTCATGGGTTTCGGCAGATGTTTCCCAGCAAGGAGCTCGTGGAACGGGTCAATACGGAATCGGCGACCTTGGCCTGGACCTTGAGGCAGGAAGGTTACGACACCGCGGTGATGGGTGACTGGTGCGCGGCGATTTACAATCTGACGCCGATGGGTTTCGAGGACGTGAAGGTTTCGGACTACGACAACTTCAAGGTTTGGCTGAGTCAGGCGGTTTACATGCAGCATTTCGTGATCCCCTTGTTCTTTGACAATGAGGTGGGATACCGGTTGTTTCCGGAGTTGGAATCGTTTGCGTTTTTCCTGGAGCCGGAAGTGGTGACGGACCGGGTGGTGAAGAAGCTTGATGAGCAGTCGCGGCGGGGGGATCCGTTTTTCTGGACGGTGTTCTATTCCTGCAACCATCTGAACTACCACTCGCCAGATCCTTACTACAAGAAATGGTCGGATCCGGACTATGATGGTCCGCACAAATACAGTGTGGCGCTGGATCCTGACGACTTTGTGAAGAACCCGGACATCGGGAAGGAGTTCTCGGGGATGGCTGAGGCGGATGTGGAGCAGATTCGGGCGCTCTATGATGGGTGCACGTCGCAGTTCGATGACTGTGTGGGGCGGATTCTGGAGAAGTTGGAAGAGACGGGGCAGTTGGAGAATACGATCATCATTATTACCTCGGATCATGGTGATGACTTATTTGAACCGGGCGTGTCGTTTTGCCATGGAGTGTCTTTCAGTGGTGGTGACCAGGGGAATCACATTCCGGGCGTGATGTATGTGCCGGGATTGGAAGAGAAGGCGAAGAAGGTGGACAAGATCGTGCGGAATATTGATTTCGCGCCGACAATTCTGGATTTGTTGGGGTTACCGGCGGAGCCGAAGTTTGAGGGAGTGAGTCTGGTGCCGTATGTGAAGGGGGAGTCGGATGATCTCGGGTTGGCGTATTTCGGGGAGACGAGTTACTTGTTCTTTAAGCGTCAGATTCCGGGGGAGGTGCCGTTGGAGATTCCGGCGATGGCTGACACGACGCGGATCGACGAAGACTTTGATCATCACATCGTGCTCAGTGACAAGTTTTACGACGCGGTGGTGAAGACGAAGGAGCGGTGTTTGCGGACGGAGGATTTCAAGTTGGTTTACACGCCGGGTCAGGATCATCCGATTCACCGGTTGTATGATTTGAAGAGCGATCCGCATTGTCAGCGGGATGTGAAGGTGGAGAATCCGGAGGTTTACGCGGCGATGAAGAAGCATTTGTGGGCGTGGATCGCGGAGAAGAAGGAGGCGCGGATTCCGGAGATCGAGGGGGATCGTGGGGTGGAGGAAATTGAGGTGCCTCGGGAGTTTTTGGAGATTGATTGGGGGGAGTGAGGGAGAGGATGTCGGAACCCGGAGGTCGGATGAGTTCTGGGGCGGACTGAAGATCCGCGGTCCCGGGGGGGAGGTCGGAGGGAAGTGCGGCTGCGCCGGAGGATTTGGACATGACCGAGACGGATCATGCCACGGGAAGGACGGAATGGGGAGGCCGGGTTGGGGTTGGAAACTGCCGGCACTGTTGCCATCTGGGAGGAAGTGCCTAGGGTCGCCGCGAAATGAAGGACGTGGAATTGATTTTGACGCACCCGGGTGGGTCGCATAAGGACGAGTTTTTGGCCTGTTGTCTGTTGGCGGCGCGGCATGGGGTGCCGATTGTGAGGCGGGAGCCGGAGCAGGAGGACCTGGATAATCTGGCGGTCTGTGTGGTGGATGTCGGCGGTGAGCATGAACCGACACGGCGGAATTTTGATCATCATCAGTTTCCGCGGGATCATGAGCCGATCTGTGCGTTGTCGTTGGTGTTGATGGATCTCGGGATCTATGAGGATGCGAAGGCGTTCTGTGACTGGCTGGAGCCAGCGGAGTGGTTTGATACGCGAGGGGCAAATGGGACAGCGAAGTGGTTGGGGGTGTCGCGGGATATTGTTTTCAAGCTCAACTCGCCGATTGATGTGAGTTTGCTACGGCGCTTTGCGCAGGCGGAGCGATTGGAGGCGGGGGAGACGCTTTATGAAGTGATGCAGTGGGTGGGGCAGGATTTGATCGACTACGTGAAGTCGCTGCGGGAGCGCTTGGAGTATATTGCGGAGCAGGGTGAGGTGTGGGAACTGGAGAAGGGTGGAGAGAAGTTTAACGTGCTCTACATGCCGCGGACGGATCCAATGCCGGCGGAGCCTTCGAGTGGGTTGCCGCGTTATGCGGATTCGCTGGAGCTTCCGGATGGGATCGCGGGTTTGGTGTATCCGGACCGGCGGGGGAGTGGGTATGGGATGAGTCGGCACAATGATCATCCGAAGTTGGAGTTCACGCGGATCGAGTCGGAAGAGGATGTGCATTTTGCGCATGCCCGGGGGTTTGTTGCGAAGAGTTCGGCGACGGAGGTGGAGAGGTTGAAGGCGTTGGTGTTGCAGGCTTGGGGGTGAGCCGCGGGGCGCGACAGCTACGGTGGTAAAAATGCCTTGCGTATTTGTTGCATGCAACAAATAGTGGAGGCGATGAGCATTTCGGGATGGAGTGGGCGACGGAAGCTTGGTCGGGAGATCGAGGGGATTGCGGCATGTTTGTTGCCGTATGAGGAGGGCGGGCGGATTGCGGAGGGGGCGTTTCGAGAGTCGGTGGCGCGGACGGAGGCGGCGGGGTTGGGTTGTGCGGTGAACATGGACACCGGCTATGCAAATTATTTGACGGATCGGGAGCGGTTGGAGGTTTTGCGGTGGACGCGGGAGACGCTGGGTGAAGGACCGCGATTTGTGGGTGGGGTTTTTGTGGAGGGATTGGAGGGGGATTTGGTGGATCTTTATCGACGGGGAGCGGATCAGGTGGCGGAGAAGGGGGGGACGCCGATTTTGTTTCAGACGACGCGATTTCATGACTGGGAGGGGGAGAAAATCGTGGAGCTGTATGCGGAGGTTTGTGCGGGCTACGATGCGGTGTTGGGATTTGAGTTGGGGAAGGTTTTTGCGCCGAACGGAATGATTTATTCGGAGGATGTGGTGCGTGGGTTGATGGGGATCGAGCAGTTGAAGGGGATGAAGCATTCCTCGTTGAGTCGGGAAGAGGAGTTGAAGCGCTTGGCATTGCGCGACGAGTTGCGGCCGGATTTCAAGATCTACACTGGGAACGATCTGGGGATCGACATGGTGGAGTATGGTTCCGATTACCTGTTGGGGTTGGCGGCATTTTGTCCGGAGAAGTTTGCGGAGCGGGACCGGATGTGGAAGGCCGGGGACGTGGGGTATGCGGAGATGAATGATGCGCTGCAGTATTTGGGCAATGTTGGGTTTCGTCCTGCGGTGCCGGCCTACAAGCATAGTTGTGCGGTGTTCCAGCATTTGCTGGGGAGGATTCCTTCGAGTGAGCCGCACCCGATGTGTCCGCGGCGTCCGGAGTGGGAGAAGGAGATCATGGCGGACTGCGCGAAGCGGTTGAGTTACGAGGTGTGATGGCTGAGAAGAATTCCAAGGTGACGATGGAAGAGATCGCGCAGAAGGCGGGGGTCTCCAAGGCGACTGTGTCGCGGGCTTTGACGGGGTCTTCGCTGATCGGGGATGAGGCGCGGGGGAAGGTTGAGAAGGTGGCGAGGGGCTTGGGTTATGTGAAGAAGGAGGTGCGGCGGCAGGGGGAGCGGGGAATTTTGACAGTGAAGTTGGTCCTGCCTCCGAAAGGTGGGCGGACGTCGCAATTGTTTTACAGCTTTACGGATTTGGTGAGTGGATTGAAGGCGGGGTTGCGACCGGCGGAGGTGAACGTCCTGGTGGATACGGGCGGGTCGGGGTATGTGCCCTACCCGCACAAGAAGGGTGGTGAAGTGGATGCGTTCGTGTTCGCATTTCATCGACCGACGGGGAGAGTCTTGGGGGAGTTGGAGGAGCAGGGGGCGGCGGCGATGGTCTTGAATCGGATGGTGAGGGGAGTGCGTTACGTGGTGAGCGATCACATGGATGCGATGCGGCAGTTGGCGCGGCATCTGGCGGAGCGGGGAGTGAAGGGGGACTGTTGCTTTGTGGGGTATGAGGGGATTGATGATGTGATGCACGCCCGGTTGGCTGGGTTTGGGGAGGGGTGCGAGGAGGCGGGGATTGCTTTTGATGAGGTGGATGACTTGTGGATGGCGGAGAGTCCGGAGGAGGTGAGAGCGAAGGAGTTGAAGAAACTTTACGACCGTGGGGTGCGGACGTTTGTGGGAGTGAATGACGTGGCGGGATCGATGCTTGTGCAGCAGGCGAGGGAGTTGGGATTGAAAGTGCCGGGAGATGTTCGGGTGACGGGATGTGATAACGCGCCGATGGTGGGGGTGACTGTGCCGCGTTTGACGACGGTGGACTTGTCGATGTTCGCGCTGGCGAAGGTGGCGGGGCAGAGTCTTTACGCGGAGGTGATCGACGGGGAGGTCGATGGGGGTCGTGTGTTGGTGGGGGGGAAGATCAAGGAGGGGAAGACAACTTAAGACGATGAGTTATTCAGAATTGGCAATGCACACCTTCACGACCAAGCCTTGGTCGATGGAGCAATGTATCGAAGAGTATACGAAGCGGGGGATCGGGGGGATTTCGGTGTGGCGGGAGACGATCGAGGGGTTGGACCTGAAGAAGGTGAAGCGGCAGATGGATGATGCGGGTTTGAAGGGGGTGGCGCATGTGCGCGGTGGATTCTTTACGGGGAAGACGGTGGAGGATCGGGAGGCGGCGCAGGAGAAGAACCGGGACTGTGTGCGGGAGGCGGAGGCGCTGGGGTTGCCGATGATTGTGTTGGTGTGTGGGGCGACGCCGGGACAGACGCCGCAGGAGAATCATGATCAGATCCGCGAGGGAATCGCGGAGATGGCTGGTTGGGCGGCTGATGCTGGGATCAAGTTGGCGATCGAGCCGTTGCATCCGATTTATGCGGGGGATCGATCGGCGATCTGCACGATGAAGGTGGCGAATGATCTTTGTGAAGTGATCGCTGCGCCGAACCTGGGAGTGGCGCTGGATGTTTACCACGTGTGGTGGGATTTGGAGTTGGAGAAGGAGACGAAGCGCTGTGCGGAGAACGGGTGGTTGCTGGGGTATCACATTTGCGATTTCAAGCCGGATCAGGAAGATATGCTGCTGGATCGTGGGGTGATGGGGGAGGGGTGTGCGCCGTTGAAGGAGATTGATGCGCTGGTGAAGGGGACGGGGTTCGCGGGGGCTGTGGAGGTGGAGATCTTTTCGAAGAAGTGGTGGGCGGAAGATCAGGGGCGATTCCTAGACCACATTCTCGAACAATATGAGGTGATCTATCGCGATTAGGTTTTGGTAATCAGAAGTCAGTAATCAGAAGTCAGAAAGTAGAATAAAATTATGAAGACGATTGGAATTATTATGAATGGGGTGACGGGGCGGATGGGGACGAATCAGCATTTGGTGCGTTCGATTCTGGCGATCCGGAAGCAGGGTGGAGTGGAGTTGGCGGATGGGACGAAGTTGATGCCGGACCCGATTTTGACGGGGCGGAACGAGGCGAAGGTGAAGGCCTTGGCGGAGGAGCATGGGGTGGGGCGTTGGACGACGGATCTGGATGAGGCGCTGGCGGATGACTACAATGAGATCTTTTTTGATGCTTCGGGGACGCCGTATCGGGTGGGTTTTTTGGAGAAGGCGATTGCGGCGGGGAAGCACGTCTACTGTGAGAAGCCGATTGCGACGTCCTATGGGGCGTCACTAAAAGTAGCGGATCTGGCCGAGGCGGCGGGGGTGAAGAACGGGACGGTGCAGGACAAGCTGTGGCTACCCGGGATCGTGGCATTTCAGAAGTTGAAGGAAGAGGATTTCTTCGGAGAGATTCTTTCGGTGCGTGGTGAGTTTGGCTATTGGGTGTTTACGGGGCATGACGAGGCGCAGCCTGCGCAACGGCCGAGCTGGAATTATCGGAAGGAAGACGGGGGCGGAATGATCATCGATATGCACTGTCACTGGCGTTACGTGATCGATAATTTGTTCGGGACGGTGACTGACGTCTTTACGCTCGCGAAAACTCATTTGCCGGAACGGATCGACGAGGATGGGAATGCTTACAAATGTACGGCGGATGATTCGGCATATGCGTTGTTTAAGACCGACACGGGGGTGGTGTGTCAGTTTAATTCGTCATGGGATGTGCGGGTGAGGAGGGACGATCTCCTGACGATGCAGGTCGATGGGACGAAGGGGAGTGCGATTGTGGGGTTGCGGAAGTGCTGGGCGCAGAGTGCGGAGAATACGCCGCGGCCGGTGTGGAACCCGGATGTGGATAGTCCGATCGATTACTTAGCGGACTGGGAGGTGATTGATCCAGGTGAGTGCGACAATGCGTTCAAGGTGCAGTGGGAGATGTTCTTGAAGCATGTGGCGGAAGATACGGAGTTCCGCTGGACGCTGCGGGAGGGGGCGAAGGGGGTGCAGTTGGCGGAGAAGAGTTTGCAGTCGAGTGAGGAAGGGAGGTGGGTGGCGGTTTAGGGCTTCGCCCTCCGGAGGTCGGAGAAGAGAGCTGGACTGATGGGGCCGGTCACTGACCGGCGCTCCCGGCGGGGCGGAGAGGAGTTCGTGGTCCCAGGGCGGAGGGAAGTGCGGCTGCGCCGGAGGGGTTTGGTCATGGCCGGGACGGATCATGCCTCGGGTGATGGGGTGTCTTGGTAATTGTGGGGACGGAGAGGGGCTGCTAGGCAAGGGGGTGAGTTTGCGGAGGCGGGGGCATATCAACCTGGAGTATTTGCCGAAGTGGGTGATGGTTTCGGGGGCTCTATTTTTCGGGCTGTGGTGGATGCTTGGATTGATCTATCATTGGGTTTCCCGGGACGAGCAGCCGGTGGAGGGGGCGGAATCGATTTACCTGCTCTATGTGGATCGGGAGTTGCGGGTGTTGGACCTTGCGGAGGGGGCGGAGGGGTGGCCGCGATGGCTTTATGGTTACGAGGAGGGCGAGGAGACGGTGGATGAGGCGTTGGAGTCGCTTCGAAAGACATTGGAGGAGGGGGCGCGTCGAGAATTGTTGGGGGCGGAGGGGCATCAGGGGCGGGTGATTTTGGCGTTGAGGGCGGGGGACAAAGAGGCGGCGCGGTTGGCGTATGGTCCGGAGTGTTTGAACGGTACCGCGGTGGCGGATGTGTTGGAGCAGCTGATGGGGAAGGGTGTGCCGGAGAAGGAGGCGGTGGACGAGTTGGCGGCGGTGGTGTGGAGTGGATCAGTCTACGCTTGGGAGCCGTGGTTGTTGAGGCACGCGGATGGTTTGACGGGAGGACACTTGGCGAGGGAGGGAATTTATCAAACATACAACTTACAGAACGAGCGTATGGCGGAGCGCGTGTTGCCGTGGAATTTGGCGATGGTGGTGTTGACGCTGATGGGGATTGGGTTGATCCCGTTGATGACTTGGAAGTTCTGTCGCGAACCGGTGAGGCGGGAGGCGCGTGTTTTATCAATCTGGGGAGTGAGCGTGGTGTTTACTGCGTTCTTCGGGGCGGGAGTGGCTGCGGATCAGGGTTATCAATACCTGTGGTTGATTCTGACCGGGCTTCCTTTCAACTTGAACGATTGGCAATGGAATCTCGTGCTGCTGTTTGCCGATGCGGTGTGGAGGATTTTTCCGGTCGTGTTGATTTCGGTCACCTTGTTTTCGAATCCGATGCAGCTGTGGCGATCGTTTCGGTTGGGGGGGGCTCCGGCCCTGTTGCTTGTGGCGGGCACAGTGGGTGGGTTGTGGCTGTGGCACTGGGTGAGCTACACACTGATGGGAGATGAGGTTCTGGTAGATCCGACCGATTTTCTCAATGCGGCGACAACGGACTGGAGCACGATGCTCTATGTGGTGGTGTCGGGCTGCATTCTTGCACCGGTCACGGAGGAAATCATGTATCGAGGGTTGCTCTTTCTGGGCTTGCGGCGGCACACGGGGCCGTGGGTGGCGATGGCGGTGTCGACGGTGCTTTTTGCCATGTCGCATTGGCAGTATGATCTCGCGGGGATGATTTCAGTGGGGGTGATGGGGTTGGCCAGTGCGGTGTTGGTTTGGCGGACGGGCTCGCTGCTGCCTTCGATCATTCTTCATGTTGCTTTCAATCTCTTGATCACCTTTGGTTCCTACATCAGCTATCAGTGGCCGGTGTGATGGAGATCGACTGGTAAGAAGGGATAGGGCTTGCTAGGTGCGGGTGGGATGTGGAGCATGGCGTGGAGCTGCTTGAGGGCCGCCAAGAATTTGTGATCACGTTTTCGACCATCCTGCAGGCGGTGTTGCCAATTTACTTTCTGGTGATGTTGGGGGTGGTGTTGCGGAAAATTCGGATTCTGACTCCGGAGACGGATGCGGGATTGTTCAAGATGGTGGTGCATTGTTTCTACCCCTGTCTGATTTTGGACAAGACCTTGAGCAATGACTTGGTGAGGCAGCCGGGGGTGGTGGCGTCGGGGATTGCGTTGGGATTTGGGATTGTGGTGTGCGGATTTTTGATTGCGGGATTGGTGGGGCGCGGGATTGGTTTGCAGAAGGGGACGGGGCTGCGGACCTTTGGTTTATCGGCGGGAATTCAGAATTACGGGTATATGGCGATCCCGTTGTTGTTGGTGCTCTTTGCGGGGGAGAAGACCTTGGGTGTGTTGTTTGTGCACAGTCTGGGGGTGGAGTTGGCGTTGTGGGGGGTGGGCTTGATGATTTTGGCGGGAGGGATGAAGGGATCGCTGAAGGCGTTGATCAACGGTCCGATCGTGGCGGTGGTTTTGGGTTTGGGGTTGGCCTACTCGGGGGGCTGGCAATTTTTTGAACCGGGGGAGGATGGCGGGCCCTTCGTGGGGCAGATCTTGCGCCAGTCGATATCTTGGTGCGGGGCGGCGGCGGTTCCACTGGGCTTGATGTTGATTGGGGCGGTGATGTTTGACTTTGCCCTGAAGGAGCGGCCGTCGCTGAAGATTGGGTTTGGAGCCCTGTTGGTGAGGGTCGTGTTGATACCGGCGGGGATTCTTTGTTTGGCACGGTATTTGCCGGTGGTGATCGAGTTGAAGCAGGTATTGGTGGTGCAGGCGGCGATGCCAGCCGCGGTGACGCCGGTGATTCTGGCGAGGAATTATGGGGGGAGTCCGGGGGTGGCGGTGCAGGTGGTTTTGGCGACGTCGATTGCGGGCTTGGTGACGACGCCGTTGATTGTGTCGATCGGACTGAGGTTCGTGTTTGGGGCTGGATCGTAAGGACTGGGGAAGCGTGGTCGATTTTCTGAAATAGCCTTGAATCGAGATGCGTATTTTCAGATGAAAAGTGTTTTAAATGGCAAGCCAACCCCTCTCTCTCGACCGCAGCCGCTATATTGTGCCCATTTTGGATCGGGCCTTGGGAGTTTCTTCGGTGTCGGAGCAGAATGTGTTCGAGAAGTTGCTCGATGTGATGCAGGCATTGCGTGCTAAGACGCGGGAGACGGTTTTGTTGGGAGTGCGGGGCTACCGGATTGCGGCGATTTGGATTACGGTGCCGTCTTTACGATTGCCGGATGCGGAACTTGATCGAGTAGGAAGAACGATTCGGGCGGCGGCGGATGTGATTTCCGGTCGTTTCGGATGCAATATGGAGGAGGTGCAAGGATGAAGAAGATTATATTGACGTTGATGTTGGGTGCCGGGCTTTTGAATGGGGCGACGGAGTTTTCGGAGGAGGACGTCGCGTTCTTCTCGAATGAGGTGCGGCCATTGTTGGAGGCGAACTGTATCAAGTGTCATGGTGGGGAGGACAAGAATGGGAAGGTGAAGGTGAAGTCCGGGCTGCAGTTGATCAGTCGGAAGGGGATTGTGATGGGTGGGGAGCATGGATCTGCTTTTGATGAGAAGGAGCCGGGGAAGAGTCTGCTGCTGCATGTCATCAGCTATGAGGACGACGATTTGAAGATGCCGCCGAAGAGCCAGTTGGAGCCGGAAGTGGTGGCGGTGTTCAAAGAGTGGGTGGAGCGGGGTTTGCCTTGGACGCCGGGGGATGCGGATCGGTTGGTGGAGGTGCATGTGGAGAAATCCGAGATCACGGAGATTAACGAGACGACGAAGAATTATTGGTCTTACAAGCCGATGGTTCGTCCGGAGGTGCCGAAGGTGGACGATGCGGAGTGGGCAGGACCGATCGATGCGTTTCTTTACGCGGGGATTCGGAAGGCTGGGCTGCACCCGAACGCAGAGGCGAGCCGGGGAAAATTGATCAGGCGGGCTTATTACAACATGACCGGTTTGCCGCCGAGTTTGGCGGAGGTGCGGGAGTTTGAGAATGATCAGTCGGCGGATGCCTGGGAGAAAGTGGTGGATCGGTTGTTGGCGTCAACGGCCTATGGCGAGAAGTGGGGGAAGCATTGGTTGGATGTGATGCGGTATGCTGAGACGAACGGATTTGAGCGGGACCTCGAGAAGGCGATGGTGTGGCGGTATCGGGATTATGTGATCGATGCGTTCAATGAGGATAAACCGTATGATGAATTTTTGCGGGAGCAGTTGGCGGGGGATGAATTGGCGGAGCCGACGCTGCAGTCGATGATTGCGACAGGATATCACCGGTTGATGCAGTGGGATGATGAGGCGGCGGACAAGAAGCAGCACATGTATGATGTGCTGGACGACAATGTGCGGACGACGACGGAGGGGGTTCTCGGGATGACGATGGGCTGTGCGCGGTGTCACGACCACAAGGGCGATCCGATTCCGCAGGAGGACTATTATAGTTTCATGTCGTTCTTCCGGGGGTTGACGAAAATGAAGAAGGGACCCCGGAGTACAGAGCGGGTGCTCGGGGGAGATGATGGGGGGGATTACGACCGGGCGATGAAGAAATTTGAGGAGGAGCGGGAGAAGTTGGGCCAAAAATTCGAGCAGATTTCGAAGCAGATTGAGGCTGACTTGATCGCGAAGCATCCGGAGATGGTGGGGAGGATTGGTGCGAAGGGATCGAAGGGAAGGGTGATCATGAACGATGCGCGGAGTCCGAAGCCGGGATTTTGGCACTACACAACGAAGAAGCCATCGGAGGACTGGTCGGCGGTGAGTTTTCGGGCGGAGAATCATGGGTGGAAGCAGGGGCCGGGCGGATTCGGGACCAAGGTGCCGGGACAGAAGGCGCGGACGCATTGGGGGACGCCGGACCTTTGGTTGCAGGCGAGCTTTGAGTTGAAGGCGGTGCCGAAGATGGTGTGGATCAGTCTATTTCATGACGAGGACGTGGAGATGTTCCTGAACGGGCAGCACGTCTTGGCGCGGAAAGGGCATGTGGCGGGCTACAAGGATGAGCTGGTAGGGCCTGAGTTTCTGACGGCCTTGCAGACGGGGCGGAACACGTTGGCGGTGCATGTGAAGCAGACGGCGGGTGGGCAGTTTTTTGATTTGGGGATGACGGAGTCTCGGGCGGACATGCTGACTTTGGAGGAGGCGATGAAGCTGAAGTCAGGTGATTTTTGGAAGGGTGCGGTTGGAGACCAGTGGCGCAGGGCGCAGCAAGTGGTTCGGAAAGTGGAGGAGCGGAAGCCGAAGCAGGGATTGGAAGTGATGGCGGTGACTGAGGCTGGGACGAAAGTGCCGCCGACCTATGTGCACATCCGGGGGAGTGCGAATGCGGAGGATACTGATCGTGAAGTGAAGCCGCGGGTTCCGGGGATTTTTGGGGGAGAGGAATTGGTGGCGACGGTTCCGGCGAACGGACGGAAGTCCAGTGGTCGGCGGACGGCGTTGGCAGACTGGATTTGTCGGGATGACAATCCGCGGACGGCGCGGGTGATGATGAACCGGGTGTGGCAGCATCACTTTGGGCGGGGGATTTGTCCGACGCCGAATGACTTCGGGTATTTGGGTGAGCTGCCGACGCATCCGGAGTTGTTGGATTGGTTGGCGACGGAGTTTGTGAAGGAGGGGTGGAGCTTGAAGGCGATGCACCGGCAGATCTTGATGTCGCGGGCTTTTCGGATGTCCTCGCGGGGGACTGAGGAGGGCTTGGCGAAGGATCCGGA
This sequence comes from Akkermansiaceae bacterium, assembly GCA_028822695.1. Taxonomy (GTDB): domain Bacteria; phylum Verrucomicrobiota; class Verrucomicrobiia; order Verrucomicrobiales; family Akkermansiaceae; genus JAPKDA01. The sequence continues at coordinate 32,578 of JAPKDA010000006.1, forward strand.
CAACAAGGCCTTTTGGCGCTTTGAGATGCGTCGGTTGACGGCGGAAGAGGCGCGGGATTCGATTCTCAGTCTGACGGGGACGCTGAACCGGAAGCAGGGAGGGCCGAGTGTTTACATTCCGCTGCCGCCGGAGGTGCTTGCGACATCGTCGAAAAAGGGTGCTTCCTGGGGGAAGTCGTCACCGGAGGATGAGGTGCGGCGGAGTGTTTATGTGAAAGTGAAGCGGTCGATGGTGCCGCCGCAATTCGCGGACTTGGATGTGGCGGATACCGACGCGAGTTGTCCGGTGCGGTTTGTGACGACGGTGCCGACGCAGGCGCTGGGATTCCTGAACAGTGCTTTCATGAATGATCAGGCGAAGATCTTGGCGAAGCGGTTGCGGGAAGAGGCTGGAGCGGAGCGGAGTGATAGGGTGCGATTGGGGCTGGAGTTGGCGCTGTCACGTCCGGCGACGACGCGGGAGATGGACTATGGGACGGAATTTTTTGAGACGATGCGCACGGAGCATGAGTTGAGTGAGGACGAATCCTTGGATCGCTTCGCGCTGCTTGTATTGAACTTAAACGAGTTTATCTTCCTAGATTAGAACCATGAAAAAGCCAAAGAACACCTTTTGCGGTCAGGTTGACCGGCGTGAATTTATTCGGAACATGGGGGGTGGATTCACCTCGGTTGCCCTGACGGGGATGTTGGCGAAGGAGGGTTTTTTCAATCAGGCCAATGCGGCATCGTTGAATGCCTATGCGAATCCTCTGGCGCCGAAGGAGCCAATGCTGGCTCCGAAGGCCAAGTCGGTGATCTTTCTCTTCATGTATGGCGGGCCGAGCCACATGGATACCTTTGACTACAAGCCGGCCTTGTATCCGTTGGATGGGAAGTCGATTGAGATCAAGACCTTTGGTCGGGGTGGGAAGAAGAACACGGGGCGCGTGGTAGGGCCGAAGTGGAAGTTCAAGCAATACGGGGAGAGCGGGAAGTGGGTGTCGGATTTGTTTCCGCACGTGGGGGAGTGTGTGGATGATATCGCCTTTGTTCATTCGATGACTGCGGACTCACCGATCCACGGATCGGCGATGTTGATGATGAACTCGGGGTCGCTGTTGAGTGGGAAGCCGTCGATGGGGTCGTGGGTGAACTACGGCCTGGGGAGTGAGAATGAGAATTTGCCGGGTTACGTGGTGATGTTGGACAAGACGGGTGGTCCGATCTCGGGGGCGAAGAATTGGTCGTCGGGTTACATGCCGGCGAGCTATGCGGGAACGGTGTTCCGGTCGAAGGGTGATCCGATTTTGAATTTGAAGAATGCGCACGGCATGCCGCGGGAGCAGCAGCGGACTTTGATGGACTATCTCAATACGATGAACCGGGAGCATCTTGGGATTCGGGGGAGCGAGAGTGATCTGGCGGCGCGGATTTCGAGTTACGAGTTGGCTTATCGGATGCAGGCGGAGGCACCGGAAGCGATCGAGTTGGCGGCGGAGCCGGAGCATGTGAAGAAGCTCTACGGGATGGATGAGCCGCGGACGGAGGACTTCGGGCGCAAGTGCATCATGGCGCGGAGATTGGTGGAGCGGGGAGTGCGGTTCATTCAGATTTACTCGGGTGGGGCGCACAACGATGACAACTGGGATGCGCACGGGGATTTGGAGAGGAACCACAACTATCATGCGGGAAATACCGACAAACCGATTGCGGGATTGTTGAAGGATCTCAAGCAGCGCGGTTTGTTGGATGAGACGCTGGTGGTGTGGGGTGGAGAATTTGGTCGGCAGCCGACGGCGGAGTATGCGAAGGGGACCGGTCGGGATCACAACGCGTGGGGCTTCACGATGTGGATGGCGGGTGGTGGGATCAAGGGCGGAGTGAGTTACGGAGAGACTGACGAGCTTGGCGGCAAGGCCGTGAAAAACCGGCTGCATGTGAGGAACTTACACGCCACGATTTTGGATCGGATGGGGCTGGATCCGAACAACTTGAGTTATTTTTACGGTGGGCTGGATCAGAAGCTGGTTGGGGTGGAAGGGGCGGAGCCGATTCGGGAGATTATGGCTTAGGGAGGAGTTGCAGAGGTGGGGTTTTGCGCTTGGGCTTCTGAGCTTTTGGAATAGGCCTGTGACCGGGCCCTGTCGCTACGGCGGGCGGGCGGGTCATGCCACCGGGGGGAGTGTTTTTCGGCTATCGCCGGAGGGGTTTAGAGGCGACCGGGACAGTCACGAATGGGGATATGCGGCTGTGGCCGGGGGTTTTGATCATGACCGGGACCCGTCCTTCGCGAAGCGCTTCGGAGGGCAGACAGGTCACGCCACTTACCAATCGGACTGGACGAGGGCGAGGTCGGGCTCCGCCGAGTCGAGGCGTTTGAGGTGTTCCTCGATGGGGACGATGTCGCCGGGAAGAACGAAGTGTGGGCGGATGTCGTAGAGCGGTTGGAGGACGAAACGGCGGTGGGTGATCTGGGGGTGGGGGACGGTGAGGATGTCGCCGTTCACGATCTTCTGATCGAAATAGAGGATATCGATGTCGATGATGCGTGGCGAATTTGGTTCGCGCACCGTTTCGCGGCCGAGGTGGTATTCGATGCCCTGGGTGCCGCGGAGTAGATCGTAGGGGTCGCCGACGAACTCGATTTCGATGACGGTATTGAAAAAGTCGGGGGCGTCCGGGGCGCAGTCGACCGGTTCGGATTGGTAGAGGGGGGCCTGGTAGAAGACGGTGCCGTCGGGGGAGAGGCCGCGGAGGAGTTCGCGGGCCTTGCGGAGGTTTGCGAGGCGGTCTCCGACGTTGGAGCCGAGGCCTAGTCCGACGGGATGAGCCATGAGAGGAGTTTATTTCAGGCCGAGGACGTCCTGCATGTCGTAGAGACCGGCGGGTTTGTCCTGGAGCCAGAGAGCAGCTTGTACGGCGCCGGCGGCAAAGGTCATGCGGCTGGAGGCTTTGTGCGTGAGTTCGATGCGCTCGCCATCGGCGGCGAACATGACGGTGTGGTCGCCGACGACGTCACCACCGCGGAGGGTGTGCATGCCGATTTCCTTACTCGGGCGGGCTCCGATATTGCCGACGCGGCCGTGGGCGACGTCGTCTTCGTAAGAGGTGCTGGTTTCCTCGTTGAGGATATCGAGGAGGCGCCGGGCGGTGCCGGAGGGGGCATCGATTTTGTGGCGGTGGTGCATCTCGGTGACTTCAATGTCGAAGCGCTCGTTACCGAGGATGGCGGCGGCTTTCCGCGTGAGCCAGAAGAGGGTGTTGACGCCGATGGAGAAGTTGGGGGCGTGGACGACGGGGATGGTCTTCGCGGCTTCGTGGATGACGGCGAGTTCCCCGGCGCTGTGGCCGGTGGTGCCGATGACGAGCTTGGTGTTGGAGGCGAGGGCGGCTTTGACCACTTCCTCGGTGAAGGAATGGAGGGTGAAGTCGATGACTGCGTCGGCGTTTGCGAGAGCAGCAGCGAGGTCTTCGCCGACGTCATGGGTGGAAGCGAGTTCGGCGTCTGGATTTTCGGCGATCGCTTCTTGGACGGCGAGGCCCATGCGGCCGGAGGAACCGGTAACAGAGATTTTCATCGGGTCAGATTTTTAGAGAAGTTCGAAGTCGCTGAGACAGGTCTTGAGGGTCTGGAGTTTGTCCGCGCTGAGGGGGACGAGGGGGCGCCGGAACTCGGAAGTGCAAAGACCGAGGAGGGACACGGCCGACTTGATGGGGACGGGGTTGGTGTCGAGGGACATGAGAGTGCTCATGAGGGGGTAGTAGCGCTTCTGAAGTTCGAGTGCTTCGTCGAAGGAGCCGTTGGCGCAGGCGCGAACGATGCGGGCCATGACGTCTGGGGCGAGATTGGCGGTGACGGAAACGAGGCACACCGCACCGCAGGCCATGAAGGGGAGGGTGAGGGGGTCGTCACCGCAGGCGACTTCGAATCCTTCAGGGACGGCCTGGATGAGTTGGTTGACGCGATCGACAGAGCCACCGGCTTCCTTGATGGAAACGATGTTGCTGCAATCGTTGGCAAGGCGGACCGTTGTTTCCACATCGATCTGGATGACGCTGCGGCCGGGGATCGAGTAGAGCATGATCGGCAGGCTGGTCTCGTCGGCGATCGCTTTGAAATGTTGGTAGAGGCCTTCCTGGGAGGGCTTGTTGTAGTAGGGGCAGACCTGGAGGGAGCCATCGGCACCGAGGCGCTCGGCTTCTTTGGTGAGATGGATGGCTTCGCGGGTGGAGTTTGCTCCGGTGCCGGCGAGGACTTTCATGCGGCCTGCGCTGAACTCGACGGCGTATTTGACGACTTCGAGGTGCTCGTTGGTGGAGAGGGTGGGGGATTCTCCAGTGGTTCCGACGGGCACGATGCCATCAATGCCGGCATCGGCCTGGCGATCAATGAGGGTGCGGAAGGCCTCGACGTCGAGGTCTCCGTCGCGGAACGGAGTGATGAGGGCGGTATAGGTCCCTGTGAACATGGTGGGGGGTGTAGAGTGAATTTACGAGATTGGGAAGGGGGAATGGTGGGCGAGAGGCTGGGGCAGAGGGATGGCGGTTGGAGCCTCTCGCGGAGGGCTTGTCCGCTTGAGCCGCGTCACTAACGCGACGGGGAGCGTTCTCGGCGGAAAAACCGGGGGGCTGCCGTCTTCGCTTTCAGCTTCGCCGGGCCAGGAAAGCGCCCCGGTTATCATGAGAGGTCCCTCAGGGACCGAAAGAGGAGTGGGACCGGTGGCGGCTGGGCTCTGGGGGCCGGTCTGGAGACCTTCGGTCTCGGGGGCTGATGGGTTGGTCAGCACACGGAGTGTGCTGGCTACTTGGCGAGTTTGATTTCGCCGTCGAAGACGAAGTCGGCGGGGCCGGTGAGGGTGACCTGGGAGAAGGTTTGGTCGCCGTTGGGCTGATAACCGATTTCGAGGGTTTCGCCGCCGGCGACGTCGACCTTCACGGGGGAGGTGGCGCCGTTGAGGAGTTGGTGGAAGATGGCAGAGGCGACCATACCGGTGCCGCAGGCGAGGGTCTCGCCTTCCACGCCACGTTCGTAGGTGCGGATGGCGATGTGATCATCGGCGAGGACTTGCACGAAGTTGGCGTTGGTGCCGTTCGGCTGGAAGTGATTGTGGTAGCGGATGGCGGCACCGATTTTTACGACATCGACTGAGGCGAGGTCATCGACAAAGGCGACGGCATGGGGGACGCCGGTGTTGAGGGAATGGACGGCGGATGCGAGTCCCTCGGCGGTGATCGGAGTGTTGAGCTCCAAATCGATGGGGTCGGACATGGCGATGCGGACGAGATCGCCTTCGAATTCGGCGGCGATGGTGCCGGCGATGGTTTCGAAGGTGATGCGTTCTTGTGGGGTGTCGAGGAGGCGCTGGGTGTAGCGGCCGAAGCAGCGGGCTCCATTGCCACACATCTCGGCTTCTCCGCCGTCGGCGTTGTAGTAGCGAAATTTGAAATCAGCACCATTCTCGGCAGGCTCGGCGGCGAGGAGTCCGTCTGCCCCGACTCCGCGGTGGCGGTCACAGATCGTGGTGATCTGCTCCTTGCTGAGGGCAATGGAGAGGTCGCGGTTGTCGATCATCACGAAGTCGTTTCCGGCTCCGTTCATTTTGGTGAAGGTCAGGCGCATGGGCTTGGGGAGTCTGTAAACCCGGATTTGAGGGGAGTCAATGGAGGTTGAAGGTCGGGGGCGGTGCCTTTGGCGGGTGGGCTCTGGGGCGGGCCCTGTCTGCGCCGAGGCTAGGACTGGCAGGTGGGCGGCTGGACCGATGAACGCGGGTTGGAAACCCACCCTCCTTTACTGGATGGCCTCGATGAGGGGGGTGACGAAGGCCTTCACTTTGGCGGCGACGTCGGGGTCGGTGGCGTTGGCTTGGACTTGTTTGACGATGACGGATCCGACGACGATGCCGTCGCAATGGGCGGCGACGGAGGAGGCTTGCTCGGGGGTGTTGATGCCGAAGCCGACGCAGACGGGGACCTTGGTGTGCTCTTTGATCCGGGCGACGGTTTCGCCGATCGTGTCGGAGGGGGCGCCGTGGGCGCCTGTGACGCCGGTGCGGGAGAGAGCGTAAATAAACCCTTCCGCTTGTTCAGCGAGAAACTTTACGCGATCTGCCGGAGTGGTCGGGGCAATGAGGGTGATGATGCGCAGGCCATGGGTGGAGGACATTTCCGGATGCTGTGCGGCTTCGTCGGGTGGGAGGTCGAGAGGGAGGATGCCGTCGACTCCGGCGGCGGCGGCGGCGGTGTAGAATTTGTCCCAGCCGTAGGTAATGATGGGGTTGAGGTAGGCGTAGAGGACGATGGGGGTTTCGTGCGTTTTCCGGAAATCGCGGACGAGGTCGAGGACCTTGACGGTGGTGGCGCCGGCTTTGAGGGCACGGTCGGCGGCGAGTTGGTTGACGATGCCGTCAGCGAGAGGGTCGGAAAAGGGGAGGCCGAGTTCGATGATGTCGGCGCCGGCGTCGGCGAGGGCTTTGATGACCTCGAGGGAGCGCGGCATGTCGGGGTCTCCGGCGGAGACGTAGGCGACAAAGGCTTTCTTCCCCTCGGGCTGGAGGCGGGCAAATGTGGCGTCGATGCGGTTGCTCATGAGCTGCAGCGTTTTCGGTCAGAATTGACGCGATGAACAGAACGAATATTCGGAGGTGCATGGCCTGGCTGATTCGATCGGGAGCCGTGTAATTTTGACCGCTGATTTCACGGAGGGCACTGATTGATATGAATTGAGAGGATTGGGCTGTGAGGAGGTGGGCCCCGGCTTGTCAAGTGGGGGGCGGCGTGATTTGTTCGGAGTCTGATGAGAGCACGATTGGTTAAGGAGTTCCGGTTTGAGGCGGCCCATACTCTGCCGAGTTTGCCGGAGTGGCACAAATGCCGGCAGATACACGGGCACAGCTTCAAGGTGGAGATTTCGGTGGAGGGTGAGGTGGATGAGGAGATTGGCTGGGTTTACGACCATAAGCGGATCTCGGACGCCATGGCTCCGCTCTTGGAGAAGCTGGATCATGGATATCTCAATGACATTGAGGGGCTGGAGAGCCCGACTATTGAGCTGATGGCGGCTTGGTTCTGGACGCGGCTGGAGCCTGATCTGCCCGGGTTGTGCGAGATTGTGATCTTTGAAACGCCCACAGCACGATGTGTGTTTAGGGGCGAATTTTGACTGGTCAGCGGGGCGGCAATCGCTACCTAGGGGGCGTCATGAAATTCCTTTCGCTGTCCGTTGCCGCCATTGCCCTCACTCTCGGTGCCTGCGAGCGCCATTCTTGGGAGGATGTGAAGGATGAGGACGGGAAGGTGATCGAGAAGGGGACGAAGAATCTCTATAAGCCGCACGGGGGGGAAGAGGGGGCCGATCATGAGGGTCATGGCGACAAGGATCACGCCAAGGACGGTGATCAGAAGGATGCTGCTGCCCACGATCACGATGGGGACGGCAAGCCGGCCCACGACTGATCGGAGTTGGAGGTGGTGTGTGTGGGAGAGGCGCGATTGTGTCTCTGGATTCTAGACCACCGGCGGGACGCCGCAGCTACGGTTAGGTGGTGGAGGTTTTGAGGCGTTCGTAGGTGAGGAAGACCTCGCCATTGTCGAGGGGCTCGAAGTGGGTGAGGGCGAACTCGAGGGAGGCGGGGAGATGGGGGCCGAGGGCTCCGGTGATGCTGGGGGCATTTTCTCCACCGAAGATGGTGTGAGTGGCCCAGGTCAGATTGACTTCGTCGATGGCATCAAGTTCGGCGAGGGCCCGGACGAGTGAGCCGCCGCCTTCGCAGAGGAGAGTTTCGACGTTGTATTCGGTGCGGAGACGGTGGAGGAAATCGACGAGGGGGCATTGGTGGACAATTGCACCGGCATTCTGGTAGGGCCGTGGGTTGTATTCGGGGGGTGGGTCGGAGGAGAGGAGGTGGACGGTGCCGCCTTGGGTGTTGAAGACTTTATGGGAGAGGTCGAATTTGCCGCCGCGCGAGACGACGCAACGCAGTGGTTGGATCTCGGGTTTGAGTTCGGCGGGGATGGTCATGGACATCTCATCGGCTTCGAGGGTGCCACGGCCGACGAGGATGGCGTCGGCGCGTTTGCGGATTTCGAGGAGGCGGTGGAGGTCGAGTTTGGAGGTGAAGTGGGCGGGGTCTTTGGCGCGCGTGGAGGTTTTGCCATCGGCGGTGATGGCAAAGTTGATGAGGATTCGAGGGCGGGTCATTGGAGGAAGTGATCAGTCTTCAGTGATCAGGTATCGGGGGGGCGTGGAGATTGGAACCGCGAATAGACGCGAATGGGGAAAGGAGGAAAAATTACAGAGCCCACAGAATTCTTGGAGAGAGGATTTTTTGTGGGTCGAGTGGGGGGGCTTCGGCGGGGTTGGCGAGGCGAGGGTGTCGCGGTCCCAGATGCAGCCCAATTGGGTGGGGAGGAGGAGAATGATGAGGAGAAGGACCGGACGTGCCATGTGACTTGGTGGGGAGATCTATCGTTTTCGGAGGGCGGGAGGAAGATCTGTTCCTTCCGAGATAGGGCAATTGAAAGGTGTTTGAGTTATGTGAAATGTCAGGTATATGGAACCACCTGTTTTACGCTGATTGGTGCTGATTAAAATTCACCGGGCAACAAGAGTCAAAGGGATGACCTTGATTGAGCTGACCGTTGTCATTCTTGTCCTGTTGGGCCTTATTTTCATTCTCTTCATGGGGGCTCGTACCTACAAGCGCGGATCGGGCGGGGTGCGTGATGAACATCCGCAATGCGCAGCAGTCAGCGCGTTCCTTTGCGAATTTCAACAGCCTTGAGCCGGGAGCGAGTTACGATTTCGCGGCGGATATTATCGGTTCGGGGAATTTTCTTGAGTTGCCGGCGAGGTGTCCGGGGCAAGGGACCTATTCATATTCGACGGAAATCCCTGAGGCTGGAAGCCTTGCGATGACTTGTTCGCTGGCCCCGATTGATGACCACCAACCTGAGTTTTTTGAGAGCTGGTAGGGGAGGGTTTGAAGTTCGTCGAATTTTGAGGGCTTGAGATCGAGGAAAGAGGGGTTACTTTCCGCCCATGAGCACAGAGAGCCCCAAGATCACCTGTTACCTGAAGACCTACTGCGGCTGGAGTGAAGGCGTTCGCGCGATGATGCGGAAATATGACCTTCAGTTTGAGGAGAAGGACATCATTGCAAACCCGGCATTTCGCTGGGAGATGGAGCAGAAGACGGGTCAGCCCTTGTCGCCTTGTGTGGAAGTGAACGGCACGATGTTGGCAGATGTCAGCGGGGACGAAGTGGAAGCTTGGATGGTGGAGAACAGTGTGGTTGAGAAGGCTGAAGTCGAGGCAGATGCGCCGACGGGATCGTCTTGCTCGCCGGAGCAACATGAGAAGCAGGCGCAGGCGGAAGCTCAGGCGGGTGGTGCTTCCGGGAAGATTGTATTTTTGGACTGAGGGGGGGCGGTTTCGACGACTCGGAGATGAATGCCGTAGAGGTAGTGGAGCGGTATTGAATTTGCGGTTTTGCCGTGGGGATTTGATCATGACCGGGGGACGGTCATGCCACGTTAGGCTCGTCGTTTTTGGACGGCTTGGGCGAAGCTCTCGAGGACCTTCTCGGTGGAGGGCCAGTCGATGCAGGCGTCGGTGACGGATTGGCCGTGGACGAGTTTGGTGAGGTCGGCGTTGATCTTCTGATTTCCCTCGACGAGGTTTGATTCGATCATGACCGAGGCGATGGATTTGTTGCCGCCGGCGATTTGTTCGCAGAGATCGTCGGCGACCTTGGGTTGATTGCGGTGGTCTTTGCTGGAGTTGCCGTGTGAGCAATCGACCATGAGTTGAGTGGGGTGGTCGTGCTTTTCAAGGGAGGTGGTGACCTCGGTGATACTGTCGGCATCGTAGTTTGGTCCCTTGCTGCTGCCGCGGAGGATGAGGTGGGCGGAGGGGTTGCCTCCGGTGGTGACGATGGCGGAGACGCCTTGTTTGGTCACGGAGAGGAAGTGGTGTGGGCTGCGGGAGGCGCCGATGGCGTCGAGGGCGATTTGGATCGAGCCGCCGGTGCCATTTTTGAATCCGACGGGCATGGAGAGCCCGGAGGCGAGTTCGCGGTGAATTTGTGATTCGGTGGTTCGTGCGCCGATGGCGCCCCAGGTGATGAGGTCGGCGATGTATTGGGGGGAGATCGTATCGAGGAACTCGGTGCCGGCGGGGATGCCGAGGTTGGCGAGTTCGAGGAGGAGTTCCCGGGCGACGCGGAGGCCGCGGTTGATGTCGAAGGAATTGTCGAGGTGGGGGTCGTTGATGAGTCCCTTCCATCCGACGGTGGTGCGGGGTTTCTCGAAATAGACCCGCATGATGACGAGGAGGTCATCGCTGTAGCGGTCCGCGGCGGTCTTCAGGAGTTTGCCGTATTCGATGGCGGCCTTGGGGTCGTGAATGGAGCAGGGGCCGACCACGACGAGGAGGCGGTCGTCCTTTCCGAGGAGGATGTCCTCGGCTCCCTTCCGGGTCCGGGCGACGAGATCGGCGGCGGAATCGGTGATGGGGAGGTAGTAGGAGAGGACCGCAGGAGAGATGAGCGGATTGATGCCGGTGATGCGAAGGTCGTCAGTTTTTGGGCGGGACACGGGGGGACGTTGCTTCCCGGTGGTGGGGGATTCAAGCGGCAAGATCGTTATTGAGCGGAAAATCCGGGTGGGGGGATTGCCATTCTAACACTGTGGGCGATACTCGGTGCCATGAGTCAGCATGTGAAACCCACGAAGGTGCCCCATGAGCGGGATTTTACGGGGGGAATGATTCCGCCGATGTCTTGTTCGTATGTGGGATCGACGGGTGAGAAGCGCCTGGATGATGAGATTTTGGCACTGGCCAATGAGATTTCCGGAGTGGACCAGCCGTGCTTATTGGCGGAGATGATGATCTCGGCAGTGCGGATTTCGCGCGGGGCGGTGTTGCCGGGGGATTTTAAATTGATCAACCGGGCGGTGAAGGAAATGCGGGAGGCGAACGAGGTGTTCCATTCCTATCGTGATTGTCGCAAGGTGGCGGTCTTTGGTTCGGCACGGACCAAGCCGGAGGAGGCGGAGTATCAGGCGGCCGTGGAGTTTTCTCGTCGCATGCGGGAGGAGGGATTCATGACCATCACCGGCGCCGGTCCGGGGATCATGGCCGCCGGTAACGAAGGTGCTGGTCGGGATGACAGCTTTGGATTGAACATCACGCTGCCTTTCGAATCGGCGGCGAACGAATTTATTGCGGGGGATCCGAAGTTGGTGGACTTCAATTACTTCTTCACCCGTAAGTTGTCGTTCGTGAAAGAAGCGGATGCGGCGGTGGGGTTTCCTGGTGGTTTCGGAACGATGGATGAAGTCTTTGAGGCTCTGACCTTGATTCAAACCGGCAAGGCATCGATCTACCCGGTGGTCTGCGTGGATGCGAAGGGTGGGACCTATTGGAAGTTCTGGGATCAGTTTGTTCGGGAACACCTCGGTCGTCTCGGCTTGATTTCGGAGAGTGATTTTTCGTTGTTCAAAGTCACTGACGACATTGAGGAAGCGGTGGCGGAGATTGTGAATTTCTACAAGGTCTTCCACTCCTACCGTTACGTTGGTGACAAGATTGTGTTGCGATTGGGGAGTAAGCTTACGGACGATGCGGTGGCCAAGTTGAATCAGGAATTCTCCGGCATCGTGAAGTCAGGGGAGATCGTGCAGCGGGATGCTTTGGATTCGGAGAGCGACGAACCCGAGTTGGCGTCATTGAATCGGATCGTCTTTCGTCATCGGCGGCGGGATTTCGGGCGGTTGCGTGAGTTCATCAATGCGGTCAATGCTTCCGAGCTCAACGGTAGAGGTTGATTCGATATGGCGAAGACTGAACGAGTGGATGTGTTGCTGGTGGCGCAGGGGCTTTGTGATTCCCGTGAGCAGGCCAAGCGACTCATCATGGCCGGGGAAGTGATGTGTGGGACAGTGCGGGTGGCCAAACCGAGTGTGAAGGTGGCGCCGGATGCGGCGCTGACGGTGCTAGAGCGGCCGAAGTATGTGGGGCGGGGTGGGTTCAAGATGGAGGGGGCGCTGGACGAGTTCGAGATCGATCCGGCGGGGTGGGTTTGTCTGGATGTAGGTGCCTCGACCGGTGGATTCACCGATTGTTTGCTGCAACGGGGCGCGGAGCGGGTGCATGCGATCGATGTGGGGACGAATCAGTTGGCTTGGAAGATTCGATCCGATGAGCGGGTGGTGTCGCGGGAGAAGTTCAATGCGCGGAATCTCAAGGAGGAGGATTTGGGGGAGAAGGTGCGGTTGGCGGTGATGGATCTGTCGTTTATTTCGCTGACGAAGGTTTTGCCGGCGATCTTCGGGGTGCTGTCGGAGGGCGGAGAGATCGTGTGTTTGATCAAGCCGCAGTTTGAGTTGTCGAAGGGAGAGGTCGGCAAGGGAGGGATTGTGAGGGAGCCGGAGTCGCACGAGAAGGCGGTGGAGAAGATCCGGCGTTTTGTGACGGAGGAGCAGGGGCGGGAATGGCGCGGGGTGATGCGGTCACCGATCACGGGGACGGATGGGAACGTGGAGTTTCTGGCGCGGTTGGGCTGAGGGGGTGGCGGACCTCAACGGGGTCGGGGTTGCGACAGGAGGGCTCAGCACTCGGAGAGTGCTGGCTACTTGAGCCGGCTCTTTGCAGCCCAGAGGCCGAGGGCGGGGTTGCTGATGTAGAAGATGCGTTCGCCATCGGGCATGGTATTCCAGCCGTCTTTGAGGACTTCGGGATCGTAGCGTTTGGTCATCTCGTCGAGCTCGGCGTATTCGTAGCCGACGCCTTCGATTTCCTCGCGGGTGAGGTGGCCGGGGCAGTAGGTGACCTTGAAGCGTTCCTCGGAGGATCCGTGGATGAGGTGGGCGGCGGCAGAGAGGTTGGCGGCGAGGTCTTCGTTGTCGTCGACGAATTGCATGACTTCGGGGGTGGTGCGGTAGCCGAACTTGCGGATGAGGCGGTCGATCTCGGGGTCTTCGCCGAATATTTTCACTTCAGGTGCGAGGATGACGAGTTCGCCTTCGTCGGCGATGGCCATGCGGGTGCGGTAGATGGCCTTGTTGCCGAGCCAGGTGCTGTGGAATTCCTCGGGGTCGAGGTAGACGACCATCTTGGTCGGTTCTTCGTCGAGTTGGTTGAAGTTGACGGCGACGGAAAGCTCGCAGGCTTTCTCGAAGGTATGGTGATCGTCCCCGATGTAGAGTCCGCGGGTGACGAGGGAACCGTCTTCGGCCGGTCCGACGACGGTGAGGACGTAGAGGAGGGGAAGGTGTTGGCAGAATTCGTCCTGAGCGTAGTTGAGGATGCGGCGGAGAGGAGTGTCGGCGCGCCCCATCATGCGTTCCATGCCGTAGGCGGCGCCGATGAAGTGGCTTTCGTTGATGCCTTTCACGCCGCCGGTTCCGACGAAGACGTTCTTGTTGTAGTTGGCCATGCCGATGACCTCGTGGGGGACGACTTGGCCGATGGAGAGGATGAGGTCGTGGCCGCCTTCCCAGACGAGCTTGTTCATTTGGGCGGGCCAGGCGTGGGTGTAGATGCCGTCGGTGACGTCGGAGACAAACTCGGCGGGGACGGTGCCGACGGTGACGACGTCGTGGCGCCAGCGATGGGGACGGATGAGGCTGTGCGGGAGGCCGGGGAACATTTTGTCCAGTTGTTCGGCGGGCATGGGGACATGGGTGCCGAGGGCGGGCATGACATCGACGAGGGCATCGCCGTAGTAGTGGTGGGTCATGCAGGTCAGCGCACCGGCCCGGCTGTGGAAGCGGGTGAAGTCGGGCGGCAGGACGAGGACGCGTTTTTTGGGTCCGATTTGGTCGAGAACGGAGACGAGGGCGTTGCGCAGGTCGTCGTTGCTGAGGTCGGTGTCGGGTGAGCCTTTGGAAAAATAGAGCATGGCGCTGGGGGACGTTAAGGGTGAATGGAGGTGCTGACGAGGGAGAATGCCGAGGTCACAGCGGAGGGTTGTCGCCACCTTTCAGGCGGCATGAGGCGGGGATGTTCATCCCCACCAGGGCTACGCTCGTTCCTAGGTTCTTCAGATACCAGGGCTGCGCTCGTTCCTCGCTTGCCCTTCGCTTTGTTGTCGCGGCCCTTCAGGCCGAAAGAGGGGATGGCGATCTATTTGAGGTAGCCGAGGGATTTGAGGAACTTGTCCATCTCGGCGACGGTTTTCTTGTAGTAGACGCCGCCTTCCTTGCTCTCGTTGAAGAATCCGTGGCCTTGGCCATCGTAAACGTGGAGTTCGCAGCGGGAGCCGGCTTTTTTCATGGCGGCTTGATAGCGTTCCAAGGTGGCGACGGGGATGAGCTTGTCATTCGAGCCGAGGAAGGCGATGGCGGGTGGGGCGCCCTTGCTGATGTTGTTGGCGGGGGAGAAGTCTTTCCAGTAGTCTTTTACTTTCGCGTGGCCCCATTCGCCCGGGCCGTTGTCGAGGACTGGATTGAAGAGGATGAGGGCGTTGGGGACGGAGCGGATCTTGAGATTCTGACCGTCTTCTTCGAAGCCTTTGCTGTGTGCGGTGGCTGCGGCGACGTGACCTCCGGCGGAGCCTCCACCGGCGGCGAGTTGGTCAGGATTGATTCCCAGCTCGGCGGCGTGTTCACGGATCCAGCGGACGGCGGACTTACCGTCTTTGACGCATTCCTGGGGTCCGGTCTTGTGCTTGCTCTTGATCCGGTACTCGGCGGCGATGGCGACCATGCCTTTCGCGGCGAGGTGTTCGCAGTGCGGGTAGAACTGGGAGGGACTGCCACCGACCCAGCCGCCACCAAAGAAGAAGACGACGGCGGGACGTTTGTCGGAGGCTTTGTGGCCCTGGGGATTGAAGACGTGGAGTTGGAGGGTGGCGGCGCCGATTTTTTTGTAGGTGATCTTGGTGTCCGGGGTCGGATTGGCGGCGAACGCTGAGACGGGGAGCAGGCCGGCGAGGAGGAATGATCGGATCATGGTTGTTCTACGGGGATTTTTGCGATGATCTCGCGCATGGGGCGAGAAGGTTCTCCCTTGTCTTCGGATCATGGGGCCTTCGGGGAGG
>JAPKDA010000048.1 GCA_028822695.1 Akkermansiaceae bacterium
GGGGCGAGGGAGGGCTTGGTGGGTGGGGGTGAGGTGGACGGGGAGGAAGTAAGTCAGGGTGGGGGCAAAGGCGTGATTTTCGGCGAGGGGGATGCGGTGTTGGGGGAGGGGGCGGCTGGAAATTTTGTGGAGGGCGGGGAGGACGTAGCGGTGGAAGCAGATGAGGACAGACATGGGGTTGCCGGGGAGGGCGAAGATGGGAGGAGGGCCTGACCAAAAGGCGAGGGGTTTGCCGGGGCGTTGAGCGATGCCGTGGAAAAGGGGGGCGCCGAGGAGGTCCTCGAGGACGGGGCGGATGTAGTCGAGTTTGCCGCGGGAGATGCCACCGCAAGACAGGATGAGGTCGGAGGTCTCGAGCGCGGAGCGGAGAGCGGCGGTGAGTTCGGGTTTTGAGTCGGGAAGGTGGGTGATGGTGATGTCGCAGGGACCCCAGTTGTTGAGCGCAGCGCGGAGGGCGGCGTCGTTGGAGCGTCGAACTTGATGGGGGGCGGGGGTGTCCTCGGGCGGAACGAGTTCGTCGCCGGTGGTGAGGATGGTGATGCGGGGTTTGCTGATGACGGGGACGGAGGAAGCGCCGACGGTGGCGGCGACGGCGGCGACGCGAGAGCAGATGAGAGTGCCGGCGGGGACGAGTTCGGAGCCTTGCGCGAAGTCGCTGCCGGTGGCGTGGATGTGTTTGCCGGGAGCGGGTGGTGCTTCGTTGAGGGTGGCGAGGGTGTCGTCGCGGGAGATTTGTTCGTAAGGGACGACTGTGTCGCAGTCGGCGGGGACTTGGGCGCCAGTCATGACTTCCCAACAGGCGCCGTCGGGGAGCGGGGCGGGACTCGGTGCGCCGGCGGGGTGGAGTCCGGCGATGGGGAGGCGGGTGCCCTTGGCGATGGTTGCCGAGGCGCGAAAACAGATGCCATCCATCATGACGCGATCGTAGGGCGGGAGGGGGCGATCGGAGACGAGGGGGGCAGATAGGATGCGCCGGTGGGCAGAGGCGAGGGGGGTCTCCTCGGAGGGGAGATGGGGGAGATTGGCGAGGATGAGGGCCTCGGCTTCGGCGGGTGAGATCAAGGGGTTCATCGGTTTGCTTCCTTAAGAATATTGCTGACAGCGTGCGGTGCAATGCGAATGCTCGGGCCGCACCAGATTGGGTGTGAAAGAGAAAATGAACGTGGAGCTATTACATCTATTTGTCTCGCCGGGACATGATTTCAAAGGGCGGCACGGCATGGAAGCCTTGAGTCACGGAGTGGTGGATGAGGAGGGGATTGAGTGTGTTGCGGGTTCCGGAATCCAAGGGGATCGGTATTTTGATTTTAAAGAGGACTTCAAAGGGCAGATTACGTTTTTTGATGCGTCGGTGTATGAGGCGGTGAAGGAGAATTTTGAGTTACCGGATCTGGGAGCGGAAGCGTTTCGGCGGAACGTGATCGTGAAGGGAGTGGATTTGAATTCGCTGATCGGGAAGAAGTTTCGGATCGGGGAGGTGGAGTTTGAAGGTTCGGAAGAGGCGGCGCCGTGTCATTGGATGGATGACGCGTGTGCGGATGGGGTGCACGAATTTTTGAAGGGGAACGGTGGGTTGAGGGCGCGGATTCGGGTGGGTGGAACCTTGAAGAAGGGTGCGGGGGAATTGGAGGTTTAGGTTTCGGAGAAATTAGAGGACCCCCAATATCGAACAAGGAATATCCAATCTCCAAGGGGGGAGAGGGATGAGTTAAAAACCGATGGTCCCGAGGGGCTTGTCAGTCTTACGTGGTTGGTTACTCGACGCCGACGTTGGCGTCGTCCCCGAAGATGCGTTGGGCGCGGTCGGAGTAGGCGTATGAAATGTCGAAGTCGTCTCCTCCGGTGGAGAGGTTCACTGCGTCGAAAGTCTGCTCATTTTGGCGCCAGCCGACGTTCCTGATAAATGCGGAATTATTCCGGATCATTCGTTAGCTGCCAGCGTTCAAACCGAAGCGGTCGTTCTTGTCTTGCCGCCCGGCGGCGGGTATCGGTTGGCGAAGGATTCAGCAGAGATCACCTTGGCAAACTGCCGAAACTACGAAGTAGCTCCGCGACGGGACTCCACCCGCGGCGAGACGCCACAGCTACGGGGGAAGCCTAGGCTCCGAGGAGCCAGAGGATGGGGTCGGGGTAGAAGCCGAGGAGGATGGTGAGGACGGTGAGGGTGCCGATGGTGTATCGGGAAAAGGGGGAGATCTCGATGGCGGTGGTATCGTCGCTGGTGCGCCAATACATGGCGCGGACCACTTTGAGGTAGTAGTAGAAGCCGGCGGCGACACCGATGAAGCCGAGGATAACTCCGGTCCAGAGACCGGCGTCGATGGCCAACTGGAAGGCGAAGAATTTGCCGTAGAATCCGGCGGTGAGCGGAAGCCCGGCAAGCGCGGAGAGAAGGACGGTGATGGCGAGGGCGAGGGCCGGGCTGCGTTTCCCGAGGCCGTCGAAGGCGGCGATTTCTTCGCTGCCGGTGGCATTGCGGACGGTGACGAGGGCGAAAAAGATGCCCATGGTCATGATGAGGTAGGTGGCGAGGTAGAAGCCGACGACCTGCACGCTGCTGAGGCTGTTGCCGCTGCCTTCGTTCCAAGCGGCGATGGCGAGGAGGATGAATCCGGCGTGGGCCACGGAAGAGTAGGCGAGAAGTCGCTTGAAGTTGCTCTGGGGAATGGCGGCGAGGTTTCCATAGAGGATGGTGAGGCCGGCGAGGATGAGGAGAATGAAGATGGTTTGCTGCTGGACGGGCGAGCCCTCTTGGACGAAAGGCTCGAGAATACGCAGGGCGATGGCGAAGCCGGCGGCTTTTGATCCGACCGAGAGGAAGGCAGTGGTGGGAGTGGGGGCGCCTTGGTAGACGTCGGGGATCCAGAGTTGCATGGGGACCGCGCCGACCTTGAAGGCGAGGGAGAGGAGGATGAGGGAGAGACCGAAGAGGGCGGGCGTGGTGGAGTCGAGTTCCTTGAGCTTCTCTCCGATCAAGGCGAGGTCGGTGGTGCCAGTGGTGCCGTAGATCCAGGCGACGCCGTAGACGAGGATGCCGGTGGAGAGGGCGCCGAGGATGAGGTATTTCACGCCGGCCTCGAGGGAGCCGACGTTGCGGCGCATGAAGGCAACGAGAATGTAAAAGGTGATGGTGACGAGTTCGAGGGCAACGAAGATCGAGATGAGGTCTTTGGCGGAGGCCATCCACATCATGCCGGCACAGGCGAAGACGGGGAGGGCGTAGTATTCGCCGGTGCCTTCCTGCGAGCCGGGGTTCTCGGTGAATTTTGCGAGGATGCCCTTGTAGTCGATGGCGAGGAGGAGGACGAGGATGGTGCAGACGATGGCGAAGCCCTTGTAGAAGATGGCGGCGCTGTCGAAGGAATAGAAGCGAGCCATCTCGGCGTTGTTCTCGGGATGGGCGGGGGCTTGGGCGACGAAGAGGAGGACGAGGCCGAAGACCAGTCCGCCGATGGCCAAAATGCCGAGGGAGTCCTTGCGAATCGCGGGGACGAAGGCCTCAAGCATGAGGATCACCAGTCCGACGAGGACGATGTAAGCTTCCAGAAGGTAGGGAGACATGGTTGGTGAGGAAAGTTATCCGTTATCAGTTATCGGATTGGGTGATGGGAGCGTTGGTGGGCTCCGACGGGGTGAGGAAATTGAGGAGGCTGTTGGGGTAGAGGCCGACGACGAGGAGGGCGACGGCGAGGATGACGGCTGGCATGCGGTCGCAGCAGTTGAGGTCATCGGCGTTTTCGGTGGTGGGGACAACCGGGCCCTGGAAGATTTTGCGGAAAGCGCGGAGCATGTAGACCGCGCTAATAACCAGTCCCCAGAGGGCGAGAATCGTGCCCCATTGGACGGGGCTGAGCCCTTCTTCGGGGACCCAGTTTTTGAAGCCGGAGAGGAAGACCATGATTTCGCCTGAGAAGTTGGCGAGGCCGGGGAGGCCGATGGAGGCCATGGCGGCGAGGCCGAAGAGGAAGGCGAGGCGCGGTGCGGCTTTGGCGAGTCCGCCGAGTTCGCGGAGTTCGAGGGTGCCGGTGGCTTGCTTGATGCGATCACTGAGGCCGAAGAGCATGGCGATGGAAATGCCGTGGGCGAACATGAGGACGACCGCGGCGGGGATGGCGATGGGGTTTGCGATCGGTCCTTTTTCGGCGAGGGCGGCGAAGGCGAGGAAGATGTAGCCCATGTGCATGACGCTGGAGTTTCCGAGCATCGTGTCGAGGCGCTTCTGGTTGATGGTCACCAAGCCGACCCAGAGGATGTTTCCGAGGAGCATGACAATGAGCCAGGGAATCAAGTAGTTGATTCCGTCGGCGACGAGCGGGTAGAGACGGAGGAGGCCGAAGAGACCGAATTTCTTGAGGACTCCGGCGTGAAGCATGGAGACGGGGGCCGGGGCGCTGGCGTAGGCGGGGGCGGCCCAGGAGTGGAAGGGGAAGAGGGAGACGAGGGTGCCGAAGCCGATGATGAGGAGAGCGGCGATGCCGATTTGGGCGTCGTAGGGGATTTCGGCGGCGAGGAGAGAGGTGAACTGGAAGTTGTCCGCTCCCGATGCACTGAACATCCAGAGGAGTCCGGCGAGGAGGATGATCGATCCGAAGGCGAGGTAGATGGTGATCTTCCAGGCAGCTTGCTTGCGGTCACCGGTGCCGAGAATGCCGATCATGAGGAAGGTCGGAATGAGGGCGAGTTCGTGGAAGGCGTAGAAGAAGAAGAGGTCGGTGGAGAGGAAGGCGCCGATCGCGCCGGCGGTGATGAGCAGGCAGGAGGGATACCAAAGTTTCTCGCGACCCTCGGGGCATTTCCCGGAGAAGATGGCGGCGAAGGCGACGATGACGGAGAGGAGCATCATGGTGACGCTCATGCCGTCGAAGAGGCCGAGGGAGAGACTGATGGAGGGCTTGGAAAGGACCTCGAGGGACATCGCGCCGACATCGTGGTTGTTGCTCCAGAGAGCAGCGAAGAGGAAGCCGAGGATCAGGCTGGCTCCGGTGGCGAGCACGGCGGTGCGACGAGCGGATGCTCCACACAGAATGGCGATCGCGGCGGCGAGGGGCAGGAGTATGAGTAGTGCCAGCATGTCGGTTAGCGGGTAAAGAAGACGGTGAGGTAGATGACGAGGAGGATGCCGCCGCCGAAGAGGAGGGAGTAGACTTGCAGGTTGCCGGACTGCATTCGTCGGAAGAGGTTGCCGAGTCCGGCAGCGGATCGGGAGAGTCCGCCAACGAGGAGGCCGTTGATGATGAACTCGTCAAAGAAGTGGATGATGGCGGCGACGCAGTCCTGGAAGACGCGGACGAGCTTCAGGTAGAGTTCGTCGAGGTAGAACTTGTTGCGGAAGATCTTGAAGAGGGCGTTGTTGGCGAGTGGGTCGGTATCGCGGCCTTTGTAGAGGAAGAAGGCTAGGCCGACGCCTCCGAGGAGAGCGGCGAAGGAAGTGCCCATGACGAGACCCACCGCGCGGCTATCCGGGTGGTGGCCGCCAGCCCGGGGGTCGATGGCCTGGAACAGGGCTGGGACGTCGATTCCTCCGAACCGGAACGCCGAGGCGATGGCGAGGATGGAAAGGATGAGGAGCGGAAGGAGCATGAGATTATTGACCTCCTTGGCTTCTTCCGCGCCATGGCTGCGGGCCTTGCCGAAGAAGGTGACCACGAAGAGTCGCGTCATGTAGAATGGTGTGAGGAAGGCGACGAAGGCCGCGATGAGGAAGAAGGGGGTTGGCTCTCCCTCGGCGGTGAGAGTGGAGAGGAGGATTTCCTCTTTGGAGTAGAATCCGGAGACCAGATAAGGGACGGCCATGAGGGCGAGGGTGCCGATGGCGAAGGTCAGGGTGGTGGCCTTCATGCGTTTGGCGAGGCCGCCCATCTTCCAGATATTTTGCTCGTGGTGGCAGGCGTAGATGATCGCGCCGGAGCCGAGGAAGAGGAGGGCTTTGAACCAGGCGTGGGTGTAGAGGTGGAACATTCCGGACTCACCGGCCATGTTGTGGCCGCCGTGATCACCGCTGTGACCGGCGAGGCCGATGGCCATGATCATGTAACCGAGTTGGGAGAGCGTGGAGTAAGCGAGGACCTTCTTGATGTCGTCCTGCTGCGTCGCCATGAGGGCGGCGAGGAGGGAAGTGATGACCCCGACCCAGGCGATGATCTCTCCGGCATTGTTGGCGAAGAGTTGCCAGCCTTCGTGGCCGAAGGAGAACTGGAGGCGGAAGAGCATGTAGACACCCGCGGCGACCATGGTGGCGGCGTGGATGAGGGCGGAGACCGGAGTGGGACCTTCCATGGCATCTGGCAGCCAGACGTGGAGGGGGAACTGGGCTGATTTTCCGAGGGCACCGCAGAAGACGAGGAGGACGGCGGCGGTGAGGAGTGGGCCTTGCGCGGGCAGGGTCATGTCATCGAAGACGAGGCTGCCGGCGAGGGTCCAGAGCATGAGGATGCCGATGAGAAAGCCGAAGTCACCGATGCGGTTGACGAGGAAGGCTTTCTTTGCGGCCTCGGCGGCGGAGTCTTTCTGATACCAGTGACCGATGAGGAGGTAGGAGCTGAAGCCGACCAGTTCCCAGAAGATGAACATCATCACGAAGTTGTTCGCGAGGACGATGCCGGTCATGGAGAACATGAAGATCGAGAGGCCGCAGAAGTAGCGGGCTTTCGATTCGTCGTCCTTCATGTAGGCGAGGGAGAAGATGTGGACGAGGGCGCCGACGCCGGTGACGACGAGCATCATGCCTTTGGACAGACCATCCATTTGGAGCCCAATCTGGAGATTGAAGTCGCCGATGCTGGCCCAATTGAAGGTGGCGGGCTCGACCACCGTGTGGGAGAAGATGATGGAGAGGAGGAGGGTGAGGAGCACCGAGGTCACCGAGATGGCGGCGGCGATGTTCGGGGTGCGTTTAAAACGCAATTGGATCAGGACCGCTGAGGCGAGCGGGAAGATCAGGAGAAACCAGGCTTCGTTCATGATGACTGCGAAAGTGGGAAAGGTGCGGTTCAGCCCCTCATCGTGGTGAGGTCTTCAACGTTGATGGTTTGGCGGGCACGGTAGAGGGCGACGATGATGGCGAGGCCTACGGCGACTTCGGCGGCGGCGACGGTGATGACGAAGAAGACCATCATCTGGCCGTTGTAGTCGGGAAGGCCGGTGGCGGGATCGGTGTGAAAGCGGGAGAAGGCCACCAGAGTGAGGTTTGCGGCGCTGAGCATCATCTCGAGGCACATGAAGACGACGATGATGTTGCGGCGCACGATGACGCCGGCGAGGCCGATTGCGAAGAGGAGGCCGGAGACAAAGAGGTATTCGTGGAGAGTGGCCATGGTTTACTGATCGGCTGGTTTGGCGGTTCGGTCGGAGCCTTTCTTGGAGAGGCTCACGACGCCGATGGTGGCGACCAGGAGGAGGACGCCGACGACTTGGAGAGGGAAGTTGTAGCGGGTGAAGAGTTTCTCGCCGAGGAGGTGGACGTCGGGTAGGTCACCGCCCTTGAGGCTTTGGGAGATCTTGGTTTCTTTGCCGTCTAGTTCAAAGTGAGCCGCGGCGGTGGTCAGCGGGAGGGCTTTGGGGGACTCGTTCTCGGTGCTTTGGAGGACGCCAAGAAGCTGGCACATGAAGAGGGCCGGGATGAGGAGACTGGCGACCAACAATGCGGGGCAGGTTTTGCTGCGTTCCTCGGAATTCAGGTCGAGGAGCATGATGATGAAGATGAACAAGACCATGATCGCGCCGGCATAGACGAGGACTTGGATGACGCCGACGAAGAAGGCGTTGAGTCCGACAAAGAGGGCGGCGAGGCCAAGGAAGGAAACGACCATGGACATGGCGCTGGTGACCGGGCTGCGGAAGGTGACCAGGCAGACGGCGCCGGCCACGGCGATGGCGGAGAATAGGTAGAAGGCAAGGGAGTGCATGGTTACTCGTGGTCGGTTATTTCAGCTCATTCCACTTGTTGACGAGACCGACGCGCTTGCCGCCGATTTCGTAGAGACGCTTCTTGTCGTTCACCATTTCTTCGCGGGTGAGCCCGGTGACGGCGTAGTCCTGACGGAGATAGATGGCCTGTTCGGGGCAGACTTCCTCGCACATGCCGCAGTAGATACAGCGGGTCATGTCGATTTCGAATTCCTTGGGGCGTTTTTCGACCTTGGCCCATTCGTCGTCGGAGGGGATTTCTCCCGGGATGATCTTGATGGCCTTGGGTGGGCAAATGAACTCGCAGAGTTGGCAGGAAACGCAGCGTTCGCGGTCTTGCTCGTCAGTGACCAGGGCAGGAACACCGCGGTAGTATTCGGGGAGGTGTTCGTCCCACTTTTGCTCCGGGTACTGCATGGTGATGCCGAGTCCGGATGAGGCGAGGTCCTTGCTGCCGATCGATTTGCCACGGACCGACTTCACCGCGTGTTTGAAGGTCAGCCACAGCCCCTTGAAGATCGCAGGAATGTAGAGCTTGTCGGAGAGCGACAGCTCGGGGCGTTTAATTTTGATGAAGGCCATTTGGAGGTGGAAAAAGGGGGGGAGGGGCGGAAGTTAGCAGTGATCAGAGGTGGGTTGGCTTCGTGTTCGGAGGTGGAATCTGTTTGCTTCGGTGGTGCTGCTACTGGATTTTTTCTAATTACTGAGCGCTAGCGCGCCAACCACCACATGATGCCGGCGGTGAGGAAGATGTTGACGAGGGCGAGTTCGAAGAAGACGACCCAGCCGAGTTTCATGAGTTGGTCGTAGCGGAAGCGGGGGACGGTCCAGCGGACCCAGACGAAGAAGACGATGAAGGCGACGACCTTGGTGAGGAAGGCGCCGAGGTGGACGAGGCCGGCGTAGGCTTTCCAGTTGCCGGCTTCATCCATGAGCCATTTGGCATCGAGTCCGAAGCCGAGTGACCAGCCTCCGAAGAAGACTGTCACGATGAGTGCTGAGCCAACGATCATGGCGGCGTATTCACCCATGAAGAAGAGGGCGAACTTCATGGAGGAGTATTCGGTGTGGTATCCGCCAACGAGTTCGGTTTCGCACTCGGGAAGGTCAAAGGGCATGCGGTTGGTTTCCGCGAAGATGGAGACGGTGAAGATGAAGAAGGAAATGAGCAGTGGGATGACGAGTAGCCAGCGGCCGAGGTTGAAGTTTCCGGTATCGGGGTTGGTCAATCCTTCACCCCAAGCGGGGAAGATGAGCCATCCGTTGATGGCCTGTTCGTTGACGATGTCAGAGAGATTGAGCATCCCGAAGACCATGAGGACGGGGACGATGGAGAGGCCGAGGGCGATTTCGTAGGAAATCATCTGGGCGCAAGCGCGGACGCCGCCGAGGAAGGGATACTTCGAGTTGGAAGCCCAACCGGCGATGGTGATGCCATAGACGCTGAGTGAGGCGATCGCGAAAATGAAGAGGGGGCCGATGCCGATGTCGGCGATGACCAGCTTGACTGTCTCACCGAAGATGGTGATCTCGGATCCGAAAGGGATGACGCAGACCGTGACAAAGGCAGGCACCGCGGTGAGGGCGGGAGCGATCCAGTAGTAGTTTTTGCGGACGTGCGCGGGGGTGAAATCCTCTTTGAGCAGGCCCTTCAATCCGTCGGCGAGAGGTTGAAGGAGTCCAAAGAACTTCCAGTCTTTTTTGCCACCGAAGAGAGTGAGGGGAATGCCGACGCGGTTTGGGCCGACGCGGTCCTGGAGGATGGCGCTGACGCGGCGCTCTGCGTAGGTCGAGTAGGCAATCATCGGCAGCGTGATCACAAAGGTGAACACGAAGATTTTGATTGCTGAGATGGCGAGGAAGGTGATTTCCATGAAGTCAGTTAGCCGACGATTTCCCCGCGCTCGATGCGCTGGTGTTCTTTGTCGAGGAGAGGGATGGTTTGACCGGTGACGGTGATTTGGATGCCCTGATCGCCGATTTTCGAGAAGGTCTGTTCCTCGAAGGCGGGGACGGCGGCGCCGATGGCCTTGAGGACGTCCTCGATCAGGTAGAGCGGTGCGGCCTTCTTATCGAGGGCGGCGATGAGGTCGCGGATGATCTCCCAGTCGTCCATGGCGCCAGCGGGAGGTTCGATAGCCTTGTTGAGCCGTTGGAGGCGGCCGGTGATATTGACCATGGAGCCGCGTTTCTCAGCGAAGGCCGCTCCGGGGAGGACGATGTGGCTGTTTTTGGCGGTGCCGTTGGGAAGGATGTGGTTGGAGACGAGGAGATTCAGGTTGGCGAGGTCCTCTTCCTTGAATCCGGCCTCCTCGAGGAGGTTCTCGTAGAAGACGACGAGCGTCTTGATCTTCTTGCTGCGCACGCCTTCGCGGATCGCGTCGAGTTTTGCGTAGGGATCCTCGGTGTCCCAAAGGAGGGTGGCTCCGGTGGTGTTCGCGTTGCGATCGGCGGCGACGAGTTTGCCATCCGACTCGCCCATGCGTGGGACGAGGGTGAGGAGATCGGTCTCGAGGGCTTCGGCGAGCTTGCCGAGGAGGAAAAGCTCTTCGTTGGTCTGCTTGCCGGAGCCGATGATGGCGATTTCTCCGGGCTGGTGAATGCGGAGGACTTCAGCGGCCTTCTGGATCGAATCGGCCCAGGTGGCTGCTTCATGAGTGCCGGAGGTGTTCCGGATCATGGGGGTGTTGAGGCGGGCCTCGGAGTTGACGTAGTGGAAATTCAGGCGGTGGCTGTCGGGCATCCAGCAGGAATTGACTTCGTTGTTCTCGCGAGGGGTGACGCGGAAGATCTCGCTGCCGCGGGTCCAGATGACCGTGTTCGATCCGGTGCCGCAATTGGTGTCGATGCTCTTGGTTTCTTTGAGGAACCAGACCCGCATTTGGAAGCGGAAGTCGTTCGAAGTGAGGGCACCGACCGGGCAGATGTCGGCGGTGTTGAGCGAGTAGTTGCTGTCGAGCCTGTGGCCCGGGTGAACGGTGAGGGTGGTGTGGGTGCCGCGATCGGTGAATCCGAGGGCGGGGTCGTCGGCGACCTCATCCATGAAGCGGATGCAGCGGCTGCACATGATGCAGCGTTCGTCATCGAGGCGGATGCGAGGTCCGATGTCGACGTTCTTGGGCTTCTTGACCTTGTTGTCGACGAAGCGCGAGTTACCGCGGCCGTGTTCGACCGAAAATTCCTGGAGGGAACACTCGCCGGCCTGGTCGCAGATGGGGCAGTCGAGGGGGTGGTTGATGAGGAGGAATTCCATGACGCCGTGGCGGCAGGATTCGACCAACTCACCGGTGGTGCGGATGCCCATGTTTTCGGCGACCGTGTTGGCGCAGGCGATCACCGGGCGTGGCATCCAACCGATTTCCTGGAAGCCGTCGTCCTTGAATTTGGGGTCTTCGCCGGGCGCGGGGCGGGGGGGCATGCCCATCTGCACGAGGCACATGCGGCAGTTGCCGGGAGAGGAAAGCTTCGGGTGGTAGCAATAGTGCGGGACTTCCTTTTCCGCGATCTTGCAGGCCTCGATCATGCGGGTGCCTTTCGGGACCTGGATCCAGTTGCCGTCAACCTGCACGTTCACCATGCCATCTTCGGCGGCGACGTCCTTGGGGAGTTTTTCGGTGGTTGCTTCGCTCATGCTACTGGGAAAATGATAGGGGACGGTCGCTCCGCGCCGTCCGGGGATATGCGGAACGTGATGGGAGTCGACCGTTGTCGTTGTGGTTGGGCGGATCGATGGGCTGAGGAGGAAGCGACAGTTGAGCCCCCAGACGGCGCGGAGCGACCGTCCCCTACCATCGAGGGTGCGGTGAACGTCAGGGACTGTTTGGAAATCATCATCCTTGCGGTTGCAGGAATCTGCGTTGGGCTTCGGATTCGGCGGAGTGGGCGATGGACTCGTTGTCTTCCGAGGTTTCGGAAACGAGCTCGGCGCGAAATTTGTCGACCATGGCCTCAACCGGCCAGGAGCAGGCTTCGCCGAAGGCGCAGACTGTCTTGCCGTCGATCTGGTAGGCGATCGAGTTGAGGGTATCGATGTCGGAGGGAGAGGCTTTGCCGGCCACGAGGCGGTCGGTGATCTTGCGCATCCAGGTCGAGCCTTCGCGGCAGGGAGTGCACTGACCGCAGCTTTCGTGGGCGTAGAACTTGTTCAGGTTATTGAGGACCCAGGACATTTTGCGCGAGTCGTCCATGACGATGACTCCACCCGAGCCAGCCATGGTTCCACAGGCGGCCAATGTATCGAAATCGAGGGGGATTTCCTCGAAGGAGATCTCGCGCTTCTCGGTGCCGGGAGGGCAGGACACGTTGAATTTTTCGTCGCAGCGGAGGATCTTCGCCGATGAACCGCCCGGGATGACGGCCTTAAATTTGCGTCCGTCTTTTGGTCCGCCGCAGACGTCGTTGAGCAGTTCGCCCATCGTCATCTTGCCGACCTGGATTTCGAAGTAGCCGGGCTTCTTCACGTCACCGGAGACGCAGACGATGCGGGTGCCCGTATTGCGTGGGGTGCCGAGTTTGGCGTATTCCTCGGCGCCCATCTGGATGATGTGCTTCACGTGGCAGAGCGACTCGACGTTGTTGACGATCGTCGGGCACATGTAGAGGCCCATCGCTGCGGGAAAGTAGGGAGGTTTGATGCGCGGGTAGGGGCGCTTGCCTTCGAGGGACTCGATGAGTCCGGTTTCCTCACCACAGATGTAGGCACCGGCGCCGCGGTGGATGTGGATCTGGCAGTTGAAGCCTGAACCGAGAATATTGTCGCCGAGAAGGTTGGCGTTGCGGGCTTCCTCCAGAGCGCGCTCGAGGATCTCGGCGGCTTCGGGAAATTCCTCGCGGATGTAGATGTAGGCGAGGTGTGCTCCGACCGCGAAGCAGGAGATGACCATGCCCTCAATGAGTTGGTGCGGGTCCTGGTGGAGAATGTAGCGGTCCTTGAAGGTGCCGGGCTCCGACTCGTCCGCGTTGCAGATGAGGTAGACGGGTTTGGTGTTGTTCGGTGGGATGAAGCCCCACTTCACGCCGGTCGGGAAGCCTGCGCCGCCACGGCCGCGAAGACCGGACTTCTTGACCTCGTTGGTGATCGCCTTGGGTTCCCACTTGAGGGCGTCCTTCAGTTGCTTGTAGCCGCCGTCGTTGCGGTAGGTGTCGAGGGAAGGATTCCAGCCGACCCGGTCGATGTTTTTAAAGATGAGGCGATGCTCCCGTTGGTGGGGTTGCTTGCCGTCGATGTATTGAATGTCGCTCACGCTGCGGAGATGGAGGGTTTCAGTCTTTGTATTTGTTCAGCAGGTCGCCGGCCATGTCGGGGGCGACTCCCTCGTGGAAGTCGTCGTTGACGAGGCAAACTGGTGCGGTGCCGCAGGAGGCGAGACATTCCGCGAACTCCACTGAGTATTGGCCGCAGGGCGACACAACGATCGGGTGATGATGCGGATCCATCTTGGAAAGGTCGGTCTTGGTCAGTTCACAGAGTTTCTCCACGAGTTCGTAGCTGCCGCCCATCGCGCAGGAGAGGGTGCGGCAGACACGGATGTGAAATTTGCCGGGCGCGGTTTGGCGAAGGCCGGGGTAGAAGGTGACGACTTCGAGGACCTTGATCTGCTCGATGTCGAGCTTGCCGGCGATCCAGTCGATGGAGTCAGAGGAAATGAAGCCGAACTCGTGTTGGACGATGTGCAGTAAGGGGAGGACGGCGGAACGCTTGCGGTCGTCCGGGTATTGCGCGATGCGCTTGTCGGCCTGTGCGTTGATTTCGTCGGTGACTGCGAAGGGCGCGTAGTGTTTCGTTCCCGGCGTTTGCGGGGAAGCGACAAGGTTGTTGAGGACGTCGGACATGTTGGTTTATCGATCGCACTCACCCATGACGAAGTCGAGGGAGCCGAGGATGGCGGGGATGTCGGAAACCATGCAGCCGGGCAGGAGTTTCGAGACGATGGAGAGGTTCACGAACGATGGGGCGCGGATCTTGAGGCGATGGGGGACTCCGCCGCCTTTCGAGTTGATGTAGAAACCAAGCTCCCCTTTGGGGTTTTCGGCTGCAAAGTAGACTTCGCCTTCCGGGGCCTCGATGCCCTGGGTGGAGACGATGAAGTGGTGGATGAGTTCTTCCATGCTCATCAGGACGCGCTCCTTGTCAGGGAGAACGCTCTTTGGGTCGCCGACGTTGATCGGGCCGTCGGGCATTTTGTCCATGACCTGCTCGATGAGGCGAAGGGTCTGACGGAGTTCCTCCATGCGGACGAGGTAGCGGTCGTAGCAATCGCCATTCTCGCCGACGGGGACGTCGAAGTCGTAGTTTTCGTAGCCGAGGTAAGGGCTGTTCTTCCGCAGGTCACGCTCGACGCCCGAGGCGCGGAGGTTGGGGCCGGTGAGGCCGAAGGAGATGGCATCCTCGCGGGTGATGATGCCGACGTCCTTGGTGCGGTTGATGAAGATCATGTTCTTCGAGAGGAGCTTGTCGATTTCGTCGACGGTGACGGCGCACTCTTTGATAAAGACGCGGACATTGGCGATGAAGTCGTCGGGGAGGTCGCGGATCTGGCCACCGACGCGGGTGTAGGAGGTCGTGAAGCGTGCTCCGGTGAGCTGTTCGGAGAGATTGTAGAGTTTTTCGCGCTCGGTGAAGGTGTAGAGGAAGGCGGTCATCGCGCCGACATCCATGGCGAAGACGCCGACGCCGAGCATGTGGGCGGAGACGCGGGCCAGTTCACAGGCGAGAACGCGGACGGCTTGGCCGCGGGGTGGGAGTTCCCAGCCCATGAGTTTCTCGACCGCGCAGGCGTAGGCGACGTTGTTGGCGAGGGGGGCGAGGTAGTCGAGCCGGTCCGTGTAGGGCACGAACTGGTTGTAGTGCATGTTCTCGGCGATTTTCTCGTCGCCGCGGTGCAAAAAGCCGATGTCGAGGTCGGCTTTGGTAACGATTTCACCGTTCAACTCCAGAATGAGGCGAAGAACTCCGTGGGTCGCCGGGTGGGAGGGGCCCATGTTGAGGACCATCTTTTCACCGAGCAGATCATCGGTAGAGGACTGATAGTCAACGGCCGCCTGAGCGGATTTTGCCCCGGAATCCGGAACCTCGTAGGAAGTAGTTGCGCTCGGCTCGCTCATCGAAGTAGGCCGGCGGATGAGGCCGCAAATTGACGGGACGGGCAAGGACTTTGTGAAACTTTTCACAAAGTCGGAGGGAGAAGGGAGATTGATGGTTTTCGGGTATAGAATGGAGGATTTTTGGGGAGAAGAAGGGAAGAATACCCGAGATCGAACCCATCCTTCGCCAAGCTCCGTCGCTCCGAGGAGCGATGTCGGTCAGGAAGCTACGGAGGGCAGGCAAAGGGATGTTCACGGATGAAGGGGGGTAAGGCTAGATCGCCATGGCATCCAGCGGGCTCTTGACGCCGCACCCGTTGACCCCGGTGGCCACGTGGGTGTAGCCCTCAGTGGTCTTCACATCAGCATGTCCCAACAACTCTTGGATCGTCCGGAGATCGCTGCCTGATTCCAAGAGGTGTGTGGCAAAAGAATGTCGCAAAACGTGGCTTGTGATCCGTTTTGGGATCTTCGCCTCGGCTGCCGCCCTTTTGATGGCTTCCCCGTAGACTTTGGGATGCAGATGATGCCGCCGCATCACCCCGGACACTGGATCCCGGGATACCTTCGTCGACGGAAAGACCCAAAACCACTCCCAACGCTCTCCGGCACGGGAGAATTTCCGGCCCAAGGCACCGGGGATCTGAACTCCCGGCAGACCGTCCTCCCGGTCCTGCGAATGCAGCTTGTGCAGTTGCGCCATTCGCGCTTCCAAAACTTCCCTCGCTCGCTCGGGCAACACCGTGACCCGATCCTTGTCGCCCTTCCCGCCTCGCACGATGATTTGACCCCGTTCCATGTCGATATCCTTCACCCGTAGGCTCACCAGCTCCCTGAGGCGCAATCCGGACCCATACTGGATCTCTGCCGCCAGACGGTAATCACCGTCGAGCTTATCGAGAACGGCCAGCACTTCGCGCAC
Source organism: Akkermansiaceae bacterium (assembly GCA_028822695.1). Taxonomy (GTDB): domain Bacteria; phylum Verrucomicrobiota; class Verrucomicrobiia; order Verrucomicrobiales; family Akkermansiaceae; genus JAPKDA01. The sequence continues at coordinate 15,911 of JAPKDA010000048.1, forward strand.
ACTCATCACCACCTTCTCGCGCTTGGGAGTCCTTTTGAGCCTGACGTTGAGCTGCACCTCCTTGATTCCACAGACCTCCTTGAGGAAGAAGACGATCGCATTGAGCGCCTTCTTCTGAGTCTCAAAACCAATCTGCTTCTCCGTCACCAACCATGCCAGCCATGTGCTGGCCTGCTCCGGATCGGTAGCCTCCCGCGCCGACCCCACCCATTCTCCGAACCGTGCCACCCAGCCTGCATAGTCCCGACGGGTCGAGAGGGCCAAGCCGCGCCGCGCTCCCAGCTTCAAGGTGGCTTGATGGATCCGTTCCGCCACACTGCCCACCTTCCGACCTGCGTCCTGACACACACGGAGCCATTCGAGATACCACTCCATGCCTTGGGCCCAGCCATCGAATTGCCAGCGTTTACGAGGTTTGGATAGCACTGCAGACTTCCAGAACCGCACGGCAGCCTCGCGACTTGGATCAAGTTCATGGCGCAGTCTCCAGTTCTGGAACCAAGAGAGAACGAAGCCAAAGTGCTGCTTTTCCCAATCCGACAGATTCCTGGCTGCCATCAGATCCTCGTGCCAATCGGCAGATGCTCGGGAGTTCA
>JAPKDA010000167.1 GCA_028822695.1 Akkermansiaceae bacterium
CCGGGGCCGGGGCCGGGGCCGGGGCCGGCGTTCCTTCCTGCACGAGCGGAGGCTCCGTTGGCGGAGTAACCTGAGCCCGCTCATGAAGCCGTCGACGCAAGACAACATCCCTCTGCACAAATCTTTCTCGTGGCCCCGTCCGCGAGGCTGCACCCCGCGGTTTCACCCGAATCGGCTTGCGGAATTCATACCCGCACTCACCGCAAACGATCTGGCCAGCCTCACCAGTCTCTGCTTGCGATAAAGCACCACAAGAAGGGCAATGAAATGCAGCTGGCGTCGGGGTTTCCATCAGGGCGTCGCGCGCCTTTCCCAAGGCGCACTTTGTCAGACAAATATCTCCTATCCAAGTCCACTATTCAAGCCCCGAGCCTCTTTCCCTAACATATCCTCCGCACAGCCTTCCTCCAGAGCCCCACATCCGCATCCTACTCCTCCAAACCACGCTCCAATTGCAATCCCAAGGCTTCCTCAACCAAGCGGGCTGCCAGCGCCTCTGTCACCCGGTCCAACTCTTCCACCGCAGCCTTCAACTCCGAACCAGCCTCTGCATGCATGAGTTCCTTCACCTTTCTCAGAACTTCCTCAATCACAGCCCTCTCCTCCGCATCCCCCTCGGAAACTCCCTCCCCAAGAACAGCCTCCACTGCAGGGACCAACTCCTCCGCCTTCAACCGCGCCTCGGCACCAACTCTCGCCGCCATATCCTCCCGGGCATGCGCCACACTCTCATCCACCATCCGTTCCACCGATTCATCGCTCACATCCACCGCCGCACTGTCGATCTCCAGGACCATATCAACCCCAGTCGCGACATCCCGTGCCAACACCTCCAACATCCCGTTCTCATCGAGCGAAAATTGCACCCCGACCCGCGCCTGACCACGCGGCCCAGGCGAGAAGGACACTTCCACACATCCCAACTCCCAATTGTCCCGCGCCAACTCCCGCTCCCCCTGCATCACCCGGACCCGCATACTCTCCTGCCCATCCCGCGCATTGGTAAACATCTCTCCCGCCTTGCAGGGGATGGTGGTGTTCCGCGGAATAATCACATTCATCAGCCCCCCCAAAGTCTCGATCCCCAAACTCAGCGGAGTCACATCCAGCAACAACACTTTCTGCACCGTCCCCGACAACACCCCAGCCTGGATCGCCGCCCCCAGCGCGATCGACTCATCGGGATGCTGCGAGATGTCAGGCTCTCTTCCAAAGATCTCCGAAACATGCCTCTGCACAGCAGGAATCCGCGTGCTCCCACCCACCATCACAACCACATCCAACTCCTCCGCGCCATGCCCGGAGTCCCCCAGAGCACGCCGACAACACGAAGCCGCATCCTCCAGAATCGGCTCCAACAAGCGCTCCAAATCCACCCTCCCGACGTGTTTTTCCAAACTACGCTTTCCCTCGTAAAAAGGCACTCGGAAGACCGCTTCGTCCGCTTCCGATAGCTCACATTTCACCCGACACGCCTCCTCCAAAACGCGAGAATCCACGACCCCCGCCGCCTCGTCTCCCAAGACCCACTCAGCGAGAGCTCGATCAATATCATCCCCTCCCAAAGCCGTGTTTCCCGCAGTCGCAAGCACCTCAAACACGCCCTCCCGTAACTCCAAAATCGACACATCAAAGGTCCCTCCACCCAAGTCATAAACCGCCACCCGGGAAGACTCCCCCAATCGATCCAAGCCATAGGACAGCGCTGCCGCAGTCGGCTCCGCCACCAGACGCTCCACCTTCAATCCGGCCATTTCTCCCGCCCGCTTTGTCGCTCCACGCTGCGCCTCGTTGAAATAGGCCGGCACCGTAATCACCGCACGCTTCACCTCGGTCTCCAAGCGCTCCTCCGCAATCGCTTTCAGCGCCTTCAAGATCTCCGCACTCACCTGCTCCGGCGTCACCCCGCGCCCACCACCACACTCGATTTCCACGACCCCCAATCCTGCATCCCGCACCGCCAATCCTCCCAGCTCCGACCCAACCTCACCAGCCCGACGTCCCATCAACCGCTTCGCACTCGTCACCACCGGATCAATCGCCCGTCGGCGCAGCGCCGCTCTGCCCACCTCCACCTCACCATCTTCTCCAAAGTAAACCGCACTCGGCACCAAACGCCGCCCATCCCGGTCCGCCAAAAGAATCGGAAATCCGGAATCCACCACCCCGACCGCCGAATTGGTGGTCCCTAAATCAATCCCCACAATCGGATCCTTCATCGCTTTGCCCGGTACCCTGCCGCCCCCCGCCCGAAATGCAAGAGCAGTCCCCCTCCCCACCCTGGGACCGCGGACTTTAGTCCGCCCCACCTTCCACCACCACCACCGGGCTTGCCCCGGTGGTGCAATGGTCAATCAGCTACACCGCACCCCTTCCCGCCACCGGTGACCTTGCGTCACCGGTGCGAAGGCCCTCGGCTGGCGCTTCCCCCGGATCGCAGGGACAAGGCCCACCTCGATAGCGGCCGAGCCAAACCGCCCCACTCCGCCTCCCCCCAATCACCAATGCGCAGCATCACCCCATCGCCAACCCCACCCACGCCTCCCGCAACTGCGCTTCCCACTTCTCCAAAAATGCCAACGACGCCGCCACCGTCATCGCCTCCTCCGCCACCCCCTCAACACTCCGCTCCTGAAAATCTCCAAAACACCCCTCCAACACCTCACACCGCTCTGCCACCCGCCGCCTCATCACTTCCAAACCCTCCGCCAACTCCATCGACTCCCGCTCCACCATCGACTTCACCAACGTCGACCGCGCCTCACTCTTCTTCCGCCGCAATGCCTCCACCCTCTGCAAAAGCACACCAATCTCCCCAAAGAACACCATCAAATTCTCCGGCACCATCCCAACCCGGGGCGTCTCCTCACCCCCCAATTCCAACCAGTGCCGCAGCCGCCGCGCCGGACTCCGAAGAACCCCATAGGACTCCCGCAGCCGCGCAAATCCCTCCCGTGTTCCCCCGCCATCCGGATGCCTCTCCGCACTCTCCCGATCAAATCTCTCCCGCAACACCCCCTCCGACACCCTCAGGTCCCGCTCCAATCCCATCTCCTCAAAGGCATCCATCAGCTCTCTTCAAACCCCGTCCGTCCTCTAGTTATACCGACTTAAACCATGCCTTGGAGATTTTCCCGTCCGCAGATTGCGCCGATTTTCACCGATGACAAGAGGCCGAGTCTTCAAAAATCTGCGGTAATCTGTGGATCGATTCTTCATGTAATTAAGTCTCCCTAGGCAGCGAAACTCTCTCCACAGGAACAAGTTACAGCCGCATTCGGATTACTCACCTTGAACCCCCCATGCTGTAGATCCTCAGAAAAATCCAACTCACTCCCCCCCACAAACAAGGCACTTTTCGGATCAACCACCACCGTCACCCCATTCGATTCCACCAGGATATCCCGATCTCGAGGCCCATCCACCAAATCCATCTGATATTGCAACCCACTACAGCCCCCCCCAACCACCGCAATCCTCAGAGCCCCAGTCGATCGCCCCTGCCGACCCAACAAGCCACGAAGGTGCTCCGAAGCCCCTTCCAGGACCCGAATAAGACGCTCATTCCCCCGAACTACCTTCAATTCCGTCATCACGGCCGAATGTATCAGGGCCCCAGCCCCATGCAACCCACTCCACAAACTGCGTGAAAATCACCCGCAACCCCC
>JAPKDA010000168.1 GCA_028822695.1 Akkermansiaceae bacterium
TAAGGAAGTCATGGGCTTCCGGCGCTTCATGATGCTGAAATTATCGGTTATTAGTTATTGGGGGAAGAGGTCGGAGGTCAGAGAGAATTTTTTCTGGGGCTGACTTCTGATCTCTGACTACTGGAGACTACTCAACAATAACGGGGGTGCCGAGGGGGGCGTGTTCGAAGAACTTGACGGCCATTTGTTCGGGCATGCGGACGCAGCCGTGGGAGGCGGGGAAGCCGGGGAGGAATCCGGCATGCATGCCAATGCCGTAGTTGAAGCGGAGGAAGTTGGGCATGGGGGCGTGGACGAAGACTTCGCCGGGACCAGCTTTGTGTTTGCGGGTGTCGGCATCTTCGTTGACGACTTGTCCGGTGGCAACGTTTTTGATGACGCCGTAGGCGGAGGATTCGTGATCGATGTCTTTCTCGGTGACCTTGAAGCGGCCGGGAGGGGTGATGTGGGTGGCGTTGCCGGTGGAGATGGGGGAGACGCCGACGAGTTCGCCGCCTTTATAGAAGTAGGCTTTTTGGTCGTCGCGGTTGATGCGGATGAGAGAGGCGCCGTTGACGCTGTCGCCATCCCAGAAGCTGGAGGCTTCGGCGGGGTTGCTGAATCCGGTCCGGGCAGTGACGCCGAGGCCGGCGAGGTAGGGGCGGTTGGGGGCGCCGACGCCGGGGATGCCGGGGATGCCGGAGCAGGAGGAGAGGAGGGCGGTGAGGAGGCCGAGAGAGAGAAGGACGCGGAGGGTCATTGCGGGGGATAGTGCCTTTGCATTGGTGAGGCGTCAAGGGGGGGGGGATGGGGGAAATCGAAGCTTCAAGGTCGAAAGTCGCAGGTCGGGAGAGGGGGGTTGGGTGGTTTTGACCGCTGATTACACTGATTGGGGAGGAGTGCAGAACCTGGAGACTGGAACCCGGAACCCAGAGGCTGGGGACTGGAGGGAGAGGAGGAACACTCAGTGCCGAACCCTCTTTGGCTGACGCTGCGGAAGGGCGGGCGAAGGAATGTCCGAGGTCCATGGGGCAGAACTCAGAGGGGGGAGGGGAAGGGAGGGCCTGTGACCGGGACGGTCACGCCACTGGGCGAGAAGGGTGGGATTGGGCTTGTATCGGGGGCGTTCAGGGGGAGACTGCCGCGGTTCCGAAGATTGTCGATATGCCGAATTACGATTACGTTTGTGAGAAGTGCGAGCACCAGTTCGAGGTGTTTCAGAGTATGAATGACGATAAGTTGACCGATTGTCCGCAGGAGGGCTGTGCGGGGAAGGTGCGCCGCTTGCTGGGGACGGGTGCGGGGATCATTTTCAAGGGTGGTGGGTTCTATGAGACGGACTATCGGAGTGAGTCCTATAAGAAGGGGGCGAAGAGCGAGGCAGAGGCCTCGAAGCCGAAGGAATCGAAGTCAGAGGGAGGAAAGTCTGGATCGGGGAGTTCGGATTCGGCCGGTGGAGGTGCTGCCAAGAGCGAGGGCTGAGGGAGGCGCGGGGGTGGAGGCTAGGCAACGCTTTCAGCGTTGGGGGATCGGGGGGCTGAGATACGGAATCCTATCAGGATTCGAGGGGAAGCTTTGCAAGGCGGGGAGGCTTTGCTACACCCGGGTGATTCATGGCTGATAAAAAGAAGACCGAAGTACCGGAAGAACCCGTCAAGAAGAAGGGCGTGATCATGCGTAATATGATGATGTTGGCGTTGCTTGCGCTGGCGGTCATTGGTGGGTTGACCTATCTGACTTTTGATCCGCAGTCGTTGGTGGATATCGAGGGCTACAACAAATCGAAGCCGATGTTGCCACCCCTGGGGCGGGATGTCGGTGCGGTACTGGCGGCGGCGCACAAGGGGCAGAAGCCGGCGAAGATTTCAGAGGAGGAGATCAACGATTACATTCAGCGGACGCTCAAGTTGGAGCAGGGTGGTGCTTTTGCGGGCCATGTGGAGTTGAAGGGGGTGTGGGTGCGTTTGGAGGACGGCGTGGCTGAGGTGATCATCGAGCGTGAGTTGATGGCCAAGCGCCGGCACACGATCGCGTTTCGATTCCGGGTGGAGCAGACGGAGGGTCCGGACGGGCAGGTGTTGACGCAGTTGGATCCACTCGGGGGACGATTCGGGCGGACGAAGGTGCCGGAGGGATATTTACATTTGGTGATGGGCTCGTTTAATTCGTTGATCCGGGCTTATGGCGGCGAGCTGGATGTTTTGAAGAAGATGGTTCAGGGGATGACGCGGGTCACGATTGCGGATGGGGAACTTGTATTGACTCCGCCGGACGCTTGAGTGCGGAAGGGGACTCCGGACGATGAAGCTGCCAAGAACCACGCGACTCTGCCTGTTGGCATGGGCTGCGTTGGTGGTGGGAGTGCAGGGGCAGGGGGTGCCAGTGCCGGTGGCGGGGGACGGCAAGGTGGCGAAGCCGATGACGGTGAGTTTGTCGCAGCAGTTCACGGTACATGGTGGTGATTTGAAGTTGCGGACTGCGGTGGCGGGATTGGCGGAGGAAACGAAGACGGCTTTGGAGGAGGAGGTGGGCGGTAAGGAGTGGAAGCACATCATCGTGATCGAGCTTCTCGAGCAGAGGGGGGAAGAGAGGAAGGCTCGGTCGCTCGCGTCGGAGGTTCGCGTCATTCCCAACGGGTTTCGCCTGCAGCTGTATGTCCGCAATTTGGACCGGGGGCTGGATCAGGAGGATATGGAGCGGGCGGTGTTGGAGTTGTTACTGCACGAGCGGTGTTTGCGGGAGGCGGATCCGGGGACTTTTAAGGATGCGCTCAAGTTGCCGTGGTGGTTGACCGATGGGTTGTTGGAGGCGTTTCAGTGGCGTCGGCAGGAGGCGGACAAGGAATTGTATCAGGCCTTATTTCAGAACAAGGGGGGCTTTGGGGTTGATCGGATGTTGGCGGCGGAGGGCGTGGAGGAGATGGGGGCGGGGGAGCGGGCGGCGTTTCGTGCTTCGGCGGGGACTTTGGTGATGGCGTTGTTGCGTCAGGAGGGAGGGAAAGAGGGGATGGCGGGGATGCTGTCGGAGGCGTCGGTGTTCCTGGGTCAGCAGGAGGCCTTGTTGAAGCAGCACTTTCCGGGAATGAATCTTGGGCAGAACAGTTTGCAGAAGTGGTGGGCGTTGCAGTTGGCGGATTTGTCAAAGTTGTCGGTGACGGAGACGATGAACATTTTGGATTCCGAGGAGGAGTTGAAGAAGGTGCTGGTGCTGCGGTATGAGGACCCGGAGTTGGGGTTGATCGAATTCCGGCCGGAGCAGTTCCGGGATGTGTTGGCGCTGCCGGAGGAGGAGCGGGGGAGGTTGTTGTCGCCGGTTTCGGATGGATTGAACTTCCTCGCATTCCGGATTTTTCCGGGCTACCGGCCGATCATCATCGGGTATCTGACCGTGTTGAGCGATCTGAAGAAGGGGGAGGACGCGGAGATCGAGGCGAGGATGGCGAGCCTGAATGAGCGGCGTCTGAACATGGTCGATGTCGGGAAGCGGACGCGGGATTTTTTGGAGTGGTATCGGATCAACACCGCAGAGGAGATAAGCGGGGAGTTTATCGATTACTTGAAGCTGAAAGAGGAACTCGATGAGGAGCGGAGTGAGAATCGTGGGCCGGTGTCGGACTATTTGCGGGACATGCAGAAGATTTACGGGAAGGAGTGAGGGGGACTAGAATCTGGA
>JAPKDA010000049.1 GCA_028822695.1 Akkermansiaceae bacterium
CTCACCTTCACCGCCGACATCACCGCAACTTGTCCGGCTCCGAAGAGTTAGATTGCTTCAGAGCTCATCGAGCAGCACTTCAACCCGCTTGGCGCTGCTCTTGACCTCCCTTGGCTGGCCCGGAGCAAACAACTGCATCCGCCATTCCTCCAGCAACCACCCCGCCTCCCACCGTCGGGCCGCCTCCGGACTGGTCTGCCAGCCCGTCAACCAACGTTCCCACAACGGGCGAAACTGATCCCGCTTCTCCTCATCCCGGATCAACGGCTGACTCCCCAGCCGCTCCAAGCGCTCTTCAATCCCCCGAAAATATCGCTGATACCCCCGCAACCTCCCAAACCCCGCCTTCCACGCAAACCCCGCCCCCATCAACCACAACATCTGCTCCTCCAAATCCTCCACCACCTCCCGCAGGTGCCGCTCATCCCGATTCTTCTCCATCCAATTCCGCACCCTCTCCGAACACCCCACCACGTCCTCCAAAGCCACCGCGATCTCCTCCGCACTCGCAAAGAGCAATCCCTTCCCCTCCCGCGACGCCACCGCAAACTCCTCCTCACTCCGCGGCATCACCCCATTCCCTCCCTTCAACAACGCCCCCTCCGCCGCCACCCGCAACAACTCCTCCACCCACCTCGCTCCTCCCAACAATCCCGCCATCAACTTCGCACCAGGCCCCAACGGAAACCGTTTTTGCACAAACCCCACCTGCTCCGCCTGATCCAAAAAGAACAAGCGCACACACCCCGCCCGGTGACTCTCGTCCGCCTCCCGCTGATCCAAAAAAGCCCGCGTCCCCACCGACTCACCTTCATCCACCAAGGCCGGATAAATTCCATCCGCCAACACCGGCAACTCCCCGAAACTCCAAAAAGTCCCCCCGGTCATCTCCCACTCCAAATTCGCCGTGTCCTCCCTCCTCTGCCTCAAAGTCGCCGCCAAGAAATCCTTCGCGGCCTGCACGTCTTCCCCGATCCCGTAGACCTTCCCCTCATCCCCCACCACCCGCAACTTCGGCCGCAATTCATCCGGCAAGCGCGTCACATCAAACATCTCCGCATCAATCACGTGCCCACTCCGCACACTCAAAAATTCCGCCAGCGCCACGAACAATTCCCGATCCGGCTCCCACTGCCCCCACTCCTCCAAAAAACCATCCACCGCCTCCCCAATCGGGAAACACGCGGTCCTCTGCCCCTTCGGCAACGACCTCACCAACATCTCCACCCGATCCGCAAAGATCCCCGGCACCCCCCACCCCGGCAAGTAATCCGGAAAGCTCATCAGCGCATCAACGTGCACCTCAAAACACACCCCCACGTCCTCCGCCTCCGCATCGCTGCAGTAAACCACCGAATACTTCTTCTCCCCGTGCCACACCTCATCCGGAAAACGCGCCAACTCATCCCACACTTCCTCCCACACCACATCCGACAACTTGATCATCACCGACCCCTCATTGTCCCCCGCCCGCCGCCAATCATGAAACGCCTTCGCCGTCGCAATCTCCTCCGGCACACGTTCCAAATAAAAATCATACGCCCCTTCGTCGCACCATAGCCCACCCACCCGCCGCAGCTTGTGCTCAGCCCGCAAGATTTCGTCCCGCACCTCCTTCAGCCGATCCAAACACGGCGCCTTCCCCAGCAACCCACCCTCCAGAATCCCCTCCCGCACAAACACCTCGTGCGCCCCTTTCGGATCGATCCGCCCATAGTGCACCCGTCGCTCCGGCACCAGCGTCAGCCCGCCACACATCACCGTCTCCTTCCCATACACCGCCCCCTGCTGCGCATCCCAATGCGGTGAGTGATAGCGCACCTTGCACGCCTGCGGAGCCACCTCTTCCACCCACTCCGGCTCGATCGCCGCCAGCTTCCGCGCCCACAATCGCGAGGTCTCCACCAGATCAAATGCCAACACCCACTCCGGCCTCTTATTCCCGAACATCCCCGATCCCGGGAACACCGCAAACTGCCGCCCACCGGTCCCACGATAGATCTTCTTCTCCTTGTCCCACTCCCCGATCTGCGTGGGCATCCCCGCCAGCAGACACTTGTGAATGTCATCCGCGCTGGCCCATTGCTGCATGTCGGCCGGCAAGGACCGCGGCTTCTTCCCACCCCGCGGCGTCAACGCCCGCCCCAACTCCTTCACCACCGACTCCCACTCCATTATCCGCCGCATGCTCAGGAAATTTACCTGACAATACTTCCTCATCTTGCTCCGCCAAAAACCACCCTCCGGCTTCCGGAACTGCAACATCGCATGCCAGATGTTCAGCAGACTCAGGAAATCCGAATCCGGACTCTCAAATTTCGAATGCGCCTTGTCCGCTTGGTCCTCCTTCTCCGCCGGCCGCTCCCGCACATCCATCACACTGAGCCCCGCCACGATGATCAGCATCTCGCCCAACAAATTATTCCTCCGCGCCGCCAATAACATCCTCCCCAGTCGCGGATCCAACGGCAACCGCGCCAACTCCCGCCCCACATCGGTCAGCCCGTCATCATGCCGCCCATCCCGCCGCCGCTGCACCTTGCGACTCCGGCGATCATCAATCGCTCCCACTTCCTCCAGCGTCGCATACCCCTCAGTCACCGCCCGCGTCGACGGCGGATCCAAAAACGGAAACTCCTGCACATCCCCCAAGCCCAAATACCGCATCCGCAATATCACCCCCGCCAAGGACGAGCGCCGAATCTCAGGATCCGTAAACTCCGTCGCCCCCTCCAACCACTCCTCATCGTAAAGCCGCACACAAACCCCGTCCCGCACCCGCCCACAACGACCCCGGCGCTGACGCGCACTGGCCTGCGAAATTTTCTCCACCTGCAAGCGCTGAATCTGCCGCTGCGGACTAAACCGATTCACCCGCGCCAGACCGCTATCGATCACATACACGATCCCCGGAATCGTCAGCGAAGTCTCCGCCACATTCGTCGCCAAGATCACCCGCCGACGCCGACTCGACTGAAACACCCGCTGCTGTTCCGCCAGCGACAACCGCGCAAACACCGGCAACACCTCCGTATTATCATAGTCCCGCCCCTCGATCATCTTCGCACAATCCCGAATCTCCCGCTCCCCCGGCAGGAACACCAGAATGTCGCCCGTCTCATCCACCTCCCCGATCCACTCCACCGCCCGGGCCACATGATCCGCCAACCTTTCATCCCCATGCTCCGGCAAAAAGTGATCCTCCACCGGATACGTCCGCCCTTCCACTTCCACGATCGGCACCCGTGCCTTCTCCCCGCGTGGCTGCGGCGTCTCGCCGCAGGCCGTGCCGGGGGCGTCTCGCCCCCGGTCCAAATCTCCGCCCCCCAAGTCCGCACCTTCATCTACCCTTCCATCCCCACCCATCTTCCCATCCCCCCCAAAAAACTCCGCAAACTTCCCAGCATCCATCGTCGCCGACGAAATCACCACCCGCAAATCCTTCCGCCGCTCCAACAAGCGATGCAAATACCCCAGCAGGAAATCAATATTCAGACTCCGCTCATGCGCCTCATCGATGATGATCGTGTGATACTGCCGCAACTCCCGATCCCCCTGCGTCTCCGCCAGCAGAATCCCGTCCGTCATGAACTTCACCTCCGTCTCCTTCCCCACCCTCTCATCAAACCGCACCTGGTAACCCACCAGGCCGCCCACGCTCGTCTTCATCTCCTCCGCCACCCGCGCCGCCACACTCGTCGCCGCCAACCGCCGCGGCTGCGTACACCCCACTCGCCCTTGCAACCCCTCTTCCTGCGCCAACTCCAACGCCATCTTCGGCAACTGCGTTGTCTTCCCACTCCCCGTCTCCCCCACCACCACCACTACCCGACTCTTCCGCATCGCCGCCAGGATCTCATCCCGCCGCCGCGCCACTGGTAAATCTGGATACACCACCTGCAAGCCGCACTTCCTGTAGCGCCCTCCCTCTCACCCCGCAAGCCCACGCATCCCCTCCTCCCAATAACTGATAACCAATCACTAAAAACTGCCGCGTAGCGGCCTACCACTTCCCCTCATCCGCCAACCAATCTTCCGGCGCGTAACAACTCACGATCGACTTCATCATCGCCAACCCACTCTCCCGCTCGTCGAGAAACACCTGGTTCACTCCCGCATCCCGGAGCCGCTGCGCCTCCGCCGAAAACTTGGCCCGGGCATAAACCAGAATCTCCGAATTCTTCTCCCGCGCCATCCGCGATCCCGCAATCGCGGCGTCCGCATCAGGAAAGGTAAAAGCAATACTCCGCGCTCGCCCCACCGCGGCCATCTCCAACACCTCCGCCTGCCGCGCATCAGCAAACAACACATTCACCCCCTCTCTTCGCAGCTTCGTCACGGTGTCCGCATTCAACTCGATCACCAAATGATTGATCCCGCACTTGCTCATCGCCTCCCGCAAATTCCGCCCCACCGGACCATAGCCACAAATGATCACGTGATCCTCCAGCGTATCCAATCCCCCGTGCGCCGTCAGCTCCTCCAAGACGCTCGACTTGCGACACATCCACCCCTTCCGCTCCATCACCGGAGCAAACAACCCCATCCAGCGCATCAAACTCGGCACCAAGCCCATCCCGATCGCCGTGCTCGCCAACAAAATCTGATGCCCCTGCGCCGGCATCACCCCGAACTCCGCCACCCGGTCCAGCAGCACCAACGAAAACTCCCCCGTGCTCGCCAAACTCGCCGCTGCCAACAAACACGCCTTCAGCGAAACCCCCAAACGCCGTGCCGCAAAAAACGCGACCGCGAACTTCACCGCCAGAATCGCCAGCGTCCCCCCCAGCACCCAACCCCAATTCGCCACCACCACCTCCACATCGATCAAGAGCCCCACCGATACAAAGAACAGCGTCAGGAAGAGGTCCTTGAACGGCAGAATATCCGCCAATACCCGGTGACTGTATATCGACTCACTCACCACCAAGCCCGCAGCAAAGGCACCCAAGGCGGGACTCAACCCAAGTAACCCAGCCCCGTAAGCCACCCCCGCACAGAGCGCCACCACGGTCACCGTAAATAATTCCCGACTCCGCGTCTGCGCCACTGCATGCAGCAACTGTGGAATCCCATAACGACTGAACAATAAACACGCCCCCAGAAACAGCGCACCCTTCACCACTGCCAAGCCAAGCCCCACCGCCATCGAATTCTCCCCCGCCCCCAACAAAGGCGGCAGAACGATCATGAAAAAGATCACCAGCAAATCCTGAAAAATCGCCACCCCCAAAGCCACCCGGGCCCCCGGACTGTCCGGTTGACCCAAATCCTGGAACGACTTGACGCTCACCGCCGTCGACGACAAAGCCACCGCCACTGCAATCGCCAAAGCCACTTCCGGACTCACCCCAAAGCACAACGCCACCCCACCTGCCACCAAAGTCACCAAACCCACCTGCCATCCACCACCCACCAAGGCCACCCACCGCAGATGCTTCATCTCCGATACCGAAAACTCCACCCCCAGCGTAAACATCAGCAGAATGATCCCCAACTCCGCCAAACCCCGGATCGTCTCCTCCGACTCCGCCCCCACCAATCCCAAAGCCCCCGAGTTCGCCAAGATCACCCCACAGGCAAAATACCCCACCAGCAACGACTGCCGGAACTTCACCAAAATCAGCGAGACCACCACCACCGCCAGCAGCACCAGCGTCAGCAACCCAAACATCGGCGAGGTTTCTCCGGACGCCAGAACAGGCCACTGAAGTCCCTTCAGCGCCTCTCCTGCTTGAATCCACCCACTCACCATCATCGCATCTCCACTCTAGAGCACCTCCTCAAAGCTGGCGATCTGTTAGATCATCACCCGGAAAAATTTCTATCCGCTTCCCCAGAACCCGTCCCCGCCCCCGTCTCCGTCTCCCGTCCCCGTCTTCTCTCTTCTGAAAACTGACCACTGATCACTGACAACTTCCCCACTCCCTCACCACCCTCTCCACCGTCCAATACAACCCCGTCACCGCAATCAACCCCGACGCCACTAACCTCACCCTCCCCCAAATCTTCTTCCGCAAAAACCAACAAGTCGCCAAAAACGCCAAGCCCAACACCACCACCTGCCCCAATTCCACCCCCACATTGAAGCCCAGCAAAGGCTGCAAAATCTGCCCCTCCGGCACATCCAACTCCTGCATCACCCCCGCAAATCCCATCCCGTGCAGCAGGCCAAGCGCAAAAACCAAGGCCAAGCGCCACGGCTTCAGCTCCTTCACAAACAGATTCTCCACCGCCACATAGGCAATACTCAGCGCAATCAACGGCTCCACAATCTTCTCCGACACCGAAAACACCCCCGTCACCACCAGCGCCAACGTGATCGAATGCGCCACTGTAAACGCCGCACTCTGCGCCAATAACGGCTTCCACTTCGGCGCGAGAAGAAACAACCCCAGCACAAACAAGATGTGATCCAGCCCCTTCGGCAGGATGTGCTCAAACCCCGCCTTCACCCACCCCCACAAACTCGGCGGCTCCGCCTCCGTCACCACTTCTCCCCCTTCCGGCGCACTCCGCTCCGCCAACTTCACCGTCGCTCCCCCATCCACAAACACATTCTGCGTCCCACCTTTCCCCTCCACCCGCACCCCAACCACCAGATACGGCCCCTCCTCATCCTTCCACATCACCTCCACCGCCCCACCCCCTCCCGGATATGTCCCCGCCAAGGTCACCGGAATCAACGTTCCTTCCAGCGGACTCCCCTTCACATCCCCCTGCATGATCACCGGATCAGGCAACCCAATCGTGTAGTCACAAACTTCCCCACCCACCATCAGCACAAACCGATCCCCCAAATACCTCTCCGTCTTCTCAAAAAACTCCCGCGCCTTCACCTCGCTCAACTCCGCAAACCACTCGTTCGTCCCGTCCTCCTCCACCTCCCCACCCGCCGCGATCTCCAACACCATCAGCGCATCCAGCTCCACTTTCCCCACCCAGCGCTCCTCCTCCAAAGCCAGCCGCACATAAACCTGCTCAATAAAATGTCCCCACGCCGACGGCACCGCCAACAACAGCATCAAACAAACAATCCTCATCACCACCCCAGCGATCTTTCAATAGGGAGCCCGGGTTTGCAACCCGCTTCATCGCTCCAGCCCACACAAGCGAAGCCTCACAAAGTGGCCTTGGCTTCCAGCCAGCGAAAGGTTCCCCAGGCTTCCCAGCCGGCCCCCTGACATCTGATCACTGATCACCGGCCGCCCCGCGGCCTACCTCACCTCCGGCGCCCCAAAATCAAATCCAAATTGCAGCCACACACTCGTCTCATCCCCAAACTCCTCGTGATCCTCATGATTCACCTGCAACCGGGCATACCCCGAGGTCGAATCGCTAAACGTCAACCTCCGCGTCACCGCCGCACTCAGTCGATACCGCTCCGGCAACTCGTGCAAATGATTCTCACTAACACCCTCCACCCAGCCATAGCGCAAGCCCGCCTCCCAATCCTCTGCAAACCCAAACAACAACATCGTCGATAGCGCCAACTCGGTCACATCTCCGCGCCCGTCGCCGTCTTCGTGCTGATACTCGATCTCCCGCTGCATCACCTCCGTCCGCCAGCGCAAGGAGCGGCCACCACCCTCTAAACCATTCTCCAACCACGCATACTCCACGTCAGCCCCGAACGCAGTCGTCGTCCGCCCGAAGGAATTATCACCCACCACCCCGTTCACTCCGAAGCGATACTGATGGAAATCATTGTAGTTCCACCGCGCATCATAACGCACCGACAGAATGTCCCGGTCAAACAAACCCTCTTCGCCCTCCAACTCCTCTTCGTGATCATCCTCATCTTCCTCTCCCTCATGCTCCTCTTCGTGCCCATGATCGTGCTCGTCATGCGGCACCGCCTCACCAAACGCCACACTCACCACCGAATCAAACGGCGTCGGCACATTCCACGCCACCTCCACACTGTTCGTCAGCAAGCCTTCGTCACCCAGAAACCGACTGGTCATCAAATTCGCATCCACGAAATTCCACCCGTGCAAATGCACCGAGTTCTGCCGCCCCACCCGGTTCAACATCCGTCCCCCACGCAACTCCAAGTCACCCGGCAATCCCACCAACTTCAAAAAAGCCTCTTCCCACTCCCCATCCCAGTCGTCCTCATCATCCAAAAAAAAGCGATGATTCACAAAACCACTCACATGCTCCCCTGCCTGCAGCGAAAACCCCAAATCAATCCCCTGTAATGTGAACTGATCATTCGGATCATGCCCGTGTGCCGTCAGATCCGCAGGATCCCGCGTGCTGTCCCCGTATGCCGCAGTCGCATGAAACACCGGAAAAACCACCCCTCCCAAACTCGGCGGATCCGTCCGAAAAAGATCCTGGGCCCCAACCGCCCCCGCAAATCCCATCAACAAAACAAAGGAACGAATCATCTTCTCAATTTTCTACTGTGCTAACGCCGAAACAATCACCGACACATTGTGTTGAAACATTCCTTCAATCGAAGATCCCCCATCTGCAATCAACGGCTTTCCGACCTTCACCCCGGTCTCCTTTGCCAGGGACTGAAACACTTTCGGATTGTGCGTCTTCTCCGGAAAGACCGCCACGATCTGCTCCTTCTTGATCACCGCCGCCATCTCCCCCAACCACTTCGGTGACGGCGACGCCTCCCGATTCATTCCCTGCACCGGCAACATCTTCCATCCGAAATCCTTACAGAGATACCCAAACGCCGCATGCGCCGTCGCTAGCGTCCGCCGATTCTTCGGCACCCGCTTCATCTGGCCCTTCGCCCAACTGTTCAGCGCATCCATCCGACCACGAAATGCCTTCGCATTCGCCTCATATATCTTCTTGTTCGCCGAATCCCGTTTCGAAAATTCATCCGCCACAATCGTCGCCGCCCGTCGCCACGCATCGATCGAGTGCCACCAATGCGGATCCAAGCCACCGTGAATGTGTGCAGAGTGCCCCCCACAACACGCATGCAGATTGTTTCCCTTCCCATAAGTCAGCGACGGAATCTTCCGGCCCACCTCCAAGACCCGGTCCTTCCCCACAATACTCTGAATCTTCCCCAAATACGACTCGAACCCTTTCCCAGCCACCATGTAGAGCTGCGCCCCTCGCGCCCTCCCCAACTCCTTCGGCCCCGGCTGAAACCGATGCAAATCCGAAGTCCCCTGCGCGAGATTCACCACCTCCACCGAGTCCCCTCCCAGCTGCTTCGCCAAATCCACCAGCAAGGGATGAAATACTCCCACCTTCAAATTGGCACCCTGGAGCGATCCGAGCCCCAAACCGAGAACCACCGCACAACGCATTAGGAAGGACATGCAAACTATTTACCTGAAGCTCGCCACTAATGCAAGTAATTCGCGTTAACTAACGCAAATAATTCGCATTGAGGAATCAGGCCCATTCCCCGTATTTCCCAAACGCAGCTATTCCACTCCCCCCCGATCCAAGTTAGAACCTCCCCCGTGATTCATCCAAGCGCGGTCGTTTCTCCCGAAGCAAATCTCGGGGCCAATGTCGAAATCGGCCCCTTTTGTGTGATCAATGCCAACGTCACCCTCGGTGATCGCTGCAAACTCCACAGCCACGTCGTCATCAACGGCTACTCCACCATCGGCGAGGAGAACGAATTCTACCCCTTCACCGCCATCGGCCAGCGCTCCCAGGACCTCAAATACGACGGCGAACCGACCTCCGTCATCATCGGCGACCGCAACATCTTCCGCGAGAACGTCACCGTCCACCGGGGCACCGGCGAAGCCCCCTCCGTCATCGGCTCCGACAACAACTTCCTCGCCTACGCCCACGTCGCCCACGACTCAGTCGTCGGCAACCACTGCATCCTCTCCAACGGCGCCACCCTCGGCGGCCATGTCCACATCGCCGATCACGTCATCATCTCCGGCCTCTCCGGCGTGCACCAATTCTGCCGCATCGGTGCCCACGCCATCATCGGTGGCTGCACCAAAATCGTCCAGGACGTCCCTCCCTTCATGATCGCCGACGGCCACCCCGCCGCCCTCCGCGGACTCAACCTCGTCGGCCTCCAACGCCGCGGCTTCACCTCCGAAGCCATCCGCGCCCTCAAGACCACCTACAAAGCCCTCTTCCTAAAAAAAGAAGGCAACCTCACTGCCCAAGCCCTCGCCTTCGCCACCAACCCCGCCACCGAGTCAGAAGAGGTCCAACACCTCCTCACCTTCCTCTCCTCCACCGAACGCGGCATCGTCCGGTAACGTGGCCTGACCGCCTCGGTCATGATCAAACCCCTCCGCGACTCCAAGGTCGCGCACTTCCCCTCTCCCGTAGCGGAACAACTCCGTTGCTTCGGTTGTAGAAGAGCCGAATCACCTGGCCCCTGAACATCGCGGAAACCGCTACTTCACTGATAACTGACAACCAATCACTGCGAGCTCCGCTCGCCCTACCACCCCAACACCAACGGCGGCACCACGATCTTCACCACGCCCCCTTCATTATTCTCGGCCTCTTCAATCGCCGTCACCACATCACTCTCAAACTCCACCACCAACTTGTTCAACTCCTCCTGCGTGGTGTGCGTCCGCTGACGAAAAATATTTCCCGAGTAAGGATCCCGCACGGTCTGAAAATGATCCACTTCCTCAAATTCGATAAACTCCCAACTCCCACTCTGCCCCTTCGCCGTCCGGCGAGTCTTCGTCTTCGTCGGTTTCCCCATCGCTGCCGCCACCTCATCCATCGACATCCCGATCGCCACTTCATGTTCCGCGATCAACGCCCGCACCTCCAACTGGCGCTCATAAACCATCTTCAGATTCTCCACGAAATCCTTGTCCTTCGATGCCAACGCCTTCGGCGACACCCAGCCGGAAATCTGCGCGTGCGTCGCCTGCCCTTGGATCTTGTAAGCCTTCTCCGTAAACCCGATCAGCTTCGCCTTACTGTTCAGCTTCAGCACCCCCAGCTTCCGCCCACCCTTCTTCGTCGCATAGACTGTCCCGGAAGCAACCGCCAGCAACTCGATCTTCTTGTCCGTGAATTCCTCCGTGTAGACCACATCCGGCTCACTATCGATGAGCGACTTGCGCTCCGCATGACCCGACATAGCCCAACCGACACTGATCACGACAACGGTCAAAAGGCTTAAAACTCTCGGGTTCATGATGGCTATAAAGATAAAGCTGCCCCCCAAAATAGAAAGGCCTTTTCCCTCTGACGGCTGAGCCCCCCACATATTCGAGAAATCTCCACATTTCGGTCGGGGACGGCCCTCCCGCCTCTCCCTCCCCCGCTCCAAGCTGCGAAATCAATGCAATCAGTGGTCAAATTCCCCCGCAGTCCCCCATCCCCCAACGATTCCTCATTGCCCATCATCTCCCCACCCCTCTAAATCATCCCCACGGCCATACATGAATTCCTCCACTGCCAACTCCAACATCTCCGCCGCTCTCTTTAAGAAAGCCAAGACCCTCATCCCCGGCGGCGTCAACTCCCCCGTCCGTGCCTTTCGCAACGTTGATGGCGATCCCTTCTTCGTCCGCCGCGCCAAAGGCAGCCGCATCGAAGACGTCGATGGCAAAACCTACATCGACTACATTGGCAGCTGGGGCCCCAACATCCTCGGGCACGCCCCCACTTGCCTCACCCACGCCATCCACGAAGCCTCCAAGGACGGCCTCTCCTTCGGCATCCCCAATCCACACGAAGTCGAGATGGCCCAGATCATCACCGACTGGGTTCCTAGTGTCGAGAAAGTCCGCATGGTCAACTCCGGCACCGAAGCCACCATGTCCTGCGTCCGCCTCGCCCGTGGATTCACCGGACGCGACAAGATCATCAAATTCGAAGGCTGCTACCACGGCCACGTCGACTCCCTCCTCGTCGCCGCCGGCTCCGGTGCCCTCACCTGCGGCGAGCCCGATTCCGCCGGCGTCCCAAAATCCTTCGCCAACGAAACAATCTGCCTCCCCTACAACAACGTCGAACGCCTCGAGGAAACCTTCGCGAACTTCGGCGACCAGATCGCCGCCATCATCGTCGAGTCCTACCCCGCCAATGCCGGACTCGTCTTCCCCCAACCCGGCTACCTCCAACTGCTCCGCGACATCACCACCAAACACGGCGCCCTCCTCATCTTCGACGAAGTCATGACCGGCTTCCGTCTCGCCAAAGGCGGCGTACAGGAACTCGAATCCCTCACCCCCGACCTCACCGCGATGGGCAAAGTCATCGGCGGCGGACTCCCCGTCGGCGCCTTCGGTGGTTGCGCCGACATCATGGACCAACTCGCCCCCGACGGCCCCGTCTACCAAGCCGGCACCCTCAGCGGAAACCCCCTCGCCATGGTCTGTGGTCTCACCCAACTGCGCGAACTCGAAAAATGCAACGCCTGGGCCCAACTCGACACCGTCGGCGCCCACTTCGAAGCCGGCCTCCGCGGCCTCCTCACCGAAAAAGGCATCCCCCACCGCATCAACCGCGTCGGCTCGATGTTCTGCCTCTACTTCATCGACCGCGAAATCCTCAACGTCGACGACGTCGTCGCCCAAGACTTCGACATCTTCAAAAAGTTCTTCTGGGCCTGCCTCGACCAAGGAGTCTACCTCGCCCCCTCCCCCTACGAAACCGGTTTCATCTCCCTCGCCCACGACATCGGCGACATCGACGACACCCTCAATGTCATGAACACCGCCCTCTCCAAAATCTAATGACCCCCTCAGAGCTGCAACGCTACCTGCACGAGCACATCCCCCTCACCGCCGCCATGGAGGTCAAAGTAGTCTCGTGTGGTCCCGATGCCGCTCACCTCTCCGCCCCCCTGCCTCCCGCCACCACCGGGCTTACCCCGATGGCCTGCCCGTCATAGCTCGGAGAGCGACGACGGGAGCGATGGGCAACCAGCGACCCCTCCGCCACCCACACAAAAAAGACCCCGCCGCAGCGGGGTCTCTTAAAATCTTTATCTAGTCTCGCCTCACTCAAGCGTGCTTGGCCAGCAACGCCTTGAGGCTATCCTGCGAGTGATTCGAACCCACCAGAGACTCCACTTGTTCCCCACCCTTGAAAACCAACAGCGCCGGAATCGAACTCACGCCGTACTTCGCAGCCAAGGCCTGTTCCGCAGACACGTCCACCTTGCCAACCTTCGCAGTTCCTTCCACTTCCGTGGCGAGCGCATCAATAATCGGTCCGATCTGCTTGCAGGGACCGCACCACTCCGCCCAAAAATCAACGAGCACCGGCTGATCTGATTTTAACACCTCGCCGTCGAAATTGTCGCTTGTGAATTGTAAAGCCATGGCGGGACTATGGACCCAAAAAGGGCGGCGTCAAGCGCCGCCCCTTGAGAGGGATCAGGGAATCTGAACCGAACTAGATCGGAAGATTCGACGTCATGATTGCAACTGCGAGAACAACGCCTGCAATGACGGTAGTGATTATTGGAAATGCCATGGTTATGTATCTTAGCTAAAGAGTTGACCCCAGCCGTCCCAAGCAGATGTCGTCATCGCTTGGAATGCCAGAAGAACGAGAGAGAGTGCAAACGCCACGCCGGAGAGTGCGATAGAAACCTTGTCTGGTGCTTCTTCTTCCTCTTCTTCGACGACGGACCGGAGGGACGGTTGAGTCCGGGAAAGTAAGGTAGGAGCACCGAGGACCTGCGTGGCCGGGCCAAGCTGCACGGTTGCTTTCGGCAGAGCTGCAGTCCCCGCACCTGTCGCCAGTTGCTCGGTCTTCAGCGGGGAAGATTTTGGAACGGACGGTGCACCAGGTGTCCGGAGCTGCACGGTCGGAGCTGGTGCTGGTGCCTTGGGCACTCCCGGTGCAGATGGCGCAGCCGACCTCAATGGAATGGTCGGCGCTGGTGCAGGTGGCTTGGGTGCCGACGGCGTGTTCGCTGCTGGAACACTGCCAGTCGTGGCTTTCAAGGTCACACGCACGGTCTCCTTCTTCAAAGGAACGGCCGATGTCTTCTTCAACGGCTTCGGTGGCTTCGGGGGCTGGTTATCGCTCATAGGGATAGGGAATCGGTGGAGTTCAGACCTCCTGCGGGTCCAGTTAGTTAAGGAAGCCTCGACCCCGGCTGTCAAACCCGCAAGCCGAAAAACTTCGTAAACTTGGGGGATTCACCATGTATTCAGCCCCAATTTTCGTCCCTTCACCCCTTCGGGATGGCCCGCAGCCTGAAATACGCCTCCAACGACTTCCAGACCGGAGCATCGCCATCACCGGCCCCTGGCGCAGCTAATTACAGGAGCCCGGGTTTTCAACCCGTCCACAGCCCCAGCTCTCTGCAGAGGCTTACAACGCCTCCCTCCATTGGAGCGCTGATTTGCAACCCGCTTCATCAGTCCGCCTCCCCATTCAAAATTCGGCGTTCTCCCTTCCCCTATTCCCCCGCTTCAGGCTCAACCTTCGGCCGCAAATCCTGCAGTCCCCCCATCCCTTCCAACACCGAACGAAATCCCGACGTCATCTTCTTCGCCGAAGTCACCGCGCCATCCATCGCATCGAGTTCCATCGTCGGAATGTTGCTGATGTTCCCGTCCGGCGCAGCATTCTCCGCAGCCTTGGCCTCCTCCTCACTGAGGAAATCATCAAACGTCGCTCCCTGATCCTCGTTCAAGATCTCCTTGAAATCACTCACCAACGCCTCGTCTTTCATCGGTTGACCACCACGA
Source organism: Akkermansiaceae bacterium (assembly GCA_028822695.1). Lineage (GTDB taxonomy): Bacteria > Verrucomicrobiota > Verrucomicrobiia > Verrucomicrobiales > Akkermansiaceae > JAPKDA01. The sequence continues at coordinate 14,649 of JAPKDA010000049.1, forward strand.
AAATTATTTCGATCGAGCGGATTGATCACATCCGGCATCCGACCCGCAATGTCTGCCTGCACCAGCGCATACTCACTCTCATCCATCTCCCCGCGCTCCTTGGCATCACCTGCCAGGAACAACTCCATCAGCGCGGTACTATCCTTCCGCAAGTCTTCCACCGCCGACTTCCTCTTCTCCAGTTCCCGCTTCTGATAATCTTCGTAGAGCGCCATGGCCTGCTCTTGCTGATCCTCATCCAACTCGACGCCAATCCTACCCAAGGCCCCACGCATCATCCCCCGACGTCCGCCAAATGCCTGACCCCCGCCCTGCGTCATCAACTCCCCCATCGCCACCGCATCATCCAACAACGACACCACAGTCCCCGCCACCTTCCGTGAAACCGCCGTGCGCGCCTCACCATACCTGGCAACCAACTCGGCATCCGCGATCTCCCGCTTACTCCGATCCAAACTCTTCTTTCCCCTCTCCCCATCAGCACCCTCCCCCTTCGATTCCGCCCCGCCACCCGCTCCTGCCGGACCCGCCTCCTCAGCAACCTTCTCCCCCGCAGCCTCCTCCCCGGACCTTTTCCCATTGAAATAAGCAACCGCAGCAACACCCGCCATCAGCAGGACCAAGACAATAGTAGTAATTTTCTGATTCATCAATTCAACCGTGATTCTCCACACAGTAAGCCCAGACCGCCACCCAGGTTACAACTTTTTTTCCAACGTGGCGTGACTGTCCCGATCGCCTCTAAACCCCTCCCCGACGAAGGGGGACAAATCCCTCTCCTCCCGTGGAAATTGGACATTCCTTTGCCTGCCATTCCGTAGCTTTAGTGACTGACGAGGCCCAGCGCCATCAGTCCAGCTCTCTTTTCCGACCTCCGAGCTCCCAAACCCCGGCAGGGGTGACCGAGGCCACCGCCAACCCCTCGCCTCCTTGACGCCCTCCGGGTTCCGCGTCCCCCCTACTCCTACTTCTTCCCCACCCCCAACTCCTCCAGACTCTTCCCCAAATCCGCCCCCGCACTCTTCGCCTTCACCTCCTTATCGATCTTCAAAATCTTCCCGTCCTTCCCGACGTATAACGTCCACCGCTTCGCCATCTTCCCCACCGGCATCAAAACTCCATAGGCCTTCGCCGTCTCCCCAGTCGGATCACTCAAAATCGGGTAGTCCAACTCCAGCGACTTCGCGAACTTCGCATTCGTCTCTTCCATGTCACAGCTCGCCGTGAAGTAAGCCACCTCAAACTTGCTGATCATCTTGCCATTCTCACGGAATGACTTGCACTCCGCCGTTCATCCCCCGGTAAACGCCTTCGGAAACCAGGCCACCACCACCGCCTTCTCCCCCTTGAATTCCGACAGCTTGTAAGTCTTCCCGTCGCTCCCCTTCATCTCCCACTCCGGAGCCACATCCCCCACCTTCAGCTCCGCCGCATTCGCTCCCGTCAACATTGCCCAAAGTCCCATCACCAATAAAAGTATTTTAATCGCCTGCACCCTCTCCCATACGCCCGGGAACACAAGGTCTTACAGTCGCTCTCCCCTGGGGCCCCGGGCGTCCCCGCCCGCCCCACAACCCCAGCTCCCCCTCCCCTTGGGACCGCAGACTTTAGTCCGCCCC
>JAPKDA010000050.1 GCA_028822695.1 Akkermansiaceae bacterium
GGAGGTTCATGGGGATCGGGAGTCGATGTGGACCCAAATGCTAGAGTCGTCTGGCCCGCGGAAGCTCAAAAACGGGAATCCAAAGGGACTTCGCTCAAGCGAGTAATCGCGTGATCCGTTGGAGTTCCCGGGAAATTCGGAATTACTTCGCGTTCGATCCGGGGAGGAAGCGGTAGTAGACCTCGAGCATGAGGGTGCAGAGGGCGGTGCGGTAGGTGGCAGTGCCAGTGTAGCCGGCGTGGCCTTTGCCGCCGGGATTCGGCCAGGAGCCGTCCTTGTTTTGGGCTGCGAGGAGATCGTCGCGGAAGAGCTCGTTGTATTTTTTCCAAGGGTTGCCACCGGCATTGATCATGGCCTGGGAGCTGTAGTAGTGCTCGTAGAGGTTGCAGGGGCCTGCCTTGAAGTCGAATTCGGACTTCTTATTCAGATACTTGACCGCCGATCGGGAACCGGCGTCGGAGGCGCCTTTGTGTTGTTGGACGCAGAGAGCGCCGGCGCCGGTGAGAGTGATTTTGCCCCCCCCGTTCATGGTGTAAGCATAGGAGCCATCGGAGGAGTGGCAATTGCCGACGAAGGTGAGGCCGCCGGAGATGGCGCCGCGATAGCTCTTGAACTCCAGGCCGGTTGCTTTGCCGGCCTTGAGGGCCTGCATTTGCCAAGCGGCGATGGAGAGGTCGCCGCCGCGTGCGTTGTCTTCCGAAAATAGATATTCCCAGCCACCGGACTTGTGTTGGTTGTTGATGATCCACTGCACGCTGTCCTGCACGGATTTCTGAAGATTGGGAATGTTGATGCCGAGCTGGTTGCAGAAGGTGTAGGATTCGGCGAGAGCGTAGGTGGCGATCCCGTGTTCGTAACACCAGTGGTTGCTCTTCAGATCGCCGCCGAGTTTCCCCTTTTGTTTGACGGAGACGTTGACGAGGTAGGTGATCGCAGCGGTGACGGTTTCGCCGAATTCCTCGGAGAGGGGAGTTTCGCAGTGGCCAAGATAGGCGAGGAGAGCGAGGCCGGTCATGGAGACCTTGTGTCCGCCGTCCCAGCTGCCGTCGTCGTTCTGGGTTTTCTGGAGAAAGCGGAGGGAGTTCATGACCGCGTCTTCGCAGGCGGGGGTGCCGCCGTTGTCAGCGAGGCGCTGGAGGCGGTCTTGCTTGGAGCAGCGCTTCCGCATGTTGGCGGGGATATTTCCGAATCCGCCGCCGCCGCCGTCTCCGCCGTTGCCCCAGCCGTCGCCGAAGTCATCGCCGCTACCGAAATCGGTGGAGGGGTCCGGGACGTTCACCTCGGGGACCGGGATTGCGGTGGGTGAAGGGGTGGTGGAAGCGATGACCTTGGCCATCGAGGAGGAGGGCGCGGAAGGTTTGCGCTGGATCTGATTGTTGACCTCCTTTTGGTCGAGTTTGTCGTCGTCAGGGGAACCGGCGTTGTAGGTCACGATGGTGGGGGACTCCAGGAAGAGACTGGGGAGGAAAATGAAGGCGAGGCCGAGTCCGATGAGAACGATGACGAGGAAGCTGATAAAGATGCTCGAAATCGTTGAATTACGGCGTTGGGCACGGAGCCGTTCTTCGGCGTCGGGGCTAAGTTGTGCGTGGAGACTCATGGATTGTTTGGCGAGGGCCTTGGCAAAGGAAACGTATATTCGTTTTGGATGCAAGGGCTCTGTAAGGGCGCTAACGGGGAGGGAGGGCGATTCTTAGATGAAATTGAGGGAAATGTTCATGATGACCGAATTTTGTGAATGTCGGAGATGGTGAGGGGCTTGCAGGGCGGGCCGGGATTTGCCACGACATGGCCATGTCAATCAGGGTTGGGGTAGCGGGATCGGGGTCCATGGGACGAAATCATGCGAGAGTTTACAGTTTGCTGGAGGGGGCGACTCTAGCCGCGGTGTACGATCAGGATCGCAGTCGGGCTGAGGCCGTGGTGGCGGAGTTCGGAGGGCAGGTGGCGGAAACGTTGGGGGACCTTGCGGAGCTTTGTGATGCGGTGAGTGTGGTGGTGCCGACGGAGGCGCATCTGACGGTGGGTGGCGAGTTGTTGGAGCGGGGGGTGAGCGTGTTGGTGGAGAAGCCGATTGCGTCGACGGCGGAAGATGCGGAGGCCTTGGTGCGGAAGGCGGCGGAGACCGGACGGATTTTGCAGGTTGGGCACATTGAGCGATTCAATCCGGTCTTGCGGGAATTGGAAAAGCAATTGAGCCATCCAAAGTTCATCGAAGCGCACCGGCTGTCACCGTTTCCGAAGCGGAGTATGGATATCGGGGTGGTCCTGGATTTGATGATCCATGATCTGGAAGTGATTCTACATTTGGTAAGTTCGCCGATCGCCAGCATTGATGCGGTGGGGGTGACGGTGTTGACGCGGCACGAGGACATCGCGAATGCGCGGTTGCGGTTCGAGAACGGATGTGTGGCGAACATCACGGCGAGTCGGATCAGTCCGGATCGGATGCGGAAGATCCGCGTATTTCAGGAAGAGTGTTATCTCTCGCTCGATTACCAGGAACAGGAGGGGAAGATTTACTACCGTGAGGGTCAGGAGATTGGCCGCAAGGAAGTGGAGGTGGAGAAGGACGAGCCGTTGAAGTTGGAGTTACGTGCGTTTGTGGAGAGTGTGAAGGAGAAGAAGGAGCCGACAGTGACTGGTCAGCAGGGGGCAGCGGCGCTGGAGGTGGCGTTGGAGATTACGCGGTTGATTCAGGAGCAGGGGTAGATTTTGGAGCCCGGAGCGGGGAGGATAGTCAGCGGTTGAGAGGTAGGGAGGAGTGTTGGGTTGGCAGAGAATTCTCGCTCCCCTACGGGGCGCAGGGAATTGGGTGGGGACTTGGTCCAGGGCGGCGTTATTGTCCTTCGCTTTGTTGTTCAGGCCCCTCAGGCCGAAGAGGGGGACGATGGCTCCGTTCACGCGTGCGGCGGGTGGAGCCGCCGCCTTCGGTGGTCTCGCGGAGGTAGTCGGTAATTTTCCGGGGGGTGCTCATCGTGGTTGTCGGGGAGGGCGATTAAATTTGGCCGGTGTCGGGTGGAGAGGAGTTGCAGAGAAGTTCGAGGTGCGCAGCGGCGTCGGGAGGAAACGCGAAGAGGGGGAGTTTCTCGTGTTGGGAAGCGAGGTGCTTGGCGATCGCGGCGCCGGCGTCGCCTTCGTATTGGGAGGTGGCGAAGGCGAGGATTTCGGTGGCGCGGGTGAAGAGTTCGCGGGCTCGATCCATTTCGTCACCCATGCGGTGCATGTCGGCAGCTTCGGCGAGGAGGGCGCCGCTGGCGACAAGGCGACCCATGCTGCGGCCGTCTTCGTCGTAGAAGAGCGAGACGAGTTTCGCAGAGGGGGTGTTGATGAGGCTGTCGAATTTGAGACCGGTGAGTTGGGTGCTGTTCTCTTCGAGGAAGCGGAGGAAGTCGTCGGGTTGCTGGGCCTTCTTGATGCCGAGGGCGCGGAGGGCGAATTCGACGATGCGTTCGATTTCGCGGAGGAGGTAGTCTTGGCGGAGCATTTTTTGGGAAGTGGTGGGAAGTCCGGGAGGGGAGAGGAATGTCTAATATTGAGCAGGGGATGTCGAATGTCCATGGGGGGAGTTAGAGGTCTAAGGGATCGGGTCGGGGACGGATGGGCTTCGGGGCGGGCTAAAGATCCGCGGTCCCAGGGGGGCGACAGGGACCGATCCTTCGCGAAACTCTACGGGGGGCAGGTTGGTCACCTCCGATGGGGCCTGTGACCGGGACGGTCACGCCACGGTGCTGGGGCTTGCTTGGGTGGCGGGTTTGGGGTAGGAGAGCAGTCCGATGTCGATTGATCCATTATTGCAGCTTCTCCGGAGCAGCGGCCGTCTTCCGGTGACGGAGTTGGCGGAGCGTCTTTCTTTGCCCGAGGACGAGGTGCGGGCGCGGCTGGAGGCTTGGGAGAAGGATGGGACGATTCTTGGCTTTCAGGCGGTGGTCAACCAGGAGTTGACGGACGATCAGAAGGTCTCGGCATTCATTGAGGTGAAGATTTCTCCTGAGAAGGAAGGGGGCTTTGACCGGATGGCGCGACGGATTGCGAAGTTCGAGCAGGTTTCGAGCTGTCATCTGTTGAGTGGTGGTTACGACCTGCTTTTGTTGGTGGAAGGATCCGACCTGATGGAGGTGGCGCGGTTTGTTTCCGAGAAACTCAGTTCGATGGAGGGAGTGATCTCCACGGCGACGCATTTCCGTCTCAAGACTTACAAGGAACTGGGCTTGGATTTCAACGGGGAGGACGATCCGGATCGATTGCCGGTCTCGGCGTGAAGGGGAACAGTGTGCAGGTGGAGCGGAGTGAGTCCGCAACGCTTGCCGCTCATCCGCAACCGGACACACCAGTGATGGACTATTCACAACGTATTGCACGACAGGTCGCCGCCGTTCCGCGGTCGGGGATTCGTGATTTCTTCGAGCTGGTGCTTGGGCGCGACGATGTGATTTCGCTGGGGGTTGGCGAACCGGATTTTGCGACGCCATGGAATATTCGGCAGGCCGCGATCCAATCGCTGGAACGTGGACAGACGAGCTATACGTCGAACCTCGGCTTGTTGTCGTTGCGGAAGGAGATCGCCAATTACGTGGGTGGTTTTTTTGATGTGGAGTACGATCCGGCTTCGGAGGTGTTGGTGACGGTGGGGGTGTCGGAGGCTTTGGATGTTTCCCTGCGAGCGTTGCTCAATCCGGGAGACGAGGTGATCTACCATGAACCCTGCTATGTCTCCTACAGCCCGAGTGTGGTGATGGCACACGGCGTGGCTGTTCCGGTAGCGACACGGCAGCGGGATAATTTTTCGTTGAAGCCGGATGAGTTGGCCAAGGCGATCACGCCGAGGTCGCGTGTCCTGCTGCTGAATTTTCCGACCAATCCGACCGGAGGGGTGGCTTCGAAGGAGGACTTGGAGGGGATCGCGAAGTTGTGCATCGAGCACGACCTGATTTGCATCACGGACGAAATCTACAGCGAGTTGCGTTACGACGATGAGAAGCATATTTCCATCGCCAGTCTCCCGGGGATGCGGGAGAGGACGATTTTGCTGCACGGGTTTTCGAAGGCCTTTGCGATGACCGGTTTCCGGCTGGGCTATGCCTGCGCGCCGGCGCCGTTGGTCGAGGCGATGATGAAGATTCACCAGTATTCGATGCTTTGTGCGCCGATTACCAGCCAGGCTGCGGCGGTGGAGGCTCTGCAGAACGGCAAGGAGCCGATGGAGCAGATGAGGGAGAGCTATCACGAGCGGCGTGACTTTTTTGTGCGGCGGCTCAATGAGATCGGGATGGACTGTCATGTGCCGGGTGGTGCGTTCTATGCGTTCCCGGACATTCGGAAATTTGGATTGAGCAGTCAGGACTTTGCGATGGGCTTGCTGGAGTCACAGGGCGTGGCGGCGGTGCCGGGCAATGCCTTCGGTCCGAGTGGGGAAGGGTTTCTGCGTTGTTGTTATGCGACGGCCTTTGACCAACTGCAGGAGGCGGCGGATCGCATCGAGAAATACGTCGCGACACTGGGTTAGTCACGGAGTCAACTGCAGCCACCACCGAGATGAATTTGAACAAGCTGCGCGAGGATCGGACTTTGGCGCATGTTGTGCCGATGATTTTCTTCATGGTTGTCGGTGGCGTCTTGTCGCTGGCGATGGGGTTGATGTTTCAGAAGCATGCGCTGGATCCGTGGTGGAAGAGTGATCCGGAGCAGTGGATCTATCCTGTGCAGACCCTGGCGACTCTCGCGGTGTTGGGATTTTGGTGGCGGCAGTACGAGTTGAAGTGGTCAACCGGGAAGGTGCTCTTCGGGGCGCTGATGGGGGTGGTCGGGATCGGTTTATGGATCTTGCCGACGCAGTGCTACGAGTGGCTGGCTTTGGAGGAGGAGCCGACAGGATTGCTGAAATGGTTGGGGGTGATGCCGCGGCGGGAGGGGTTTGATCCGGGGATTTTCGAGAGTCCATCGGCGTGGTGGGCGGCGACGGTGTTTCGTTTCCTGCGGGCCGTGGTGGTGGTTGCTTTGGTGGAGGAGTTGCTTTGGCGGGGATTCCTGATGCGTTACGTGTTGAAGCCGGATGGGAACTATTGGAAAATTCCGTTCGGGACCTTTTCGTGGAAGAGTTTTGTGATCGTGGGGATTCTGGTGATGTTGATTCATCAGCCGGTGGACTATGCGGGGGCTTTGGTGTGGGGTTCGCTGATGTATATCGTGGCGGTGAAGACGAAGAGTTTGATGGCCTGTGTGGTGATGCACGGGGTGGGGAATTTCCTGATGGGATGGTATGCCTTGGCATTTGAGAAATACGGGCTTTGGTAGGGGCTGACACAGAGATGAAGATCGGAATCGCACAACTGAATGCCACGGTGGGGGACTTCCCCCGCAACGCGAAGCGGATCCTGAATGCCTACCGTGAGGCATTGGAGCTTGGTGCGGAGCTGGTGGTGACGCCGGAGATGTCGTTGGTGGGGTATCCGCCGCGGGATTTGGTGTTCAAGACTCAGTTTGTCCCGAAGTGTTTGCAGGCGCTGGACTACATCGCGAGTGAGGTGGGGGAGGTGCCGTTGTTGGTGGGATATATCGATCACAACGAGTCGGAGGAACCGGGGAAGCCTTTTCGGAATGCGGTGGCATTTTTACAGAATGGAGAGGTGTTGGCGAAGGTCTTCAAGACGCTGTTACCGACCTACGATGTGTTTGATGAGCGGCGGTATTTCGAGCCAGGGTATTGCGGAGAGGCGATCGAATGGAATGGAGTGCGGCTGGGAGTGACGATCTGTGAGGACATTTGGACAGAGGAGTATTTGCATCGCCCTCTTTATCAGGATGATCCGGTGGCGTGTCTACTGAGGCAGAAGATTGATGTGCTGATCAATCTGAGCGCTTCACCATTCAGCGCGGGCAAGCCTGAGAGGCGGCGTGGTTTGCTCGGGACGGTGGCCAAGGAGGCCGGGGTGCCGTTGGTTTATTGCAACGCGGTGGCGGGGAATGATCAGTTAATTTTCGACGGGCACTCGCTGGCGGTGGGTGCGGACGGGAAGCTGTGGAAGCAGTTGGCGGGGTTTCGTGAGGAGGTGGCGGTGGTGGATACGAGTGATCCGGAGGAGGAGGTGGTGGTGGATGCTTGTAACGAGGAGCAGGTTTACAATGCGTTGGTGCTCGGGTTGCGGGATTACGCGCACAAGTGTGGGTTTCAGAAAGCGTGTCTGGGTTTGAGTGGGGGAATCGATTCGGCGTTGACGGCGGTGTTGGCGGCGGAGGCCTTGGGGGCGGAGAATGTGCACGGGATGACGATGCCGAGTCGTTATTCATCGGAGGGGAGTGTGAGCGATTCGGTTTCGCTGGCAGGGAATCTGGGGATGCGTTGCGACACGGTGCCGATCAAGGAGACTTTTGAGTCGGTGAAGGGGGCGATGGCGCCGATCTTTGGCGATCTGCCGGAGGATGTAACCGAGGAGAACATGCAGGCGCGGGTTCGGGCGATCTACCTGATGTCGATTTCCAACAAGTACAACTACCTGCTCCTGACGACGGGCAACAAGAGTGAGTTGGCGGTGGGGTATTGCACGATTTACGGGGACATGTGTGGAGGGTTGGCGGTGATCAGTGATTTGCCGAAGGTGGAGGTTTACAAGCTGTCGCGATGGATTAATCGGGATCGGGAGATCATTCCCTGGGACACGATTGAGAAGCCGCCGAGTGCGGAGTTGCGGCCGGATCAGGAGGATCAGGACACGCTGCCGCCGTATGAGGTGCTGGATGGGATCCTGGAGCTCTACGTGGAGCAGCAGGTTTCGGGGGAGGATATCATCGAGAAACATGGGTTTGATGAGCAGACGGTGCGCTGGATTCAGCGGCGGGTGGACTTGAATGAGTGGAAACGCCAGCAGGCGGCCCCGGCCCTCCGGGTAACATCAAAAGCTTTTGGGATTGGAAGGCGCATCCCGATCGTTCAGAACTTCGTCGGGTGAGTATCGTTCCACTTCAGCGCGAGATGACGTATTCCGAGGCCGTTGAGGTTCTTGGTTTTAGGGAGGGTGACGTCATTTCCCCGCATCTGCCGGCATTTCGGAAAGCGGAGGGCAAACTGGTCGAATTGATCGAGAACGCCGGGAACGAGGGACTGAGATCGGCCTATCTGCAGGAATTGGCGGAGCTCAATGGGGCTTTGAGGGTGGTGGAGGTGGAGCAATCCAGGCAGCCGGTGCGTCGGCGGACTGGGTCGCTGGTGATGCTAGTGCTGTCCTTGCTGGTGTTGGGGGGGGTAATTTACTCCGGATGGAGGGCAAACCAGTGGGCGATGGAGGGGCGTCAGGTGAGGTTGGAGCAGCGGGTGCAGATGTTGGCGGCGACTGGACAAATCGCGGTGGAGAAGCGGCGTTGGCCGGAGGCGGAGGCGGTCTACAGCGAGATTCTGGCTTTGATGCCGGAGTCTCCGCGAGGTGGGGATGGGGTGAAGGCCATTGAGGCAGGGAAGGAAGAAGAGCGGCGGCAGCAGTTGGGGTTCTTGAGTGGAACGGCTCGGGCGGCGATTGATGCCCGGAGTTGGGGGTCGGCGGAGGAGACGCTGAAGGAGATTTTGAAATTGGATCCGGAGAATACCGAAGTGGCGGAATTCCGGAAGCGGATCGAGAATGGTCGATTTAATGACAAGGTGATGACGATCCGCGAGGCGGCGGAGGAAGCGATCCGGGATGAGAGGTGGGGGGATTTGGTGGGACGTGCGGACGAGTTGGCGAAGCTTGCGCCGGGGCATGTGGATCTGCCGCGTTTGAAGAAGCTTTCGGAGGATGGGATTCGCTTGATGGAAGAGCGGAGGATTCAGGCACGGCAGATTTATCAGAAGGCTCTTGCGATGGATGAGGGGAAGTATTCGGAGGAGGTGCTCGATTTGTTGCGCGATGCGCTGCGCTTGTCCCGGGAGAAGGAGTATGAGGCGCTCTACGAAAAGATGTCCTCCTACACGCGGACTTTGCGGGTGCCGGAAGACTACAAGACGATCGCGGCGGCGATTGCCGATGCGCGGGGTCAGGACAAGGTCCGGGTGGGTGAGGGGATTTTTGAGGAGAGCTTGAGTGTTCCGGCGGGAGTGGATCTGGAGGGTGCAGGGCCGGGGAAGACAATCATTCAATCGGTTGCGGGCGAGGCGAGTGCAATCCTGATCGAGGCGGAGGCGAAGGGGATTCGGTTGGCGTCGCTGTCGGTGCGCTTTGAAGGGATCTCGGTGGATGAGGAGCGCTTTCCTGTGATCGCAGTGGACGGTGGTGAGGTGGTCTTGGAGGATGTTTGGGTGGAGAACGGATCAGGTCATGGGATCGCGGTGATCAACGGCGGGAAGGCGGCGATGCAGAGTGTGCGCGTGATCAAGTCGGGTTGGGATGGGTTGGCGGTGTATGGAGAGGGTAGCAAGGTGACGATCATTGAGAGTCGTTTTGATCAGAACCTCCATCACGGCGTGGATGCCTGGAATGGCGGGAGTGTGACGGTGAGGAAGTCGCGGTTTTCGAACAACGGTTTGGCGGGGGTGGTTCTGATGTCCGTCGGGGTGTTGTCGCGGGTGGAGACGTCGGTCAGTGAGGGGAATCGGGAGTTGGGAATTTTGGTGGCGCAGCAGACTTCGGCGGAGTTGGTGGGGAACGAAGTGATTGGAAATTTGCTCGGGGGGATTGTGGTGAAGGATGCCAAAACGCGGGTTGAGATCGCGAACAACACGGTGACGCGGAACAAGAAGGCGGGGATCATGGTGGATCGGAATGCGTCGATGGTTCGTTTTGAGAACAACCGGGTTTCCGGGAATGACGTCGGTCATGACGGGGTGCAGGAGGATTTGAAGGCGGAGTTGGGGGAGTCGAAGGAGAGGTAGGGGAGGGCGGAGGTCGGAAGTCGGAGAGCGGGGGTTTGGGGCGGACTGAAGTCAGCGGTCCTAGGGGGCCGGAGATCGGATGCGGACCGGGAGGGGAGTGCGGCTATCGCCGGGGGTTTTGATGGCGACCGGGACGGATCACCTTACTGGGGGGGGAAAGTGTTGGCAGGTAGAAGGGGATGTGGTGGAGTCGCGGCGCTCCGGGATAGCTGGAGCCTTTTTCGGGAAGTCCGTGGTTCGGGCAGGAAATTGATGGGGAATCTGGTGCAGCTGCGCAGGCAGTGATTCCGGAACGGTTCCGCCACTGTAGGGGAGATCGGGGAGGCTAGCGCCTCGCTGAGATCCTGAGTCAGAATACCAGCCTGAGAGAGTTGTTTGTCATGGTCCGCGAGAAACGGACCGAACAAGCGATTAGAATGAATCAGATAAAATCAGCGTCATTGACTGGCGCGCTATTGTTGGCCCTGCCGGGAGCTTCGCTCCTCGCGGTGGAATTGGCTCCGGAAACTGTTGTTACTGCAAACCGTGCGGTGACTCCGAAGGAGCAAGTGGGAAGTTCGATCACGGTGATCGATGCGGCGGAGTTGCGGGAACAAGGAATTACGACCTTGGAGGATGCGTTGAGGCGTTCGCCGGGGGTGTTTTCGGAGTCGACCGGAGGGCAGCGGGGATCGATCAGTTCCTTGTTTCTTCGTGGGACGGGGACGGCGCAGTCGCATCTGCAGGTGGATGGGATTCGCTTGAGTGACTCGTCGGTGTCGTCCGGGAATTTCCTGGGAAATTCCCTGCTCGATGGGGTGGGAACGATTGAGGTCCTCCGTGGTCCGCAGAGTGCGCTCTACGGTGGAGAGTCGATCGGTGGGGTGGTGTCGATTCGGACCGCGCGTGGCGTGGGTGATCCGGTGACGCGGCTCGGTGTGGAGGGCGGATCGTTTGGGTCGATGCGTGCCGCGGTTTCCTCGAGTGGGGAGGTCGGAAAGCTTTCCTACACGCTGCATGGCGGTTGGGAGCAGACGGATAACGATGCGCCGAGTGGCGTGAGGGATTTGTTTCACCGGCAGACGTCCTATGCGTTGCGGTTGGATTATCAGGCCAGTGATGTTCTGACGGTCGGGATGAGTTTGCGGGGAGGTGATGCGCAGTATCGGGATTCGTTCGGCGGATTGAATTTGACGGAGTACGCACTGGGGACGATTTACGCGGAGCTTTTGGTGAATCCAGACTGGACCTCGCGCTTGAGGGTCGGAGTGTATGAGGAGGATTACGACTTTGGTGATCCCTCGACCTTCGGGACGGAAGCGGAGAAGTGGAGTTTGGTTTGGGAGAACGAGTTACACAGCGGTGATGATCACCTGACTTCGTTTGGAGCGTTGTTTGAGCGCACGGATTATGCGCAGGACTTTTCGTTTCCGGGTGAGGGGGATCAGTATGGGGTTTATGTGAACCATGCGTGGGAGGTGGTCGATGGGCTGACCTTGACGGGGGGTGGTCGTTGGGAGGATTACGATTCTTATGGTGATGAGTTCACCTGGCGCGGGGCGGTGGCGTATCAGGTGCCGAACTCAGGCACGACGATCAGGGCGAGTTATGGCACGGCGTTTCGGACGCCGAGTTTGTTGGAGTTAAATGGAGGGCCGTTCGAGGCCGGCAATCCTGATTTGCGGCCGGAGCGGTCGGAAGGGTGGGATCTGGGGATCGAGCAGGAAATTGGCGATCAGTTGATCGTGAGCGTGACCTGGTTTGAGAATGAAATTGAGAACCAGATTGTTGATCCCTTTGGGGCGCTGGGGTCGAATTTGTCAGGGAAGGGGAATGCAAATGGATTGGAGTTCGGGTTGGCGGGGGAGGGGTGTGATGGGGCGATTCGTTATGGGCTGGCGTATACGTATCTGCAGCGGTCGTTGAATGATTTACCTGATCATGTGGTGGACGGCTGGGTGCGTTGGGAGGCGACCGAGAGGTTGGTTGTTGGGGCAGGGGTGAGTTATGTTGGGGAGCGAACCTTGGGTGGGGATCCTTTGGATGATTACCTGTTGGTGCGCGTTTTTGGGAACTATGAGGTGACTGAGAATCTGTCCTTGTCGTTGCGGGTGGAGAACTTGGCGGATGAGGAGTATTCCTACATCAGCTTTTGGGGGACGCCGGAGACAGGGCGGGGACGGGGGGTGTTTGTGGGGGCGGTGGTGACGTTTTGATTGTGTAGTTCCGGAGTTTTGCCGCGAAGAGGCACAGAAATCACAGGGGAGACTCTGGTAGGGGTGCGGGTGGCGGATGCTGCCTGCGCCCTTTCAGGTTTTGGGAGGGGGCATGTGGCGGAGCAACTGCGTTGTTTCGGTGGTTTGGCCGAGGTGGGAGAGGAGGCGATGGGGTGAGGGAGGATCAGTGGTGGTCACGGCCGAAAGCACGAAGTGCCTCCGCGACGGGAGAAGGAAGTGCGGCCTTGGGGCCGTGGGATTTAGATCATGACCGGGACGGTCACGCCACGGTTACCGTCTGCGGTAGGCGACGATGGTGAGGTCGTCGGGTTTGCAGGGGTGGGTGGTGCCGGGGGTGGCCATGCGGATGCGGGCTTTGGCGGCGGTGGCTTGGACGGCCTTGGTGAGGGGGCCTTTGCGGATGATGTTGACGATCTCGGCGATGCTGAGGTTGTCGACCAGTCCGTCGCTGGCGATGATGACGGTGTCTTTGGCGGCGAGAGCGATGACGGGGCCTATCTCGATGCGCATGTCGGTGGCGCCGACGTAGTTGAGGATGATATGTCGGTCCTCGTGGTGCATGGCTTCCTTGTGATCGAGGTCGCCGGCTTCGACAGCGAGGCCGACGGGTGAGTGGGGGACGGTGAGGAGTTTGACTTTGCCGCGCTGGCCGACAACGAGGATGACGGAGTCTCCGACGTGGTATGGTCGGACACTGTTCTCGGAAATTTCGAGGGCGGCGATGGTGGTGCCGGAGCCGGGAGAGGTTTCCTTGATGCGGGTGCTGGCTTCCTCGATGCCGGAGAGGATGCCGGAGCGGAGGAGACGTTCTTCCCGTGCGGCGATGGCGATGTTGTCGCGGAGTGACTCGAGAGTGATGCGTGAGGCGACTTCACCGTGACGGGCGCCGCCCATGCCATCGGCGACGGTGAGGACTTTGGCGTGCTCGCCGTAGGAGAGGAGCGCGGCGGAATCTTCGTTGGCGGTCCTTTTGTCCGGGGAGCGGGAGGAGAAGACGACGGCTTCTCCGCCGGGGAGGAGGTGTTGCTCAGCGGCGTCCATATTGCTTTTGAAATAAAGAATCGGGTCGTTGAGCGGGGTGTGCATCTTACTTTGCGGTGATTTTTTTTCGAGCACCAGGGGCAGAACGACCAGAAGGTTCGAACGATGCCTGACTGACATGATGAACAAGTGTCCCGGCTGCCGTCGATCTTCCATTTCTTGCGGGTCAGGCGGTGGCACCAGGGGCAGTATTTCATGAACGGCATCAGCTCGCGGCGGGAGCATTTGCGGTTGTCGCAGGTCGCGGTGTAGCGTTGATCGGCGAATTTTCGGGTCGTGGTGACTTCGAAGCCGTCGCTGAGGCACTTTTCGATGCGGTATTTCCCGAGCCGTTGTCATGGGCGCAGTTTATGCGAGCCCTCGCGGTGGCGGGGCGGCGGGACGGGATGTTCGGGTGGAGGCTGCACGGGGTGGGTGAGCGGGCGAGGGAGTGATAGTGGTTTGGCGGGGGAAGGTGAGTGAAAGTGTTGGTGGGATGCGGATCAGTTGCGCAAGGATTTGACCGCTGATTTCGCTGATTGACGCTGATTGGGGATTTGGGAGGAAAGTGCATTTTAGGGATTCTTTCGTAGGTGTGGGGATTGCCGATGGGGTGAGGGGCATATGAAGAGCTTATTGGGGGTGTTGGGCGTCGTTGTTGTCCTTGGCTTGCAGTCATGCACGAGTGTGCCGGCGATGGGCGCGGACATCGCAGGGGGAGGTCTTCAAGGGGACGGCGTCGTCGGGTTCGTTGGGAGGGACCTTTTCCATGTATGGCCACGGGGGGCGGTCGATGACGGGAAGTTTCCGGTCCGCGACCGAAGCCAAGGCGGGGACGTTCAAGTTTACAGTGTCCGATGGTCGAACCGGAAAGGGGACGCTGCGGCAGTCGGGTGATGCGAACGGCTATGGGGTGGGGAGTTTTGAGAAGGGCGGTCGGTGTAAGTTCATTTATGGGGATTCGGCGATTGCGAGGCATGGGCGATCGGGGCCCTAGACTGGCTCTGGGAGAATTGGCGTAGATCGTCAAAAATAGGGATCGGATTGTGAGAAAATAGAGTTTCGTCCGGTTCGCATTGCCGGTTGAATGGGGCCATGTCGAAGGAGATGAAGAATTCTGGCGCAGCCGCTGTGCGGACCGCTTGGGATGGGAAACTGCCGAAAATCGGGATTCGTCCGACCATTGATGGCCGCTTGGGTGGGGTGAGGGAGTCTTTGGAGGAACAGACCCAGTTGTTGGCCCGGTCGGTGGAGAAGTTGTTGGCGGAGAATCTCCGTTATCCGAATGGCGAACCGGTGGAGTGTGTCATTGCGAAGCCGTGTATTGGGGGCGTTGCGGAGGCGGTGGCGACGGAGGAGATTTTTGCGGCGGAGAACGTGGGGGTTTCGCTGACCGTGACTTCTTGCTGGTGCTATGGATCGGAGACGATGGATATGGATCCGCTGAGGCCGAAGGCGGTCTGGGGGTTCAATGGAACGGAGCGGCCGGGGGCAGTTTACCTGGCTGCCGTCTTGGCGGGGCATTCGCAGAAGGGGGTTCCGGCATTCGGAATTTATGGAAAGGATGTGCAGGAAGCGGGCGACCCAAATATTCCGGTTGACGTTCAGGAGAAGCTCTTGAGTTTTGCACGGTGTGGACTGGCAGTGGCTCTGATGCGTGGGAAGGCGTATCTTTCGATGGGCGGCACCTCGATGGGGATCGCGGGGTCGGTGGTGGACCATGCGTTTTGGGAAAAGTGGTTGGGGATGCGGGTGGAGGACATCGACATGACGGAGTTCGTCGGCCGGATGAACAAAGATCAATTTGATACTGAGGAGTTCAAAGTAGCGGCGGCCTGGGTGAAGGAGAACTGCCTCGAGGGGAGGGACTACAATGCACCGGATCAGGTTCGGAGTCGGGAGCAGTTGGACAGTGAATGGTCGGACAGTGTGAAGATGGCCCTCATCGCGCGTGATTTAATGGTGGGCAATCAGAAGCTCGCCGAGAAGGGCTTGGGAGAGCAGGCGCAGGGGCATCAGGCGATTGCCGCGGGCTTCCAGGGGCAGCGGCAGTGGACGGACCACTTTCCGAATGGAGATTTCATGGAGGCGATCTTGAACACCTCCTTCGATTGGAATGGGCGACGTGCGCCCTACATCGTTGCCACCGAAAACGATGCCTTGAATGGTGCGACGATGCTATTTGGTCACCTCCTGACAAACTCGGCGCAAATTTTTGCTGATCTGCGGACTTACTGGAGTCCGTCAGCGGTGGCCAAGGCTTGTGGGGGACATCAACTGGAAGGGCATGCCGCGGATGGCTTGCTTCACTTGATTAATTCCGGGCCGGCGGCATTGGATGGCACTGGTGATCAGGAGGTCGACGGTGAGCCGACGATGAAGCCGTTCTGGGAGATCACGGAAGAGGAAGTGCAGAAATCACTCAAGGCGACCACGTGGCATCCATCGATCACGGAATATTTTCCAGGGGGTGGGATGAGCACGCGTTACAAGACGAAGGGGGGGATGCCGTCCACGATGACGCGGATCAATTTGGTGGCGGGACTCGGACCGTGTTTACAGATTGCGGAAGGGCACACCATTGGATTGCCGGAGGAGGTCCATGATGTCCTCGACAATCGGACCAATCCGACGTGGCCGACGACGTGGTTCGCGCCGATTCTGACCGGGAAGGGTGCCTTTACCTCGACCTATGAAGTGATGAATCATTGGGGAGCCAACCACTGTGTGCTGACTGCCGGGCATGTCGGAAATTTGTTCATCACCCTGGCATCACTGCTGCGGATCCCGGTTTACATGCACAATGTTTCCAGTGATCGGGTGTTCCGCCCGAGTACTTGGAATGCCTTTGGGACAGAGGGATTGGAAGGCGCGGATTTTCGGGCCTGTGAAAACTTTGGACCACTCTACGGACGGAAGTAGGTTTGCGGACTGGGCGTCGGCCGGTATTCCGCTGCTACATGTCGTCGGAGATGATGACAAGGTTGTGCCCGTGGCTGAGAATACCGCCATTCTCGAGAAGCGCTACCGGGCACTCGGGGGCTCGATCGAAGTCATTCACAAACCTGGAGTCGGCCACAAACACGGACTCAAGGATCCGAAGCCCATTGTAGATTTTATTCGCTGCTAGGAATTTGCTTTTGGGGT